>DASXKI010000391.1:0-15062 GCA_036496945.1 Streptosporangiaceae bacterium | reverse complement strand
CCGCGGCTCGACAAGGCGCGGACGCAGCGCGCGCTGTCGGTGCCTCCCGTGCCACGGGCCCGGCCGCAGCACTGTCGTTCGCCCGCCAGGCAGGTCAGGGCTACCTCGAAGATCCGCGTGCAACCGCCACCGGCAGCACCGGCGCGACCATCTCGATCACGGTGACCGGCCGCGTCCCCAGCTTCGTCCCTGGACTTGTCGCGAGCGTGTCCGAGACCGTCCAAGCACCGGCGGAGGAGTTCAAGCCATGACGGGCGGGCGGCGCGCGCCGCGTCGGTCATGCCTTCCGAGCCGGTCACGCGTGCCGGACCGCTCACGCGTCGCGGACCGGTCACAAGTGGCGGACCAGCCACGCGCTCCCGACCGGCCACGCGTGCCGGACCGCTCACGCTTTGCGGACCGGTCTCGCGCGGCAGGCTGGCGGCGAACCGCCGACGACGGCAACGCCGCCCTGGAGCTGGTCATCCTGGCACCCGTGCTGCTCGGGCTGCTGGGTCTGGTCATCGCCGCGGGCCGCACCACGATCGCCCAGGGCTCGGTGGACGCCGCGGCCAGGGACGCGGCAAGGCAGGCATCGATCTCGCTCACACCAGCGGCCGCGCAGGCAGCCGGGCAAGCCACCGCGCAGGCCGCGCTGCGACAGGACGGACTCGATTGCGCGCCGGTCGTGGTGATCGACACCAGCCAGTTCGGGACCGCCCCAGGCGAGCCTGCGACCGTATCGGCGACCGTCAGCTGCACAGTCTCCCTGGCCAACCTGGCGCTGCCGGGGCTGCCCGGCAGCGCGTGGCTGCAGGCCAGCTTCACCAGCCCGCTCGACATCTACCGGGCACGGTGAGCCAGCATGCGCCTGTCACTCATATGTCACACCCGCCGCTGCACTATCAGTGGCATGCCTGACCGCAACCGTGATGCCGAGCGGGGCGGGCTCTCGCTCATGATCGTCGTTCTGTTCGTCGTGCTGGCGGCGCTGGCCGGGATCGTGGTCGACGGCGGCGCCAAGCTCACCGCGGACGAGGACGCCGTCGCGCTCGCCCAGGAAGCCGCCCGCGCCGGGGCGACCACGGTCAACGTGTCCAGCGCGTATGCGAACGGCTCGTTTGTCGTCGACCAAAGCCAGGCGCTCGCCGCGGCCCGCAGCTACCTGGTGAGCGCCGGCTACGACCAGTTCACCGTGGCCGCCGTCGGGGCTCGAGCCATCCGGGTCAGCGTGACCATCACCGAGCCAACGAAGTTCCTGTCACTGATCGGGATCGGCTCCTTCAGCAGCACGGGCACCGCGACGGCCTCGCTGGTCACGGGCGTGACAGGAGGGACATGATCACTCGCGCACGCGCCGCGCTTACTGGGCTGGCAGCGCTGGCGACTCTGGTCGCCGTCGTGGTCTGCCTGCCCGTCGTGCTGTACCGGTTCGGCGGATCGCCGCTGCCCGGTCACCTGGCCGGGTGGCACCGTATCGCGACGGCTTTGTCGAGCCGCGACGATGGAACCCTGCTGCTAGGCGTCATCCGCGCATGCTCGTGGCTGGCGTGGCTGCTATTCACTGTAAGCGTGCTCGCCGAGGCACAGGCGGCGATCCTGAGCCGCCGCTCGCCACGTCTGCACCTGGGCGGCTTGCAGGGCGCGGCCGCGCACCTCGTGGCGCTCGCCGCGCTCGCGTTCGCCACGCCGTCTGCCATCACGCTGTCTGCCTCGGTCACGGCCGCGGGTCAGCCGGGCTCGCACGGCGCCGGCGATCAGCAGGGTGCTGCCAGTTCGTCCTGGGAGATCGTGACCACGACAGTGTCCCGGCAGCCGACGTCGCCGCTGGCAGCCGGCTACCTGGACGCGCCGGAAGCGCCGTCGGCCCCGCTGGCTGCGCACGCCGCCACGGCCCGCGAGCTCGTCACTGTGCACACCGGCGACTGTCTCTGGTCGCTCGCGCGGCGCTACCTCGGGGCCGGGGACCGGTACCCCGAGATCGTCAGCCTCAACTACGGCCATGAGATGACTGACGGCCAGGTCTTCTCGAACCCGTCGCTCATCGAGCCCGGCTGGCAGCTGCTCGTGCCCGGCAGCGTCGCGGTCGGGCCCGACCAATCGGCGGCCGCCAGTAGTCAGCATCTCGGTCATCCCACGGGGGACCCGCACTACCGACGTCGGCACCCGGCAGCGACCCACAGCGCAGTCCATCAGCGCCCCGTCCATCATCACACCGGGAACGTGGCCGCCCCACCCCCGCTCGGTCCCACTCCCGCGGCCGTCACGAACTCCGGAAGCGCGGCCGGCGCCGCGGTCGCCCGCATGGGCGATGCCGCCAGCGAGGCCAACTACCCAACATTGGCGAGCGCCGACCCGGCCGGCACGCGGCTGCCTGATACGGCGGTCTTCATCACTGGCGCGCTCGCGGGCGCGGTGCTGACAAGCCTGGGCCGGCTTCGCCGCCGGCAGCGGCAGGAGCGCCGCCGCGGCCGCCGGATCGCGCTGCCGGCCGAGCCGGAGACGCTGGCTGCCGAGCAACGGCTGCGGGCCGCCGCGCTGGCGGAGCCGCTGGAGACCCTGCGAGACGCTCTAGCCTGTCTGGAAGCGGGCATCCTCGCCGCTGGCCAGGACCTACCCGACATCGTCGGCCTGCACGTCACCCCTGACGCGCTTGAGGTGCTGCTGGCCACGCCCGCCGCGGATGCGCCGCCGGCTCCATTCACCATCAGCCCAGGCAGGCAGGGGATGTGCTGGCAGCTGGACTTGCCGGCGATCGTGACGGTGCCAGGCGACTCCGGCTCAGCCGGTGCGCCCGGGCTGGCCGGACTGGCGTGTCATCTGCTGCCGGGTCTGATCACCGCGGGCGCGACAAGCGCGGGCTACCTCCTGCTCGACCTGGAGTCGTTGCAAGTAGCCGGCTGTGACGGCCCGTCCGACGCGATCGACCGCGTCATCACCACGATCGCGACTGAGCTGGCGACGGGCCAGTGGAGCGGCTGGTATGACCTCATCCTCGTCGGCTGTGACGAGCTCGAGGAGCTCGGCCGCGCCGATCACTGCACGACGCTCAGCCAGGCGCTTGACCTGGTCCAGGCCCGGTGCGCCGCGGTGGCGCCCCGGATCGCTGAGCGCGCGCCGGCCGACGTGCGCGAGTTGCGGCTCGCTGAGCCGGACAACGAGGACTGGGGACTTACCATCCTCATCAGCCGGGCGGAGCCGTCGACCGAAGAGATGACCCGCCTGCTCCAGGTGGCCGAGGACGGCCCCGGCGGCATCGCCGCGCTCGTCGCCGGGGACCCGGAAGCCGCTGACGGCCGGATGGCGCCGACCGTGCTTCAGCTCGCGCCGGACCCGGAGGTGCCAGACGGCATCGTGGCCAACGTCGTCCCGCTTCAGATCACGGTTCGTCCGCGCACCTTGTCGGCCGCCGACTATGACGCGATCGGCTCGCTGCTCGCCTCGGCTGCCGATCTGGACGACGTTGACCAGGATGAGGAGCCGTACCTCGCCTATAGCGCGCCGCCTTGGATCCGCCAGGCTGCGGCTGTCCAGCCGCGGCCCGATGCCGACGACCCGCCTTGGACGGTCGACCCGCCTTGGACGGACGGCGACGGCGATCACGGCTCCGCGGAGCAGGAGCCGACTGCTGGGCCGGAGCCGACTGCTGGGCCGGAGCGCACTGCGACGCCGGAGCGGATTGCTGACCAAGAGCGCATTGCGACGCCCGAGCGAACTGCTGACCAAGAGCGCACTGCGACGCCGGAACGCACTGCGACGCCGGAGCGGACTGCTGGGCCGGAGCGTGGCGCATGGGCGCGGCTGGAGGTGACGATCCTCGGCCCGTTCACGATCAGGGGCTCGGCCGAGCAGCTTCAGCCCAAGCAGGCGGAGCTCGTTCTGGCGCTCGCGCTGGCAGCTCCGGCCGGACTGTCGAACTCGGCACTGTGCACCATGCTCGGCGCTGACCCAGACCACCCAAAGCCCACCGACGCAGTGCGGCAGATCATCACCAGGACCAGACGGCGCCTGGGGCTTGCAAGGGACGGACAGGAGTACATCATCCACGCGGGCAACGGCCAGTACATTCTGCATCCCGACGTGTCTCTCGACTGGTCCCGGTTCCGCGAGCTCGTCGCGACAAGCCGCGCCGACGACCTGCGAGCGGCCGTCTCGCTGATCAGCGGCCAGCCGTTCACGGGCAGCTACTTCTGGTGGATCGACATCCCCCTGGCCGAGACTGTCCGGGCCGAGCTCGTGGATGCAGCCGAGACGCTGGCAGAGTTCGAGCTCGCCACCGGCTCGCCACGGGCCGCCGCGAAGGCCGCCAGGGCCGGCCTGCTGGCCGAGGCATCCGCGGAGCAACTGTGGCGCGCTGTCATGCGGGCCGAGCAGGCCGCCGGGAACCTCGCCGGTGTGACCGAGGCCTGGCGCAGGTGCCTACACGCCATCGAGGACATCGCCGCAGACGGCGAGCCGCATCCCGATACCGCCGCGCTCTACCGGCAGCTGACGATGACCGCGCGGCAGCATGCGCCGGTCCGCTAGCCGAAGGCACTTGCCGCCGTCACCACCTCGGGTTCGGTCTGCCGGCCGTGATCATCTGCCGGCGGTCGCAGCCTTCAGCTGGTCGAGCGAGTCTCGGATTAGCTGCGGCAAATCCTGCTGGCCGCTCTGGCTGACCCAGCGCTCGAACGCGACTCTGAAGACCGCGACTCCCGCCTGGGCTGTCAACATCGCAGCCGGGCCCGCGACGCCGCGCCGACGCAACTCGTCGGCGAGCGCCGAGGCGAGAGTTGCAAGCTTGATGAGCTCGCGCTCTTGCAGCTCTACGTTCGCGGCAATGACGGTCTGGCGCTGCAAGGCGTAATCGCGGCGCTCCTGGAGCAGGGCGCCGGCCGCCTCGAAAGCAGCCGCTACCGCATCGATCGGCGCGGCGGAATCAGGAATGCTGGCCATGGTCCCCACGAGGAATTCCTGCAACCCGACCGCGCCCGCGAACAGAACCTCCCGCTTGTCGGCGAAGTGCCGGAAGAAGGTCCGCTCCGTCAGTCCGGCCCGCGCGGCGATCTCCGCCACCGTGGTCTGGTCGAAGCCGCGCTCGATGTAGAGCTCCATCGCCGCTTGCTCAAGCCTGCCCCGGCTGTCCGGCTGCCAACGCACCATGCCCCGATCGTAGTTGATGATGGCAGCGACTGACATGCTGATGACAGTGGCTGACATCGGTGATACTGTGATGGCAGTAACTGACATCACCGTCTTATTTGTCGGAGGACGGTCGATCAACTGGAGGTTTCTCATGGGTGTCTTCATCACTGGCGGGTCCGGCTGGATCGGCTCCGCCGTCGTTTCCGAGCTCATCGGCGCGGGCCATCAGGTTGTCGGACTGGCTCGCTCGGACGCCTCGGCCGCCGCCCTCACCGCTGCCGGGGCAGAGGTGCATCGCGGCGATCTCGACGACCTCGACGGCTTGCACAAGGCGGCTGCCGCCTCGGATGGCGTCATCCACCTGGCGTTCAAGCACGACATCGCGTTCTCGGGCGGCTTCGCGGCCGCTGCCGACGCAGATCGTCGCGCCGTCGAGACCTTCGGCGATGCACTGGCGGGTTCTGATCGGCCGTTCGTCATCGCTTCCGGGACCCTTGGGCTCACACCAGGGCGGGTGGCGACGGAACGGGACGGGCACGGCAATAACCCGGCACTGGCCGCCTCGGGCAGTGGTCCGGAGACTCGGCGCGCCACGGCGGAGTTGGTGCTGTCCCTCGCTTCCAGCGGCGTCCGCTCGTCAGTCATGCGGCTCCCGCCGACGAATCACGGCGACGGAGATCAAGGCTTCATGGCGACCATCGTCGCCATCGCCCGCGACAAAGGCGTCTCCGGCTACCTCGGCGACGGGTCCAACCGCTGGCCTGCGGTGCATCGGCTTGATTCCGCGCGGCTGTTCCGCCTGGCGCTGGAGAAGGCCCCGGCGGGTACGACGCTGCACGCGGTCGCTGACGAGGGCGTACCGATCCGCGACATCGCGGACGTCATCGGCCGCCATCTGGACGTGCCGGTGGTCTCCATCTCTCCCGACGATGCAGCCGGGCACTTCACGTGGCTCGCCGGCTTCCTCGGGCTCGACAGCCCGGCCTCCAGCGCCCTGACCCGCGAGCTGATGGGGTGGCAGCCGACCCATCCCGGCCTCATCGACGACCTCGACGAAGGCCACTACTTCCGCAAGGAATCGGCGTGATCACGTCGACCCTCCCGCCGTCCAGAGCAACTGCGTGCGAAGACGCGGGAGATCGACGATCTCAAGGACCAGTTCTGAGCAACGCGCGGGCCTGAGTCCCGCGACACGCGGGCCGGAGTGCTTGGACTGGGTACTGACGAGGGGTGACATCGCCAGCCAGCCCCGCCCGCGGCACCCCCGGTATCCACGTCGGGTTGCACGCCCTCGGCATCGGCAATGGCAGCAGTCCGGAGGTCATCGCAGCGGTCGCGACGGCTGCCGACACGCGCGGCTTCGCGACGCTGTGGTGCGGCGAGCACGTCGTCATGGTCGACAACCCGACGTCGCGGTATCCCTACTCGGCCGACGGCACAATCGCTGTGCCGTCGGACACGGACTGGCTCGACCCGCTGCTTGGCCTCAGCTTCATCGCCGCGCACACCCGGCGGATCACGCTGGCGACCGGGATCCTGCTGCTGCCCGAGCACAACCCGCTGATCATCGCCAAGCAGGCCGCGACCCTGGATGTGCTGTCGGGCGGCCGCTTCGTCCTCGGCGTCGGTGTCGGCTGGTCGGCGGAGGAGTTCGAGGCGCTTGGCGTGCCGTTCGCCCGCCGCGGCGCGCGCACGTCGGAGTACATCGCAGCGATGCGGCGCACGTGGGCCAGCGAAGTGGCCAGCTTCTATGGCGAGTTCGTTCGGTTCGAGGCGATACGCCTCTATCCCAAGCCGGTGGGCGGCCGGGCCATCCCTGTCATCGTCGGGGGCACGACTGACGCGGCCCTGCGCCGGGTGGCATCGATTGGCGACGGCTGGTACGGATTCAACCTGGCGGCCGACGAGGTACCGGAGCGGCTCAGCGTCCTGGCTCAGGAATGCCGCGAGCGTGGCCGCGACGTGCGGCACCTGAGCGTCGCGGTCGCGCTCAGTGATGGCGATCCGGCGCTGCTGCCCGAGCTCGCGGCGGCGGGCGTGACCGAGCTGGTCGTCGTCGCGGAGCCGCCGGCCGAGCCGCGCGACGCAGTCGACTGGGTCGACCAGCTCGCCGCGCGCTGGCTTGGCGGCTCGCTGTGCTAACGGGGCTCCCTGATCGAGTTGCGCCGGTGGGACCGCGGGAGGCGACGAGCAGTGGGTCGGCCCCGTTCCGGGCATAACGGGGTTTGTGACGGCCGGTACTTGTCCGCACCGGCCCGCCGTCGGCCAGCGGGCAGTCGATAGATTGGGCAGGGAGGCTCGCCGAAGGGAACCCGAATGTCGTCAGCAGACGGCGCGGCCACAGTGCCCGCCGACATGAAAGTGCCCGCCATGTGGAATCCGTTCGCCAACATGGCCGCCGTCGCTGGCCACACGGTCACGATCGTCCGCGGTGACGGCGCCACGGTCTATGACGAGGCGGGCCGGTCCTACCTCGACGCCATCGGCAGCCTCTGGTACTGCAATGTCGGTCACGGCCGCGCTGAGCTGGCTGACGCGGCCGCCGCGCAGATGCGCGAGCTCGCCTGCTATCAGGCCTTCGAGCTGTTTTCCAGCAAGCCGGCCGAAGCGCTGGCGCAGCGCGTAGCCGCGCTCGTGCCGATGCAGGACGCGAAGGTGTTCTTCACCCCGGGCGGCGGCTCGGACGCGATCGACACCGCGGCCAAGCTGACGCGTGCCTACTGGCGCGCCGTGGGCAAGCCCGGCAAGCAGATCATCGTGGCCCGCTCGCACGCCTATCACGGCATGAACGCCTACGGCACGTCGCTCGGCGGCATCCCGGCCAACAGTGATCCGTTCGGCGAGCTCGTCACGCTGGTCGAGCACGTGCCGTGGGACGATCCGTCGGCACTCGCCAAGATCATCGAGCAGGCAGGCGCCGACCGGATCGGCGCGTTCTTCTGCGAGCCAGTGATCGGCGCCGGCGGCGTGTACTTCCCGCCCGACGGCTACCTGGCAGAGGTCCAGCAGATCTGCCGGGACAACGACGTGCTGTTCGTCGCTGATGAGGTGATCACCGGTTTCGGCCGGACCGGGGAGTGGTTCGGCAGCATCCGGTACGGACTCGAGCCGGACCTGATGATTGTCGCGAAGGGCCTGACGTCCGGTTACCTCCCGCTCGGCGCGGTCGTGGCCGGCCCGCGGGTCTGCGAGCCGTTCTGGCGGGCGGGCTCGACCGAGGTGTTCCGGCATGGGTACACCTACTCGGCGCACCCGACTGCGTGCGCGGTCGGCATCGCCAACCTTGACATCATCGAGCGCGAGCAGCTCGTGCAGCGGGTGCGTGAGCTGGAGCCGGCGCTGCATGCCGCGCTCGCGCCGCTGGCCGAGCACGAGCTCGTCGGGCAGGTGCGGACGGGAGCGGGGCTGCTGGCCGCGGTCGAGCTCAGCCAGGCAGCCAGGGACGCCGACCCTGGCATTGGCGCACGGGTCGTGGCCGCGGCCCGCCGGCGCGGGGTCATCACCAGGCTGCTGCGCGGGGTCGCGCTCCAGATATCGCCGCCGTTCGTCATTTCCGCAGCCGAGCTGCACCAGATCACCGAGGTGCTGACAGCAGCGCTCGACGCCGAGTTGCGTTAACCCGGCGCCGAGCACTCCCACAGTCTGCGCGCGCGGCTCAGTACGCGTCGTGGCGCCGGAGCCAGGCCATCGTCCACGGCAGGTCCTGCTCGTCCCGACCCTTGGGGGTCAGGTCGAGCAGCTGGTAGCCGCTGTTGATCGGGTCGAGCCCGCGGCTGTAGGTGGAGTAGGTCTGGAACACCTGGCCTGTCTTGTCTCTGGCAAACACGCTCAAGCCCGGCGACTCCTCCATCGGCTCGTCCACGTGCCGGAAGTTGTACTCGCTGCCCGCGGCCGGGTGCTCGGGCGTGGAAGAGACGCCGAAGTCGAAGTTGAAGAGGCTGGGCGCCGACGACACCCACCGGAACGACCAGCCCATCCGCTGCCGGTACGCCTCGATTTCGGCGAACGGGGCGCGTGACACGGCCACCAGGGCTGCGTCCCTGTTGGCCAGGTGCGACTGCGTCCCATTGAAGCTGTCGGCCCAGAACGAGCAGGCCGGGCAGCCCTCCACCCAGCCGGGTCCCAGCATGAAGTGGTACACGATGAGCTGGCTGCGATCGCCGAAGAGGTCCAGCATCGAAAGCCGGCCGTCCGGGCCGTCGAATTCGTAGCTCTGCTCCAGCCGGACCCAGGGCAGCTGCCGCCGCTGCGCGGCCAGCTCGTCACGGAGCCGGTTCAGCTGCTTCTCCCTGGCGAGCAGCGCCAGCCGGGCGGCCCGGTGCTCGTCGCGGCTGCCAGCCGCCCGGTCAGTCGCTGCGGTCGAGAATGCGGTCATGGCTGACTCACCTCACTTGCGGACGCTAGCGCGGGTGCCTGGACCGCACTTGCAGCCGCGACGCTACGCCGCCGGCCTCCGGCCGCGAGCGCTGCGAGCGCGCCGAGCAGGGAAATGCCAGCCGATGCGGCGAGGGCGGGCCGGACGCCGGCGACAACTCCCGCGGGGGAGCCTAGGCTCCCGCTGGCGGAGAAGACCGCGGTGATGATCGCGACGCCGAAGACGGCGCCGAATCGCTGGAGGGTGTTCTGCACGCCGGAGGCCGTGCCGATGTCGGCGGGCGGCACCGCGTCCAGCGCGGCCGTCGGCGTCGTCGGGATCGTCATCGAGATGCCGACCCCGGCGATCACGAGCGGCAGCACGAGCTCCCCGTAGCTGACACCCGCGGTGATGTCCAGCGCGATCCAGGCGAGGCCGCCAGCCTGCATCGCCATCCCGACCGACATGAGCGGCCTGACCCCGATCCGGTCGGCCAGTCGGCCGGCAAACGGGGCGATCAGCAGCGGCGTCGCTGTCCACGGCAGGAACCGCAGGCCAGTGGCGAGCGGCGTGTAGCCGAGCCCCAGCTGGAAGAACTGCGACATGAGGAACGCGGCCGACGTGATCGCCGCCATGCTCATGAACCCGGTGGCGTTCGCTGCGGTGAAGGCGCGGATGCGCAGCAGGCGCAGCGGAAGCATCGGCTCGGGGGCGCGTCGCTCCCACGCGATGAAGACGGCGATCAGCACAGCGCCGAGGCCCAGTGCCGTGATGACCTGCGCGCTGCCCCAGCCCACGTCGGTGGCCCGGACCAGGCCCCAGGCCAGGGCGACGGCGCCTGCGGCGACGAGCGCCAGGCCGGCGATATCCAGGTGGCGAACCTGGCCGCGGCTTTCGGGCAGCCGCACGGTCGACAGGACCGCCGCCGCCAGGCCGATCGGCACGTTGATCCAGAAGATCCAGTGCCAGTCCAGTCCCTGCACCACCACGCCGCCCACCAGCGGTCCGCCGGCCACAGCAAGGCCGCCGATCGCGCCCCAGATCCCGACGATCGCGCCGCGGCGCTCAGCCGGGAACACCGCCGCCAGGATCGTCAGGCTCAGCGGCGTCACCAGAGCGGCGCCGAGGCCCTGGACCGCGCGGGCAGTGATCAGCGCGCTGGCACTGGGCGCGAGCGCGCAGGCCGCCGACGCGACCGTAAACAGAACCAGCCCGGTCACGTACATTCGGCGCCGGCCGAGCCTGTCGCCGAGCGCCGCCGCGGTGATGATGCCAGCCGCGAACGGCAGCGTGTAGGCGTTGACGGTCCATTCCAGCGTCGCGACGCTGCCGCCGAGGCTGGCGTGGATCGCGGGCAGCGCGGTCACGACGACAAGCGCGTCGAGCGCGGTCATGAAGAAGGCCACCGACGTCAGCGCCAGGGCCCAGCCTCGCTGCCCGCGCGCTGGCAGCGCTGCCGAGTTGGCTGCGGTCTTGGTGAGCTGCATGTTCCCTACCTCCGGGACCGGGCAGCGGCGCTGGGCGGCGCCTGCTGACTACCCGAACTCACCTCTCCTACGGTGGCCGGCCTCCCAGATCGACAGGCGCTGGAAGTTTTCCGGCATCCCCCGGTCCCCGCCGGCTCGCGCCAGGAATCTAGTCTTGCGCCCGGTTTGCGGCACGGCGGATGAGCTGGTCGCGCATCGGGCCGTTCTCCGTGGTCTCGATCGCGCGTGCCCAGGCGGTGTCCGCCGCCTCCGGCCGCCCTGCCTGATCCAGCAGGTCGGCATGCGCGGCGTGCAGCGGGCCGTAGGCGTCGAGCTGGCCTGCCGCGAGGACCGGCTCGAGCACCGCAAGGCCCGCCAGCGGGCCGTCTGCTAGCCCGACCGCGACAGCGCGGTTGACCTCGATGACGGGAGAAGGCGCCCGCCGCGCCAGTTCCCCGTACAGCCCGGCGATCTGCGGCCAGTCGGTCCGCTCGAACGACGGCGCTGCCGCGTGCACGGCCGCGATCGCGGCCTGGATCTGGTAGGGACCAGGCGCTCGGCGCGCGACGGCCGCATCGAGGACGGCGGTGCCCTCCGCGATCATGTCCGGGTCCCAGGCAGCCCGGTCCTGGTCGGCGAGCAGCACTGGTCGTCCGTCCGCATCCAGGCGGGCGGCCGCGTGCGAATGCGTGAGCAGCATCAGTGCCAGGAGGCCAGCGCTTTCCGTATCGCTGGGAACGAGGCGGTGCAGAACTCGGCCGAGCCAGATGGCCTCGGCGCACAGGTCCACACGCAGGAGTTCGCCACCTCCGCTCGCGGCGTATCCCTCGTTGAAGACCAGGTAGATCACGGCCTGGACGGCCGCGAGGCGGCTGGCCAGCGCCCTGGCAGGCGGCACCTCGAACCTGATCCCGGATGCCTGGATCTTGCGCTTGGCCCGCACCAGGCGCTGTGCCAGCGTCGGCTCTGGCGTCAGGAAGGCCGCGGCGATCTCGCGCGTCGTCAGGCCCGCGACGTACCGCAGGGTGAGGGCCACGCGCACCTCGGGCGCCAGCGCCGGGTGGCAGCACGCGAAGATCAGGCCGAGACGGTCATCCTCCATGCTGGGCTCCTCCGGATCGGCAAGGAGATCGTCCGCGCTCGCGCGATCGGTACTGGCGCGCTCGACCAGCGGCGCGAGGCCGCGGTCGGCGACGTGCTGCCGGGCGCGCAGCTGATCGACTGCCTTGCGCCAGGCGGTCACCGTCAGCCAGGCGCCGGGTTTTGGCGGCACGCCGTCGCGCGGCCAGGTCCTGGCAGCCGCGATGAACGCCTCGGACACGGCGTCCTCGGCTGTCTGGAGGTCGCCAAGCCGCCGCGCGATCGAGGCCACGACCGCGCTCCACTCCTGGCGGTAGGCGCGCTCGAGCGCGGCCGCCGTGAGGTCGGGCGCGGTTACCTCAGTGCCGCCTATGTCAGTGCCGCCTATGTCAGTGCCGCCTATATCAGGCCCGCCTGCCACGCCTGGCCTTCCCGGACCGGCCGGACCTCGACGGTGCCGTAGCGCATGATCGGCATCTTGGCAGCCCAGTCGAGCGCAGTATCAAGATCGGGGACATCGATCAGGTAGAAGCCGCCGAGGTGCTCCTTTGTCTCCATGAATGGGCCATCGGTCAGCAGTCGCTCGCCGCCTTGAAGGGAGACCGACGTGGCGGTGTCAACCTGGTCGAGCTGCTCGGCGGCGAGCAGGGAGCCCGACAGCCGCAGCGCGACCGTGTAGTCGAGCCAGCTGTCGTAGACGCCCTCGACGGACGTCGCGCCCTCGGCTCCCTGGGGCGGTGCGTAGATCAGCAGCGCGTACTTCATGTGGTCCTCCGGTGACTCATCAGCTCGTCAGGGCAAGCGTGCCCGCAGACTATTGCGCTTACCCAACGGCAGCGTGACGCTCAGATCGACAGTTCGCGGCTAGAGATTTTCGAGGACTACGCGTCGAGCTCAGCTGGCTTGAGCGGGCGGAGTACGTCGAACTCGTTGCCGTCCGGGTCGGCGAGCACGACCCAGGTCACGTCGGCATCCTGTCCGATGTCGACGCGGCGCGCGCCGAGCGCCTCGAGCCGGGCGACCTCTGCGGCCTGGTCCTTAGGCCGCAGGTCCAGGTGGAGGCGGTTCTTCACCGTCTTGGCCTCAGGCACGCGAAGGAACAGCAGGTCCGGCGCGACACCCTCCTCGGGACTGCCTGCGGGCGGCTCCAGGGCTACCTGGTCTGGCTCGTCGAAGGTGCGGCGCCAGCCGAGCGCTTCCTGCCAGAACGAAGCGATCCTCCTGGGATCGGCGCTATCGATGCACAGGCACTGAATGCGAATGTCCATGCCGCGACTCTGGCTGTCGGACGCTCTGACTGTCTACCGGATATTAAGCTGATCCTGGCGGCTGGCCCGGGCCGATCGGGGTCGTTAGACTGACATCGCTTGCGTGACGGCACCGAGGATCTGCTGCTGATCGGCACCTAGCAGTGCAGCCTGCTGGACGAAGGCTCGGGCATGCTTGAGCACAAGCTGCTCCCGCTGGGCTTCGGACAACGCGGGCGCTGTCGCGGTGACCCGTGTCCCGCCCCCCCGCCGTGAGCTGATCAGCCCTGCTGAGTCCAGTTCGCGGTAGGCGCGGGCGACAGTGCCGACGGCCAGCCCAAGGTCGGCGGCTAGCTGGCGCAGGGGAGGCAGCCTGTCGCCGGGCTCAAGGACCCCGGACTCGATCAGTTCGGTCAGCTGCCGGCGCAGCTGCTCGTAGGGTGGGGTGGGATCGCCGGTATCGACAGTCAGCGCAGGACGGGCGGTCATCATGACGGAGCGCGTCCGTTAAGCGGGACGGGCTGGGGAGAGCACGGATGCGACGCACCAGCCCATCAGGGCTGCCAGCGCCGGGAGCAGCGCCAGCAGGCTCCATCCGGCGAACGTCCACCAGAGCGGGCGGCATGACACCGAAAGCAAGGCAACTGCTGCCAGGAGGCATGCGCCAGCCAGCGGGAGCGTCACCAGGATGCCGCAGGCACCGGTGATGGTCCGCGCGGCGCGTTGCCGTAGTGCGTCATCCGCCGCGACCGTCGCCGTATCCGCGCCAGACCGTGGCCGCCGGACGACAACCCGCAGAGCGACGCTCGCAGCAACCAGGCCGGTGACCACCAGAGCCGCGAGCGGCACGCTGTAGAACGACCCCGGCCACGGGCCGGCGCCCTGCTGCAAGGCGGTGGTGCAGTGCAGCAACAGGAACCTGCCCGGCCGGCCCATGTCGTCCGCCGCTCCGGTGGCCGTGGTCACGGCAAGCAGGGCCAGCAGCAGCGCTGCGGCGGCGACCACCGCCCTGGCCAGCCCTCGCGGTAGGTAGTCGCGTACCTGTCGGACCTCAAGCGCCGCCATCCGGGTCCGGCCCGTCGGCGACCGCACGCTGGTCTCGCCGACCACAACGCCGGCCAGGACACACAACCCGAACACCGGCGCAGCCAGCAACAGCCCGCGGCCAAGCGCCCCAGAGGCCGCAGCCGCACCACCCGTGACGAGGCCGCCGATCACCCCGGCCCAGCGCCAGCCAGCAGTCCGACGGGTGACCCGAGCCGGAAGCGCAGCCGACCCCACGAGCACGGCCGCCGGCCTCCTGGCTTGCGTCAGCCTGAGCGCCAGCGGCACTCCAGCTATCAGGCACATCATGATCACCAGCAACAGGACAACCATCGAGCTCTCCCAGCTTGTATCGACTAAGTGATACAAGCAGCTTGTCAGTAAGAAGCAATTGTCGCAAGCACTTGATACAAATCATGGCGACGGATTGCCTCGCCAGAGCGCAGCCAGGTGGCGGGCGGCGGTCTTGGGGGTAACGACAGCGGCACAGGCAGAGGCGACAGCGGCAGGGGCGACAGCGGCAGGGGCGACAGCGGCAGCGGCGGCAGTGGCGGCCGGAAACTGCCCGAATGTCAGCTGATCCTGGCGGCTGGCCCGGGCCTACCTGGGTCGCGCGCCGACCCAGGCGACGGCAGCGTCATCCACTTCCCGGTCTCCGTGAGCTCGGTTGAGTTGATCTTCCGGAGCAGGACCTCGTCGCGGGTCGCAGGATCCTCGTAGGGCTCGACGGACGCCGCATACAGCCGCAGTTCTGCCTTGATGGCG
>DASXKI010000390.1:0-6276 GCA_036496945.1 Streptosporangiaceae bacterium | reverse complement strand
GCCGCCGCGCTAGGCCGGCTGACGCGGGAGCATCGGGACGTGCTGCGCGAGTGCTACTTCCTCGGCAGCTCGGTTACACAGGCCGCGCATGACCTAGACATCCCGCCAGACATGGTGAAGTCCCGCGTCTACTACGCGCTGGGGAGGTGGCTGGTGTCGTTAACGCGATGGACGGCGGCAAATCCCCGGCCGTGCCATTGGATCTCGTTGATGCAAGCGGAGCCGAGATATAGCCGGTAAAGCGTGCCGAGGGGAACGCCGAGAGCGCGGCACAGCATGATCTTTATCGGGGTGATGTGACTTACCACCAGGACGTTCTGCCCGGCGTGGTCTCGCAGCAGCCGGTCGCAGGCCCGGTTTACCCGGTGGGCTGTGTCGGCGAAGCTCTCCCCGCTCGGCGGGGCCTGTTCGGGGTCGCGCCGCCAGGCTGCCGCGGCTAGGGGCCAGCGCTCCTGGATTTCTGCCAGGGTGAAGCCATCCCAGTCACCGAAGTCGGTTTCACGGAGATCATCATCGATGGCTGCGGTGACGCCCAGTTCGCCGGCCGCGATGGCGGCGGTGGCGACAGCTCGCTGCAACGGCGAGCTGACCACGGCGTCGATCGGAATACCGGCGGCCAGGCGGCAAGCGGCCGCCTTCGCCTGCCGGGTTCCGTTAGCGCTCAGAGGGAGGTCGCGCAGCCCGCTGAAGCGGTGTTCGGGTGACAGTTCGGTATCGCCGTGCCGCAGCAGGATGGTGGTGGTCGGATCTGGTGTGGGGTTATCCCAACCTAGTGTCATATGGCTGTCCCGCGAGTGTGAGGGCACAACGGTTCAGCGCTCACAGTGGCGGTTCGGGTGCTGCGGGTCAATGGGCCGACGCCGTCTGGGACGTGGCAGTGCTGAAGGCGCTGAGGAACTGGTCGCGGAAGGCGCTCATGAGCTCAAGCGGAGTAGAGCGCCCGGGCAGCAGCCCGGCCTGCCAGTGCCAGGAGACAATCTGCCTGAACACGGACGGGTCCCGGGCAATGATCGAGATCGGCACGTTGTGACTGGCCCCGGGGCTGGTGATGGGCGTGTCGGGTTGCTCGTCGCCGAGCAGGACGAGCACGAGGTTGGGATCGTTGAGCTCGGTGACCCATGAGGTGAGGGCCCGCAGCGAGTACTGGACCGCCGTGCCGTAGGCCTTGCGCTCCTTGCTGGCGCTCTCCAAGACGGAGAGCGGAGCCTCGCCGCTTGCGCGCATCGGGTCGAATATCGAGCCGTTGCCGACCTTGTTCCACGGCACCATGGTCGGCAATGGGGCCCAGGGCGAGTGCGAAGAGACTAGGTCGATCTCGGCCATCACGGGCTTGTGGCCGGGGGCGAGCTCGAGCCGCTGGAAGGCGGAAAGGATGTACTGGTCAGGCATCGGGGCGTAGCCGAAGCTCGGGCCGTGGTAGCCGACGTTGGTCCGGTCGTAAAGCTGGCCGAAGTGGTAGAACTGCGTGCCGGACAGGAAGCTTTGGTCGTCGGTAGCGGGGCTGTCGTTGACAGTGCGAAACCCGGCCTTGTCGAAGGCGTCGCTGAGAGTGAACCGGCTGCTGCCGACGAGCTCCGAATACCGCTGTCGGCTGTTGACCCACAGCCCCGCCTGCAGAGTGGAGTGGGCCTCCTGGCTGATCCCGCCGTAGCCAGGGGCGTCAACCCAGGCGCTCTGCGTGGACCAGCCCGCGCGGGCCAGCGATGCGGTGCTATGGCGCAGGACGGCGTCGATGCCTGGGGAGAAGTTTGGGTCCTGGATCGAGACCTGTCCGTAGCTCTCGACGAAGGCGATGATGACGTCCTTGCCACGCAATCCGGTGAGCAGGTCCGAAGCGGGGACGCTGGCCTCGGGGTCGGGGCTACGGACGGCCCGCTCGAAAAGGCGCTGGTCGCTGAATGCTGCCTGGGTGGCATGCACCTGCGCGACGGCCAGGCCGACGGCGCTGGCCGAGGCGACCGGGGATCCCGGGATGAATTGCAGTGACAGGCCCGCGCACGCTGCCCAGACGGCCGTGAGGCCAGCGAGGCTGCGGACCGCTGCGCGGCGATGCCGGGCGGCGACGCTGGTGATGCGAATCGCTGATGCGGTGATTGCGGCCACGAGCAGCAGGAGGCCGAGCGCGAGCGCGGCGAGCAGAAGATTGGTGCGGGTGCGCCCGATCGTGTCGCGGACCACGCCCAGAGCGGAGCCGATGCTGCCCCAGTCGAAGACCGGGTTGAAGGCCCGATCGACGTATTGGTAGAACGCTATGTTGAGGATCTTGGCGAGAGTGAACACGCCGAGCAGGATTCCGATGACGGCGGCCACGATCCGTCGCGGCCAGACCGGCAGCAGCGCGACAGCAACCAGGACCAGCAGCTCCACGGGGATGCGGATAAAGGCGGCCGGGCTGATCTGCCATGCCTTGTCGGGCGCGAGGAGGTCACCCCAGAGCAGCACGACCGCGAGGACGGTGATGGCCAGCCGCAGCGCCCGGCGGACGCGCGGGCTGGCGCCGGTGCGGTACAGCCAGATCACGTCGCGGCCGAAAGACTCGGCCAGCAGCAGCAACGCGACGGCGACCGCGATCATCCCGGCGAGGCGGTCGAGCACTCCGGATACGGCGACGGTGAGCACGATGCCCTGGACGGCGGCCACGACCTTGCGCCAGTACCGGGGTGGCAGCGGCGCGGCCAGCCACGGCATCAGCCAGCCCGCCAGGAGCAGCGCGTAGCGGGCGGCGCCGATGACCAGCACCCAGCTGCCATAGTCCTGCGACACGGCGATGCTGAGCAGCAGGATGAGGAAGGCGTCGACCTCGCCGTCGAGACGGCCGCCCAGCGGGGTGGCGGTAGCGGTACGGCGAGCCACCTGCCCGTCCACCCCGTCGAGGATCAGCGCGATGGTGGACAAGGTAACCAGCGCCATGATCGACACCGGCCGGCCGAACGAGGCGGCAACCAAGCCCGCGACCCCCGCGGTCAGCACCGCCCGGGTGAGGGTGACCCAGTCCGCCGGGAGTATCGCCGGCTGGTTGCTGCGCATGCGGGCGCTGGCAATCAGCGCCGTCGCCGCCCAACCTGTAGCCAGCCCGGCGATCCAGCCAGCTACGCCGAGACCAACCGCAGACACGACGCCAAGCAGAGCCGCCGTGGCGAGCATCCCCAGGATCGTCGCGAGCCGAATCGTAGGCAGCGCGCCGTGATCCACCGGGCTCTCAGGCGCGGCCTCAGCCTGCACCAGGCGAATCGCACGCACCGCGCCTCCCTTCTGCCCCAACCGACTGCCGCCCCACTCCCACAGGGACAACGGGACAGCAGTGACGCTGGTTCACTGCGATCGGTCCCGCGATGCTGCCGCAGCCGGACGGTTGAACTATGTGTTCAGCGGGCACGTGGTACCCGGTGTGGCGTCCGTGCACTCAGTTTCGGTCGGGATCGGTCCCGTCGTCCGCCGCCTGGGCTTGCCGTTGCTGCGCCCGGCGGCGGGCGTCACCGTGCTCTGGTTTCTCTTCCGGCAGGTGGGCTCGGCGCCCTTCAGGGCCGGGCTGGGCGCGGTAACCTGGCAGGCGGTCGTGGCCGCCGTCACGCTCACTGCCCTGACCACGGCGTGTTCTGCCTGGCGCTGGCTGGTCGCCGCCCGGGCACTCGGCATCGGCATTGGCCTGCAGAGCGCGATCGGCGCCTACTACCGTTCACTGTTCCTCAACTCCGTGCTCATCGGAGGCGTTCTCGGCGACGTCCACCGAGCGGTTACCCACGGCCGACGAGCTGGAAACGTGGGGCGGGGGCTGCGCTCGGTGGCGTGGGAACGGCTGTGCGGTCAGATCATCCAGGCCGTGGTGACTGCCGTCGTACTGCTGACGCTGCCATCGCCGGTCCGGCCCGCGCTGCCGTACGTCCTGGCAGGTGTCGCGGTCATAGCCGGGTGCGCTGCACTGGTGGTGCTCGGTGCCGCTCGCCGCGGCGGGTCGCGGCTGGCACGCGCAGCCCGTGCCGTAAAGGACGACCTGCGTTGTGGCCTGCTGGCCGCAGACGTGTGGCCCCAGCTCGTGCTGGCCTCAGTGCTCGTCGTGGCCGGGCACACGGCCACGTTCGTTCTCGCGGCCCGGGTTGCCGGGTCCAGCGCACCCTTGGGCGAGCTGGTCGCACTGCTGATGGTGGTCCAGACCGCAGCGGTGATCCCCCTAGGTATCGGCGGGTGGGGGCTACGGGAGGGTGCTGCCGCCTGGGCTTTCGCCGCAGCCGGGCTCGGCGCGGCCACCGGGGTCACGGTCACCACCCTCTATGCGGTGCTGATGCTGACCGCAGTTGCCCCGGGCGCTGGCCTACTGCTGGGCGACACGGTTCGCCGCCGTCGCGGCCCGGCACACTCGGGCGCGTCGAGACGACCCCATCTGGGCCCGAAGACGGCGGAGGCCGTGGCTGACCCGCCCACCCCGGTGACCGACCACGGCACGACGCCGCCGACACCCTCGGCCAGCTTTGAGGCCGAACGGCTCCTCCGGTGACCGAGGCGGTCCCGAGGGCGGCGATCCGCCGCCGTATTCGCATCCCGCTGCGCTTCGCTGACGACTACTCAACCATTGCCACCGTCGTCAGCTTCACCGGCCTATCGGACGGACAGCAGCACGTGGCCCTCGAACTCGGCCGGCCCGCCCCGGCGAGGCTTCCGCTGGTGCGCCTGCACAGTGAATGCCTCACCGGTGACGTATTCGGCAGCCAGCGGTGCGACTGCGGGCCGCAACTGCGCGAAGCGGTCGAGCGAATCACTAAGCACGGCGGGTACGTGCTGTATCTGCGCCAGGAAGGGCGCGGCATCGGACTGTATGACAAACTCGACGCCTACGCGCTGCAAGATGGTGGTCTGGATACCTACGACGCGAATCTCGCGCTCGGTCACATGGCCGACGAGCGCGATTACACTAGCGCGGCCCAGATGCTGCACGCGCTCGGCGCCACCCGCATCGGCCTGCTGAGCAACAACCCGGACAAAGGCGCTCAGCTGGCCCGTCTCGGCATCACGATCGCCCGGCATGTCCCCACCGCGCTGCACATCACCGGGGCCAACGCCGTCTACCTCGCCTCTAAGGCCCGGCGGGGCGGGCATGAGCTGCTCTTGCGGGGACTTGAACGCGTCGACGAGCAGCACCGGCTCGAGGGCCGATGACAGACGACTGCGAGCATCCGCCGCCTGCCGCCGCGCACGCCACTGGGGCACGCGCTGACGGCCACTGGTCCGCGCTCGAATTCAGCGTGCTGACGACCTGGTACGTGCATGCGGTGACCGGCCGAGCTAGTCCTGATAGGCAGCCCGCGTGCACCGCGGTTGTCGATCCCTGGCATAGACACAGCGCTTCGCGGTGAGAACATGGGTGTCTCGGCTGTAAGCGCGGAAGGCTAGGGCCGTGCCGGATATAGGGCAGCTACCTGCTGCGGCAGTCCAGCGTGCCGCCACCGGCCCAGCCGGGTGGGTTCGCACAAATCCTGTCATCCCCGCGGCCGTCGTGCTGATCGTGGCACAGCTGTGCTGGAAGGCGTACCTGCTGTCGCGGTTCTATTTCCGGCAGGATGACTTCCTGCTGCTGGATCGCGCGCTGTCGCACGGGCTAAGCCTGAACTACCTGTTCAGGTTCAGTGGCGGTCATCTGAGACCTGGCGGCCTGGTCGTGTTCTGGCTGATGACCCGGCTGTCGCCGTACGACTGGCTCCTCGCCTCCATCGTGACCATCGCAGCACTGGCGGCGGCAGGCGTCCTGATGCTGCGGCTGCTTCTCAGCCTGTTCGGCAGCCGTCCGGCGATCTTGATCCCGCTGATCATCTTCCTGTTCACGCCGCTGACGCTGGCCGGGCTGTCGTTCTGGACCACTGTGACGGACTGGCTGCCGTTGCAGCTCACGATGCTGGCCGCGACCCATTCCCACGTCAGGTACGTCCGCTCTGGTCGCGTCGGCCATGTCGTCGCTGCAGCGGTGTGGCTCGGTGCAGGTCTGCTCTTCGACCTGCAGGGCGCCCTGGTGCCACTTCTTCTCTTCGCCATCACGTCGGCATATCTTGTGCCTGGCCGCTGGCCGACCGCGGCCAGGCGGACCTTCCGGAGTTTCCGGCGAGCCTGGACGATCTACGGGCTGCTGACCGCCGCGTACGCCCTCCTCTTCCTGATCAAGCTGCAGACATCATCCCAGCAGCCGATCAACCCGAGACACGTCTCGAGCGTGCTGTCGCTGGCTGCGACCATGCTCCGGGTCGGCTTCGTTCCGGCCGCAGTTGGCGGACCGTGGCGCTGGTTCGTGCC
>DASXKI010000389.1:0-4443 GCA_036496945.1 Streptosporangiaceae bacterium | reverse complement strand
GGCGAGGGCGACCGACCGAGCCCCGATGGCCGCGATCGCCAGGACGACGATGCCGGCCACGTTCCAGCTGAGGGTGATGCCCTCTAGGACGCGACCGCGGCGCAGGAGACGGACCAGCCGGTCGGTCTCGTCGGCGGATTCGGAGGCCAGCACGCAGTCTCTCCTCGAACTCGTCGCAGCTGACAGTTATTCAGCCTGACAGTTATTCAGCCTGACAGTAATCCAGCCTGACAGTCATTCAGCCTGACAGCGATTGAGGCAGACATTGTTCTGTGACAGAAGTATATTCGTAGCAGTCACGAGAGACTGGCGCCGGCCGGGCGCGCGGCCGTCGCGGCGCCGACCAAGCTGTCGGTGACGACGCTGAGTCGTTGATGTTCTTGCTGATCTGCTGCGGGTAGCGTCAGGGCTATGCGACTTGGCGTGCTGGACGTGGGCTCGAACACGGTGCATCTGCTTGTGGTCGATGCCCACCAGGGCGGGCGGCCGCTGCCCGCCTTTTCGCACAAGGCTGAGTTGCGCCTCGGCGAGCATCTCGACGACGCCAATCTGCTGACGGCCGACTGCGCTCTGCGGCTGCGCGACTTCGTGCACGAGGCACTCCAGATCGCCGAGGACAAGGGCGTGCACGAGATGCTCGCGTTCGCGACCTCGGCCGTCCGCGATGCGGCCAACGGCGACGAACTGCTAGCCCAGATCGAAGCCGAGACCAACGTGGCCATCAAGGTCCTGCCCGGCCCGGACGAGGCACGGCTGACCTTCCTGGCGGCCAGGCGCTGGTTCGGCTGGTCGTCGGGGCGACTGCTCCTGCTCGACATCGGCGGAGGATCGCTGGAGGTCGCCACCGGGCTCGACGAGGAACCTGACCATGCCGTATCGCTCCCGCTTGGCGCCGGGCGCCTGACGCGCGACTGGCTCCGGGACGATCCGCCGTCGGCGGAGGACGTGCGCAAGCTGCGCAAGCACGTCCGTGCGGTGATCGCGACCATGGCCGGACCGCTGCTCAGGAACGGGGCGCCGAATCACGCGGTCGCGACTTCCAAGACGTTCCGGCAGCTCGCCAGGATCGCCGGGGCCGCGTCGTCCAGCGAGGGCCAGTACGTCAAGCGCGTGCTCAAGCACACCGACGTCATCGGCCTCGCCGAGCGGCTGCCGCAGCTCACCAGGGCTGAGCGGGAGGAGCTGCCAGGCGTGTCGCAGGGCAGAGCACACCAGCTCGCCGCGGGGGCGATCGTGGCGGACGCTGCGATGGACCTGCTCGGCGTGCCGGTGCTGGAGATCTGCCCGTGGGCGCTGCGCGAAGGCGTCATCCTGCGGCAGCTGGACCTGCTGCCAGCCTAGGCGCCGACCTGGAAGTCGTAGATCGGGACCTGGCGGCGAGTCGGCCGGCAGGGGAGTACGGGCGCTCGCAAGGCCAGGCCGCCGCCTGGCACACAAGGGTCAAGCGTCCACGGTGCGCGAGGGACAGCCGCCAGGGTCAAGCCGCCACGGTGGCGAGGCCCAGCCGCTGCGCGATGCGCTAGTCGCTGATGATCTTGATACCGTCGGCGGTGTCGTCGTTGTCTGGCTTGGTGCTATTGGCGGCTGAGGTCCTGGCGTCGGTCGGCCCGGCGTAGTGGCCGTTGCCGGGGCCAGCCTGGGCTCCGGGCGCACCAGCCGGTCCCTGACTCGGGCGCCCGGCGGTCGGCAGCCCTGTCTGGGCGGCTGTCTGCAGGCCTGTCTGGGCGGCGGTCTGAAGCCCTGCCATGCCGGCGGTCGGCAGCCCTGGCTGGCCGACGGCCGCGGGCTGGCCGGGGCGCTGCGCCGTGGAGAGCGTGGGCTTGCCCTCGGGCTGCCCATTCCCGCCCGCGTGGCGGCCCTCGACTAGGCCCGCAGGCCGACCGTTCCCTGGCCGACCTGGTTGGCCGTCGCCGCCCCCGGCGCCGGTGACGATCCTCGCCACCTCGTCCTCGAGCGAGCCACGGTCGGCTTCGCCTGCGACGAGCGAGGTGACGACGTCGCGGATTTCAGTAAGTCGTCGCACTGCCTCGGTGTGCCGCGACATCAGCAGGTTCAGCCGCCGCTCGGCGCCATCGTGAATCGCCGTGGCGCGGGCTGTCGCCTCGTCGAGCTGCTGCTTCGCCTGGCTCTTGGCCGTGGCGACCGCAGTCTCCGCCTGCTTGGATGCCTCCGCGACCACACGCTGCGCCTCGGTGGCCGCGCCCTTGCGTGCGCCGTCCGCCTCGGCTTTCGCCGTCGCAATTGTCGTGTCCGCCTGCTCCTGCGCCGCGCTCAGCATGCGCTCGGCCTGCTCGTGCGCCTCCGCGCGGCTGCGGTCGGTGTCAGCCTTGGCATCGGCGCGCAGCTTGGTGGTGTCAGCCTCGGCGCCGGCCCGGAGCCTGCCGATCTCGTCCTCGACCTTGGCGCGCTGCGACTTAGCCTCGTCGTCGGCGAGCTTGAGGATCTGGCCGATGCGCTCGCTGATCTCCTCGTGCGCCGGTTTGTCGCTCGACCGGGCGGCCGACAGCTCCAGCCTGAGCCGCTCCATCTCGTCAAGCGACTGAGACAGCCGGTCCTCAAGGTCCCGCTTGGCGTCTTCCAGGCCGCGCAAGTCAATTCGGAGTGCGGCAACGTACTCGTCGACGGCCCTGCGACTGTAGCCGCGCATCTCCCGCTCGAACTGGTCATCGTGGCCCAAGTCAGCGGAGAGGTGGCCTTGCTCGCTCATCGTTTCACCTATCGGGTCGTCAGGCAGTCGCCGGACCCAGGGTGCGGCTAGCGGAGTGGCCACGGGACTGCTGGTAATTACGGCTGCGCCACGCCCGCCGGGCAACTCGCGGGAGCTGAACGGCCACCGGATGCGCGCGACGAATCTGAGACGTCGCGCTTGACTCTGTCCTTAAGCTTCCCACGCCGCAACCGAAACGATGGTTTGTAGTTATTTATCTGGTTTGCCGCATCAATCGTGGTGATCGGGGCGATGAACGACTATGCCAGCGAGTCCGGCGGAAAGTGTCGTGCGATCGGTGGCGCGAGTCGTCAGGATCAGGATGAGGCACCTGGCAGACTGCGACAATCGGCTCGCAGGCTGACAGTGAGAGGCGCACGAGTGCATTCGCAGACGCTGATCGGATCCCTCGGAGGCGAAGGCCCCGTCATTCATCCCGATGCCTGGGTGGCGCCCGGCGCCGTCGTGGTGGGCCAGGTCACGCTCGGCCGCGCTGCGTCGGTCTGGTACGGCTGCGTGCTCCGCGCCGATGTCGACGAGATCGTGGTCGGCGCCGAGTGCAACATCCAGGATCTCTGCTGCCTGCACGTAGATGCCGGCGAGCCCGCGGTCCTGGAAGACCGGGTCAGCCTCGGGCACCGGGCCACCGTGCATGGGGCGTACATCGAATCGGGCGCTCTCGTCGGCATCGGCGCCGTGGTGCTCGGTCGCGCTCGCATCGGGGCCGGGACCCTGATCGCCGCCGGCACCGTCGTGCTGCCTGGCACGACAGTGCCGGCGGGCGTCCTGATGGCCGGGGTACCGGGCCGGATCGTACGGCACCTCAGTGATGCTGACCGGGAGTCGTTCGCCGAGACCGCGGCGCATTACGTGCAGCGCGCCGCGCAGCACCGCGCTGTCACCTGGGCCGGCCAGTAATAGCGGAGGCAGCCCGGGAGCCGGCCGGTTCGGGCGTCCAGTGACCAGGTTCCGGTGTCCAGTGACGAGGTTCCGGAGTCCAGTGACAGAGCCCAGGCCACAACTGCCGCGCCCGGCTGGGTGGTTCAGGAAATGGCTCTGATGAGTCATGCGCGCGGGCTTTCTGGCCATTAGCCTTGTTACAGGGGAGTTACACGAAGCGCTGAGTACTGGAGGTGGGCCCGTGCATGACGACGTCGACCTCAGGCTCCATGACCGGGTGGCGCTCGAGGAGATCGATTTGTATTCCGAGGTCCTCAGTGCTGTCGCCGTCGCAGACCGGCCGCTGACCATCGACGAGATCGATGAAGTGCTCGGGCTGCGCCAGCATGCCAGCGCCGAAGCGCACGTTTACTGAGCCGTTACGGCGCTCCGGCCGCCGCACTGTCGTCGGCTGCCTGGTTCGAGAACATGACGTCGGTGTCCCAGTGGGTGAAACCGAGCGATTCATACAGCCCGATGGCCGCGGTGTTGGTCTCGTCGACGTAGAGCATCACCTGGGCGAGGCCCTGGGCGCGCAAATAGCGCAGGCCAGCAAGGGTCAGTGCGCGGCCGAGGCCGCTGCCGCGCTCGTCCGGATCGACGCCCACGACGTAGACCTCGCCGATGGGCTCGTGCCCATGGCCGCCGTCATTGGCTGACGTCGCCACGCCGCTATTAATCGCTGGACCACCCTGAGTCGTCGGGCTACCGTCAATTGATGCGCCGCCATGAATCACTGCGCCGCCATGAGTCACTGGGCCGCCATGAATCTTTGTCCAGTGGAAACCGACTAGGTG
>DASXKI010000388.1:0-12832 GCA_036496945.1 Streptosporangiaceae bacterium | reverse complement strand
CCTAACAGCCCCATGATGCGTCCT
This sequence comes from Streptosporangiaceae bacterium, assembly GCA_036496945.1. Lineage (GTDB taxonomy): Bacteria > Actinomycetota > Actinomycetes > Streptosporangiales > Streptosporangiaceae > JAJYUU01. Next base: position 12,808 of record DASXKI010000388.1, on the reverse strand, counting down.
CGCCGTACATCAACCTCATCGCAGCCCAGCCACCGCATCGGCGGTCGCACGCACCGGGCGGACCTGGACTCCCTCATCGAAGCTTTGACTGTCTCGATCATCGAGGGTTGACTGGAGGAACGGTTGTCGGCCTTCCTCTGACCCTTCTTGGCTTATTCCAGACCTTGCTGCAGAGCGGAACCGGTTTATCCGGAACCTCGCCGCCGGAATGGTCTTCATCAACGGAAATGTCACGTCGTATCATCAGCTGCCGTTCGACGGCGACAGGCACTCCGGCCGCGGACGGGAACTCTCCGGTCAGGGCATCCGCGAGTTCTGCAACATCAAGAGCGTCTGGATCAGGCCTGGCTGACCCGATCGGGCCCGCGACCACGATGGCCGCGGGCCCGACGCTTGGGCGGAAGCCAGGCTCAGGCCGGGATGACGACAGTCTTAACGATCTTGTCGGCGATTGTCTGCCGCTTGGCGTCCCAGAGCGGGAACAGGAACCCGACGTAGCAGATAACCCCGTCGATTATGTGACAGATGTCGCGTACGAACGCCATCAGCATGCCGATCGGCTGACCGGTCTCCTCGCTGACTAGGCGCAGGTTGAGCACCTTCTTGCCCAGGGACTGCCCGGTCGTTCCGGCCTGGTACCAGCGGTTGTAGATGGTCCAGCCGAGGCCAGCGATGCCGATTAGCAGAGCCAGGGCGAAGACTCGGGAGAAGATGAGGTCCAAGATGATGATCGGCGCGGCGTCGATCAAGTACGCGCCGACACGCTGGATCCAGCTGGCGTAGGGGCTGGCCGTCGGCATGGTGCCGCCCGGATACGGGGCGGAGGGATACGGGTCGGACTGGAACTGATCAGTCACGGCTGACCTTTCTAGTGAGGGCTGCTGCTGTCGTTCGTGCCAGTGACTACAGGAGGCCGTAGCGATGCAACTGGAACGCCCAGCTCATGGCCACGATGGCGAACACGGCTTCACGGGCCCGCTTGCGCGCCGATTCCGGCCACGGACGCGGCGGTCCCGTAACCCCCGCGGCCCGGAACGCTAGGACAGGGGTAGTGCAGGCCACGAGGCCGGCGACCAGGTACGCCAGCGGGCTTGTGGCGGCTGCGGTGGCCCAGTGGCCATGGGTGAGTGCGACCGTCGCGGTTGTCAGACCGCAGAATGGGCACGGCACTCCGGTCAGCGTGCGCAGGGGACAGGGGATCCCCCGGCCGCCGGTGTGCGCCATGATCATGGGATAGGCCGAGCCGGCCAGGCCTGCGCCCAGTCCGGCCATCGTGATGTGCTCGGGAACCGAGTACATCCTCCGTAGGATCACTGCCTCCCCTTCAGCTATGACCGCGGATGCGGTTCCAGGAATCGTACGGGGGAAAGGTGTGCTGTTGGATCGCTTTCTGCGACCTTCGGGGCGCGTACTAACGGCTAAATATCCGGAGGCACATTCCGCCTGAACTGAGGCGACGCGCGGCGCGGGGCAGATCATGAGTCTGCCTGACGTCCGCATCGAGGCAGAGGTTCGGCCTGTCAGCGGACGCCCGGCCAGTTGCGCTAAGCCTCGTCCTTCTACGCGGGGATCCCCCCGGATGCTGCGGATGATCCAGACAGGCAGCCACAGGCCGCAGGTGAACACAGTGAGCAGCAGCCTCCTGGTAGCCCAGGTCAAGGCTCGCGTTTGCCATCAGGCCGCACAGCGCTCCGGGGAAGAAGTTCAAGCCCCGGGCTTGCGCCGGGTAGGTCCTGTGGTCAACGTGCCTGAAGGGGTCGAGGCGACCGCGAGGGACGGCGACCTCACGCTCACCGGCTCGGTGAAGTACGACAGCCAGCGCGCGGCCGCCGAATCTGCCGTCGGCGGGCTGACAGGTGTCCGCGGTGTCAGGGACGAGACCGATCTCGTTTTCGACGTGGACCCGACGATGTGAACCGGCTAGTCGGTGAGGCGCTCCGCCGCCACGCGGTGCCTCCCGGTGACAGCAGCGTGGTCGCCATCGCCAGCGGTACCACGGTGATGCTCACCGGCCGCGTGCGGACCCAGGCACAACGTGACGCCGTGGTCGGTGCCGCATGGCGGGGCCACGCGGTCATGGCCGTCATCGATGACGCGCTTCAGGTCACCGGCTGACCGTCCCGATGACAAGGTCTAATGCCGATTTCCGGGTCGTACGGGGAGCCGGGCCGAAGGGCTACCTGGGCATGCCGGGAGATCGGCAACTTCGTCCTCCCGCGCACGCTGCTCGAGCCGCGGAGTAATCGACTATCCCTATCGGGTTAGACTAGATTATGTCCGGGGCCGCGTTTGCGCGGCCCGGCCGAAATGCCGGTTATCGAGGGAGAGCGTCCTGACCTCTGCTCCGCAGCCTGTGAGCCAGCGCCGACCCCTGCACCTTGCGGTCGCGCTCGACGGCGCCGGCTGGCACCCTGCGGCCTGGCGCGAACCGGACGCCCGCCCGGCGGACCTGCTGTCCGCGGGGTACTGGGCCGACTTGATCGCCGAGGCAGAGAGCGGCGTGCTGGACTTCGTCACCCTCGAGGACGCACTGAGCCTGCAGTCATCGGACCGCGACGGACCGGACCTGCGCACCGACCAGGTCCGGGGCCGGCTGGATGCCACGCTGATCGCGGCGAGAGTCGCGCCGGTGACTGCGGGCATCGGCCTGATCCCCACGGTGACCGTCACCCATACCGAGCCGTTCCACATCTCCAAGGCCATTGCGACCCTGGACTGGGTCAGCTCGGGCCGGGCCGGCGTCCGGGTGAAAGTGTCAGCGCGCCGGGACGAGGCCGCCCACTTCGGCCGGCGGGCCGCGCCGGCGGGCCAGGAGCTGATCGGTGACTTGTTCGCAGAGGCGGCCGATTACGTCGAGGTGATCAGGCGGCTCTGGGACTCCTGGGAGGATGACGCGGAGATCCGCGATGCGGCGACCGGCCGGTTTGTCGATACCGGCAAGCTGCACTACGTCGACTTCTCAGGGCGCTGGTTCTCGGTCAAGGGCCCGTCGATCACGCAGCGCCCGCCGCAAGGCCAGCCGCTGGTCGCCGTGCTGGCCCACGGCGATGTCGCCTACAAGCTCGCCGGCCGCAGCGCGGACATCGTGTTCGTCACGCCGCGCGACGCAGCGCAGGCACACGCGATTGTCGGCGAGCTCCGCGCGGCGCAAGCCGAAGCTGGCCGCGCGAACGAGACTGTACACGTCGTCGCCGACCTGCTGGTGTACCTCGATAGCGACGCCAGCAAGGCGCGGCAGCGCAAGGCCAGGCTCGACGACCGGGCAGGTGTGGCGTACACCAGCGACGCGCTGACCTTCACCGGCTCACCCGCCGAGTTGGCTGGCCTGATGCTGGACTGGCAGCAGGCCGGGGTGACGGGCTTCCGGCTTCGGCCCGCGGCCATCCCCCACGACCTGGCGCAGATCACCCGAGCGCTCGTGCCGGAGCTGCGCAGTCGATCCCCGTTCCCGGAAAAGTATGAGTCGGCCACGCTCCGCGGCCTGCTCGGCCTGCCACGCCCGGCCAACCGCTATGCCAGCACCTGACCACCCGAGGAGGACCGCAGTTCATGCCTAAGCCGATCAAGCAGGTGCACCTGGCGGCGCACTTCCCCGGCGTCAACAACACGACAGTGTGGAGCGACCCGCGGGCCGGCAGTCACATCGAGTTCAGCTCGTTCGCGCACTTCGCGCGCACGGCGGAGCGTGCCAAGTTCGACTTCCTGTTCCTGGCCGAAGGCCTGCGCTTGCGCGAGCAGAACGGCAAGATCTATGACCTCGACGTCGTCGGCCGGCCCGACACGTTCACGATCCTGGCCGCGCTCGCCGCCGTGACGGAGCGGCTCGGGCTGGCTGGCACGATCAACTCGACCTTCAACGAGCCGTACGAGGTCGCCCGGCAGTTCGCGACCCTCGACCACCTCTCCGGCGGGCGCGCTGCGTGGAACGTGGTTACCTCCTGGGATGCCTTCACCGGCGAGAATTTCCGCCGCGGCGGGTTCTTGCCGCAGGAGGCGCGGTACGACCGGGCGCGCACGTTCCTGGCCACCGCGTTCGAGCTCTTCGACTCCTGGCAAGGCGGCGAAATCGTCGCGGACGCACGTGCCGGCGTCTTCCTGGAGCGGGCGGACGCCGGCAGCTTCGCCCATCGCGACGCACACTTCGACATCGCCGGGCAGTTCGACGTGCCGCGCAGCCCGCAGGGCGGCCCCGTCATCTTCCAGGCCGGCGACTCCGACGAGGGCCGCGAGTTCGCGGCCGCGGCCGCCGACGCGATCTTCAGCCGGCATTCGACGCTCGACGCCGGGCAGGCGTTCTATGCCGACGTGAAAGGCCGACTGCCCGCCTACGGCCGTTCCCCCGACGAGCTGAAGATCCTGCCGGCCGCCACGTTCGTGCTGGCGGCCACCGACGCCGAGGCCCGCGAGCTCGCGCACGAGGTACGCCTGCAGCAGGTCAGCGGCGCGACGGCGATCGCCTTCCTGGAGCAGCTGTGGAACAGGGACCTGTCGGCCTATGACCCTGACGGGCCGCTGCCAGAGATCGACCCCGATCCCGGCGAGAACACGACGGCGCGCGGCCGGGCTAGCGTTCGCATGTACCGCGACCCGATCGCGACGGCACGCGAGTGGCGGGCCAAGGCCGCCGCGGCCCGCCTGTCGATCCGCGAGCTGATCGTCGAGGTGACCGCGCGGCAGTCCTTCATCGGCTCGCCCGCCAGCGTCGCCGCCACGATCAACGACTTCGTCCAGGCCGACGCCAGCGACGGCTTCATCCTCGTGCCGCACATCACGCCCGGCGGTCTGGACGAGTTCGCCGACGCCGTCGTGCCGCTGCTCCAGGATCGCGGCGTGTACCGCGCCGAGTACACCGGGTCGACGCTGCGCGAGCACCTCGGCCTGCCGCCGCGCGCGGCCCGGATCCGCGCAGGGGTCACGTCATGAGATTCCTGCTGATCACGCTGATCGTGCACGCACCCGACCCGGTCACCGGCGGCCAGCCTGCGACGACGGAGCGGTTCCGGCAGGTCATCGACAGCGCACTCTTGGCCGAGGAACTGGGCTTCGACGGTTTCGGCGTCGGGGAACGGCACGAGCGGCCGTTCATCTCCTCCTCGCCCCCGGTGCTGCTGAGCCACGTCGCCGCGCTGACATCCAGGATCCGGCTGTTCACCGCGGTCACGACGCTGAGCCTGCTCGACCCGGTCCGCGCCTACGAGGACTACGCCACCCTTGACCACCTATCTGGCGGCCGGCTTGAGCTCATAATCGGGAAAGGGAACGGGGCCGCCCAGCGCGAGCTCTTCCACGTCACCCCAGACGATCAATGGGACCGGAACGCCGAGAGCTACGAGCTGTTCCGGCAGATCTGGCGGCAGCCGTCGGTCACGGCGAGCCCGCGATTCAGGCCGCCCCTGCAGGACGCCGAGGTCTGGCCGCGGCCACTGCAGCAGCCGATCCGGGTCTGGCATGGCAGCGCCACGAGCCGGGAGTCGGTCGACCTGGCCGCTCGCTACGGTGACCCGCTGTTTTCGGCGAACGTGACGAACCCGATCGAGCCGTACGCCGAGCTGGTCCGCTATTACCGCGAGCGGTGGGCGCACTACGGCCACGATCCGGCGCTGGCAGCTGTCGGCGCCGGAACCGCGGGATACTACGCGGCCCGGACCTCGCAAGAGGCGATCGCCGCCTACCGGCCGGTGTTCGCCGGGTACCTGGCGTTCCAGCAGCGGCTCGGGGTGTCGCCGGTGTTCCCGACGCTCGAGGATTTCGCTGAGCGCAGCTCCGCGCTGATCGGCAGCCCGGAGCAGGTGATCGACAAGGTGAACAGGTATCACGAGCAGTTTGGGCACAGCGTGATGCACCTGCACGCCGAGGCGAGCGGCCTCACTGAAGCGCAGCACCGCGAGTCGCTGGCGTTGTTCCAGTCCGAGATCGCGCCGGTGCTGCGCCGCGGCATTCCCGATCCGCCCTGGGACTGGGGGCCAGTGGCCGGCCAGGCCGCCGCGCTGACCGCAGCCGGCCGAGAAGGGCTCACGCATGGCTAACACTCCGCTGGCTGTCCTCGACCTGGTCCCGATCTCCTCGGGCTCGACCGCTACCGAGGCGCTCCGGAACAGCATCGACCTGGCCCAGCGGGCCGAACGGCTCGGCTATGCCCGGTACTGGTTCGCCGAGCACCACCTCAACCCTGGCGTGGCAGGCACCTCGCCTGCGGTCGTGCTGGCGCTGACCGCGGCGGCCACCTCGGCCATCAGGATCGGCTCCGGCGCCGTCCAGCTCGGGCACCGGACGGCGCTGTCCACAGTCGAGGAGTTCGGCCTGATCGACGCGCTGCACCCGGGCCGGCTGGACCTCGGGCTCGGCCGATCGGGCGGCCGGCCGCCCGAGCAGTATCGCCACGCACCGCCCGTTCCCGCTGGCGCTTCGCGCGTCGTCAACGGGCATGCGCCGAACGGGCTGCTCATCCCGGCCAAGTTCTCGCCCGAGGCCATGCTCAAGTCGCCGCGGTTCGCCGTCCAGCGCAAGCTGCTTCAGCTGCCGAACGCCGAGCCGCAGGACTACGGCGCGCAGATCGACGACATCCTGGCCCTGCTGCGCGGCACCTATGCCTCGGCCGACGGCGTCCAGGCCAGGGCGGTACCGGGTGAGGGCGCGCAGGTCCAGATCTGGATCCTGGGCAGCAGCGGCGGCCAGAGCGCCGACGTGGCCGGCCGCAATGGGCTGCGGTTCGCCGCGAATTACCACGTCAGCCCCGCTTCCGTGCTGGAGGCTGCGGATGGCTACCGGGCCGCGTTCCAGCCGTCGGCCGAGCTCGACCGGCCGTACGTGTGCGTGTCCGCCGATGTCGTTGTCGCCGACGACGAGGCGACCGCGCGGGAGCTGGCCACCGGTTACGGGCTGTGGGTACGGAGCATCCGGTCGGGCGAAGGCGCGATCGAGTTCCCGACGCCGGACCAGGCCAGATCGCATTCCTGGACCGACGTGGACCGGGCCATGGTCGCCGACCGGGTGGACACCCAGTTCGTCGGGTCACCGCAGCAGGTAGCCGATCAGCTCGAGCAGCTGCGCGACGCGACCGGCGCGGACGAGCTGATCGTCACGACCATCACCCATGATCACGCTGACCGGGTGCGCTCCTACGAGCTGCTCGCGACGGAATGGGGCCGGCGGTGAACCTGGGTCAGATCGATCCGATAGGCACGGGCCAGATGAGGACAGGCAGGAGGCGATCGTGAGCGTCGCCGTCGTGGTGGGCAACCCCAAGCCGCGGTCGCGCACGTACCAGGCCGCGCGCATCGTGGCCGAGCGGCTGGCCGGGCGGCCCGCCGACCTGAGCATCGACCTCGCCGAGATCGGCGCGGCGCTGCTCGACTGGTCAGATCCGGGAGTCGCTGAACTGGTCGCCGCCGTCCAGGCCGCCGACCTGGTCGTCGTCGCGAGCCCCACGTACAAGGCCACCTACACCGGCCTGCTCAAGCTGTTCCTCGACAAGTTCGGGGCCGGCTCGATGACGGGCACGGCGGTGCCGCTCATGCTCGGCGGTCACTGGAAGCACGCCCTGGCGCCGGACCTGCTGCTCAAGCCGGTACTAGTCGAGATCGGCGCGACGTGCCCGACAGCCGGGCTGTTCCTGCTGGACTCGGAATACGAGGCCAGCGACACCCTGGACAGCTGGCTGGCCCGAGCCCGGCCGCAGGTAGCGGCCACGACGAAGGGACTGGCATGACCGCCGTGCTCGGCCAGGCTCAGCTCCGCCGGGTGTTCGCCGCGTTCCCGACCGGGGTGGCCGCTGTCGCCGCCGTGATCAACCGCCTGCCGGCCGGCCTCGCAGCCAACTCCCTGGTGTCGGTGTCGCTCGATCCGCCGCTGGTCTCGGTCTGTATCGGGCACACCTCCACCACCTGGCCCGCGCTGCGAACCGCCGGCCGGCTCGGCATCAGCGTGCTCGGCAGCCATCAGGAGCCAGTCAGCCGCCAACTCCATCGAGCAGGAGATCCCGGCGGGCGATCACGACATCGTGCTGCTGCGCGTTCACGTCCTCGGCGCCTCCGAGGTGATGCCTCTGGTTTTCCACGGCAGCACGTACCGCCAGCTCCACGCGCCCGTTCGGGACGGACGCGCCATCGACCAGCGCTACGGCCTCGGCGCATGAAAGCCGCAAAGCGGACGCAGAACTGACCCACACCGACAGGGTGTACCGAGCGACTACCGGGTATCGCTTCCTGGAGAACACAACGGCCCCGCACGTAGAACAGTCTATTTATCCGATCGATAAGATAGATTATACTGAGGCCCATGGAGCGCCTGACTCAGCCCGGCCGCCAAGGACTCGACATCGCGATCATCGGCGGCGGCGCCAGCGGCACGCTTGCCGCGGCGCAGTTGCTTCGCCGCGCCGCGTCGCGCCGACTCCCGATGCGGATCACGCTGATCGACCGGCACGGCCGCCACGGGCTGGGCCAGGCGTACTCCACCGGCCACCGGGCCCATCTGCTGAACGCCATGGCCTGCCAGATGAGCGCGCTGCCCGACGACCCGGATCACCTGCTCAGGTGGGCCACCGCCGACGCGGCCTCGGCGCGCACCGATCCGGACGCCAGCGCAGGCCGCCGCGCGGGTGCGAGACTCGGCGCGGTCACGCCTACCACGTTCCTGCCCCGCCAGGATTACGGTCGCTACCTGCGCGATACGCTCGCCGACGCCGAGCATCAGGCGATGCCGGTAGCCCGCCTGACGCGGGTCAACTCAGAGGTACTGGCCGTCAGGCGCGCCAGCGCGGGGCGGCCGCTGCGGCTGATCCTGCCGGACGGGCAGATCGAGGCGGACATCGCCGTGCTGGCGACCGGCAACACGCCGGCCAGGCTGCCGTTCGCGGTGCCGCTCAGCGAGCGCATCATCACTGATCCGTGGCTGCCAGGCGCGCTCGCCCCTATCACTGGCAGCACGGGCACTGGCAGCAGGGGCACTGGCAGCACGGGCACTGGCACCGGTGCTGCCGACGGTGGCTCGGTCGTCATCCTGGGCACCGGCCTGACCATGCTCGACCTAGCTCTGGCGATCACGGCAAGCGCACCGGACGTGGTGGTACACGCCGTGTCCAGGCACGGCCTGCTACCCCGTCCGCATCCGGGCGCGCGGCCCGCCAGCCGTCAGCCGTTGTGGCTGCCGGTCATAACCCGGACCACGGGGCCAGTACGGCTGGGCGACCTGATGTGGCAGGTTCGCTCGGCCATCGGCGCCAGCCCTGGCCACTGGTACGACGTCATTGACGCCCTCCGGCCACTGGTGCCGGGACTGTGGCGGCGCATGCCTGCTGAGGACAAGCGCCTCTTCCTCCGGCACGTGGCCAGGTACTGGGAAGTGCACCGCCACCTGGTGCCACCAGCGACAGCGAGCCGGATCACGGCGCTACGAGCCACCGGGCGCCTGCGGATCCACCGCGGCCAGGTCATGGCGGTGACGCAGGACGCCGAGCGACTGCTGATCCTCGTGGACGCCGGCGCCGATACCCTCCTCCAACTCGAGGCTGACTGGCTGATCAATGGCACCGGCTCGACGGCAGACATCGCAGCTACTGCCAGCCCGCTGCTGCACGACCTCTTCATGACCGGGCTGGCGCGGCCGGACCCGCTTCGCCTGGGCATCGACGCCAGCCCCGACGGCGCGGTGCTGACTCACGACGGCTCTGCCAGCGACGTCCTGTTCACGCTCGGGCCGCCGCTGCGCGGCCTGTGGTACGAAACCACGGCGATCCCTGAGATCCGGGAGCAGGCCGCGGCCCTGGCGCGGCGGCTTACTAGCGAGCGCCGGCTGAGCCAGCGCCCCGACAGTGCAGCCTAAATAGCACCGCCTAGACAGTGCCGCCTAGACAGCGCCGCCTAGGCCGCTTGGGCAGCGCCGCCCTTGCAAAAGTCTGCACGCCGATTTATGACCTCGGACAGTCAACGGGCCTCCGACAACCGGGGTGTGCAGCATCTGGCTCGCCGAGCCCAGATCGTGCGTGGGCGATATGCGATGTACATTCGATTTGCCCTCCCTGCTGAACATACGAATTTGTCGTGGTTGTGACCACCATGAGGTTGTTTCAGCATCGGTGTCACAACCATGACTCATCTGAGACCTGATCCGCCACCGAGCGGCGGTCCGCGACTCCAACACCATGAACGGGCCGAGTGAGTTCACCGTCACCGGCACGATGAAGACGTGGGACATCATGGACTAGCTCGGCGAGATCACAATTCCGGCGCTGCTGGTCGGCGGCCGATACGACGAGTGCACCCCGGCGTATCTCGCGGAGATGCACAGCCGCATCCCCGGGTCGCAGCTGGAGACCATCGAGGACGCCTCGCACCTGTGCTTCGCCGAGCAGCCGGAGATCTTCAACGCGCTGGTGAACCACTTTCTCGACCGCCAGGACGCCGCCGCGGGCTGACTGCAACGCAGGCGAATGGCAAGATCAGGCCATGACACCTGAGCGGATTGAGGTCCAGCGGACCATCGCAGCCGAGCCCGCGGCCATCTTCGCGGTGCTGTGCGATCCGCACGGACACGTCCTCATCGACAGCTCTGGCATGCTCCAGTCGGCGGAAGGCGAGCCGGTCAGCGCTGTCGGCGACAGCTTCGTGGTGCACATGGACCGCGAGGCGTTGAACGATTACCCGGAGCTAGGCCGTTACGACGTGACCGTCAGGATCTCGGCCTTCGAGCCAGACCGGGAGATCGCGTGGACGATCCTCGGCCGGATCCGTCCGCAGATCGGCCACGTCTACGGGTACCGGCTCGAGCCAGCCGCGGGAGGCACGCTGGTCACGTCGTATTACGACTGGTCGAGCATCGATCCGACGTGGCGCGAGGCTGGCATTTTCCCCGTCATCTCCGAAGGCGCGTTGCGCGCGACTCTCGGCATCCTGGCCAGGACGGTGGCCAGGGGCGGTGTGCCACCGGTCGCCTCACCCTGACCCGAGCCTCCGAGCCCCCGAGCCCCCGAGCGCCCCTGGGCCCAGCGCCCCTGGCCTTGGCGCTGCCGGGCCTAGGCCGCCGGCGGCGCGGTCGGCCGCAGCCACACTGCGCAGTCCGGTGGCAGCAGATCGCCGTCCAGCGGTCCGCTGGCCAGCAGCAGGCCGCCGTGCTCGGGCATCGCAGCGGGCTCCGGCGAGATGTTGACCACGCACCGCACGCTGGTGCCGCGGTCGAAGGCCAGCACGCCATCGCCCGCCGCTAGCCAGGTCATCGGGCCGTCGCCCAGCGCCGGCTCGGATCGGCGGATCGCCAGCGCCGACCGGTACAGCTCGAGCATCGAGCCAGGTGTGCCCGTCTCCGTCTCCACCGTTAGCTCGCGCCATTGCTTCGGCTGCGGCAGCCATGGCTCGGCGCTGGCCGCCGGCGGCGAGAAGCCAAACGGCGGCTCCTGGCCGCTCCATGGCAGCGGGACCCGGCAGCCGTCGCGGCCGGGATCTTCGCCGCCTCTGCGGAACCAGATTGGGTCCTGCCGCAGCTCGTCGGGGATGTCCTGGACCTCCCACAGGCCGAGTTCTTCGCCCTGGTAGACGTAGACCGATCCGGGCAGCGCCATGGTCAGTAGCGCCGCCGCCTTGGCCCGGCGGGTGCCGAGCACAAGGTCGACCGGCAGCTCGTGAAAGTAGCTGCGTCGCTCGAGGTCAAAGGCAGTGTCGGAACGCCCGAGGCGCGACACGATGCGGTCGACGTCGTGATTCGACAGCACCCACGTCGCCGGGGCGCCAACCGGCGCATGCAAAGCGAGCGTGTGGTCGATGACCTCGCGCAGCTGGGCGGCGTCCCAGGGGCAGCTCAGGTACGGGAAGTTGAAGACCGTGTGCAGCTCGCCGGGGCCGACATACCTGGCCAGCCGGACCGCGTCGGGAATCCAGATCTCGCCGATCAGCACCCGGGCCGGGTACTCGTCCGCGACCGCCCGCCAGGCCCGGTAGATCTCGTGCACGTCGTCGCGATCGGAGTACGGATGCGACGGGCCGGGCGGCGCGTCAGGCGCCACCTCCGGCAACTCCCCGTCCTTGGTCAGCAGCGCCGCGGAGTCGATCCGGATGCCGTCAGCACCACGGTTGAACCAGAATCGCAGCACATCCTCGAACTCGGCTCGAACCTCCGGGTTCGCCCAGTTGTAGTCGGGCTGCTCAGCGGCGAACAGGTGCAGGTACCACTCGCCCGGTGATCCGTCCAGCTCGGAGATCCGGGTCCACGCCGGGCCGCCGAAAATGGACAGCCAGCCGTTCGGCGGGTCGCCGCCATCTGGGCCACGGCCGGGCCGGAACCAGAACCGCTCGCGCTCCGGTGATCCGGGCCCGGCCGTCAGTGCCGCCTGAAACCACGGATGCTGATCCGAGCCGTGATTGGGCACGACGTCGATGATGATCCGGATGCCGACGGCGTGCGCCTCGGCGATCAGTGCGTCCGCGTCCGCTAGCGTGCCGAACACCGGCTCGATGTCCCGGTAATCGGAGATGTCGTACCCGGCATCGGACATGGGCGACGGATACCACGGGTTGAACCAGATCGCGTCGATGCCGAGGCCAGCAAGATAGGTCAGGTGCGCGCGCACGCCAGCAAGATCGCCGATGCCGTCCCCGTTCCCGTCGGCGAAGCTGCGCACGTACAGCTGATAGATAGCGGCGCTGCGCCACCACGTATCGCCGGCCGTCGGTCGGCCGGGACCGTGAGAGCCGAGGTCTACCACTTGTACCTGCTTCCTATCGTGTTTAAGCAAGGCTTCGCCGACCGAGCGGCTGGCAATGCTGGCTGTATCGGGTGCGTTTGGAACTACGGCCGCGCGGGATCAGCCTCTGATGCC
>DASXKI010000387.1:0-14932 GCA_036496945.1 Streptosporangiaceae bacterium | reverse complement strand
GCATGGAAGGTGCTGGAGCGCTCCAGGGCACGGAACAACCCCTAGGCATGCCTGACATCGGTGGCCGCGACCCGGTAGCGGGCGATCCGGCGCGAGTTATCGCGGTGATCGTCACCTACAACCGCCGCGACCTGCTGCTTGAGTCGCTCGGCGCGGTGCTCGCGCAGGACCATGCACCAGACGGCGTGATCGTCGTCGACAACGCCTCGGCTGACGGCACCGCACCAGCCGTCCGCGCCAATTTTCCGGGCGTCCACCTGGCCGAGCTCAGCGATAACTATGGCGGCGCGGGCGGCTTCGCCTATGGGATAGGCCAGGCCCTCGCGGACGGCGCGGACCTGATCTGGGCTATGGACGACGACACGGTGCCAGAGCCCGAAGCGCTGGCGGCGCTGCTCGAGGCCCGTGCCAGCTATCGCGGCCGCCCGCCCGCACTGCTGGCGAGCAGCGTGCGCTGGACGGACGGGCGCGACCACCCGATGAACACGCCTCGCGCCAAGCCGTTCGCGACCAGGGCCGAGCGGCGGGCTGCTGCCGCCAGCGGGTGCATCCCGATCCGCTCGGCGTCGTTCGTCTCGGTGCTCGTCGATGCCGCGCAGTGCCGTCGCCGCGGGCTTCCGCAGGCGGACTTCTTCATCTGGAATGACGACTTCGAGTTCACCACCCGGATGCTGCGCGGCAGCGCCGGCCTGCTATGCCCGGCCAGCGTCGTGGTGCACAAAACGAAGACCTTCGGCTCGACGGACGTCGATCCGGGGGACCGTTTCTTCTATGAAGTGCGTAACAAGATCTGGACCCTCAGGACCGGCTCGCTCAGTCCGCCCGAGCGGGTGCTTTACGGGGCCGCCACGCTCCGCCGCTGGCTGCGCACTTACGCCCGCTCGCACGACCGGCACGGACTTCGCACGGCGCTGGTCCGCGGAGTCGCCGCGGGGGTTCGCGCGCGTCCGCGGCCCAATGAGCAGGTGCTTGCGGCCGAGGGCTGGCTAGTGCCGCCTGCTGATGGTGCCGGGCCCCCGGCCCGCCCTGCGCCGCTAGCGCAGCCCGCAGCTAACGGGACTCCGGGCAGCGCGACCGAGCGCGTCTGACCCGCTTCCGCTCGAGCCGGCGGTCAGCTTCCCTGTCAAACCTGGTCAGTTGGCCTGTTACGTGCGAATGTTGAACCGAGTCCCCCGCCCAGGCAGCAGTTGGAGGGGTCAATTATGGGCAGGGATGTCCCGTCCATCACTGTTAGCCAGCAAGATCGGCGTGCCTACCGGGAGAAGGTACGCCTGTGTCTTGACGTCCTGGCCCGGATGCTGCGGGAGTCCAGGTTTGACACCGAGCCCCGCCAGGTCGGTCTGGAGATCGAGCTGAATCTGGTCGACGCTGACGGCATGCCGTCGATGACGAACGTGGCAGTCCTGGACGCCATCGCCGATCCGGACTGGGCGAGTGAGCTTGGGCGGTTCAACCTCGAGATCAACATCCCGCCGCGGCAGCTGACCGGTCGTGCGCTGAGCGCCCTTGAGCATGACGTGAGCAGCAAGCTCGCCCACGCGACGGCCCAGGCTCAGGTGGCCGGAAGCCGGCTGGTAATGATCGGGATCCTGCCGACGCTGCGGCAGGCCGACGTGACCAGTGAGGCAATGTCGGCGAACCCCCGGTACCAGCTGCTGAACGAGCAGATGATCGCAGCTCGGGGCGAGGACATGCGCATCTCCATCGACGGACCCGAGCGCCTGCTGACGCATGTCGACTCGATCATGCCGGAGGCAGCCTGCACTAGCGTCCAGTGCCATTTGCAAGTAAGCCCCGAGGCGTTCGGCAGCTACTGGAACGCCGCGCAGGCCGTGGCGGGCATTCAAGTGGCACTGGCTGCTAATTCCCCGTTCCTGTTTGGTCGTGAGCTCTGGCGGGAGACCCGGATCCCGCTGTTCGAGCAGGTCACCGATACGCGGCCGGAGGAGCTTCAACAGCAGGGCGTGCGTCCCAGGGTGTGGTTCGGGGAGCGCTGGATCACGTCGGTGTTCGACCTATTCGAGGAGAACCTCCGCTACTTTCCGGCACTGCTGCCGCTGCGCGAAGACCAGGACCCGGCCGCGGCACTGGACAGCGGCCAGGCGCCGCAGTTGTCCGAGCTGACCCTCCACAACGGGACGGTGTACCGGTGGAACCGCCCGGTGTACGCCGTGGAGGACGGGCTGCCGCACCTCAGGGTCGAGAACCGGGTGCTTCCGGCAGGGCCCACGGTGGTGGATGTCGTGGCCAACGCTGCCTTCTATTACGGACTAGTGCGAGCGCTGGCCGAGACCGAGCGCCCGGTCTGGACGCAGATGTCGTTCGCGGCGGCGGCCGACAACCTCATCGAGGGCTCGCGCCACGGCATCGACGCACGGGTTTACTGGCCGGGGACCGGCGAGGCGCCGGTCACCGAGCTGACCCTTCGCCGGCTCCTGCCCCAGGCCCGGGAGGGCCTGCGGCAGTGGGGCGTAGACGCCGAGGACGCCGACCGGATGCTCGGCATCATCGAGCAGCGCTGCCTGACCGGCCGCACCGGCGCGACCTGGCAGATCGAGGCGGTCCGCACGCTGGAGCGAGGGAAAGCCGACAGGCGCGAGGCGCTGCGCCGGATGACGCAGGGCTACATCGAGCGGATGGCCTCCAACCGGCCCGTGCACACCTGGCCGGCCATGTAACCGCCGAGGCCGCCAGGCGGGCTCCGCTGCCGCAGGCAAACCCGCCGGATCCCTGCCTCAGGCGGACCTCCGCCTCAGGCGGGCCCGCCGCTCAGCCGTGCCCGCCGGAACCCCCCGCGCAGACGCGCTTCGGCGCGCCTCGGTGGGCATAAATCGGATGTAACGGGCACTGCCTGGGCTTTCAGCTGGTGATCATCACATCGCTTGTACCTGCGGTACGAAATCGTCGTACCGCAGGTACAAGCGTTTGCGGGCGGCGCTGCGGCGAGAGGGATAATACGGACTTATCGGTTGGTGTATGGGTTGACTCCGGCTCGGTGGGAGCGCCGGACCCCGGAAGGATGGGGCTACCGGCCGTCAGCGATCACGCTTGGTAGCTTCACAACTCCGACGAGTGGGCATACCTGACTGGCAAAGGCCCGGAAGACGCTCATTGGGGGGTGGGACCATGGCGCTCAGGCCGACGGCCGGGGAATCGCAGCCCGGTGCCGGGCAATCCCAACCTGAGTTCGGGCGCACGCAGCCCCAGGTCGGATCGTCAGGGCCCACAATCGGGTCCGTCGTGATCGATGCGAACATGGCGCGCAAGTACACAGCAGAATTCGTCGGCACTGCGGTGCTGGTGTTCTTCGGTGCGGGGATGTCGACGATCTCGTTTGGCTTCCGAGCCTTCGGCAGCAGCGTCGCCGCCGGAATCCTGCTGACCGGCCTCACGTTCGGGCTCGTGCTGCTCGGGCTCGTCGCGGTGATCGGCCCGATTTCGGGCTGTCACGTGAACCCGGCGGTGACCTTCGGCCAGTTCCTGGCCAGGCGTATCCACTGGCTCGACGCGGCCGCCTACGTGATCGCCCAGCTCCTCGGCGCTGTCGTGGGTGCGTTCGTGCTGCTGTGGGTCCTGCATAGCTCGCCGTTCTATACCAGGCCCAGGATCGGGCTCGGCGCCAACGGCTATGGCAACCTCTCGCTGCTGCACGCCTCTGGTGGCGGCGCCTTCCTCATCGAGATCATCATCACCGCGGTGTTCGTCCTCGTGGTGCTCAGCGCCACGCGCAAGGAGGCGAACCTCGTGATCCAGGGCGCCGTCCTCGGTGTCGCATTGGCCCTGGTCAACATCATGGGCATCGCGATCGACGGCGCCTCGGCGAATCCGGCGCGTAGTCTCGGGCCGGCCGTCGTCGTCGGCGGGCAGGCGCTGAGCCAGCTCTGGCTCTTCCTCATCGCGCCGATGGTGGGCGCGGTGCTTGCGGCCGGCGTGTTCATGCTGTTCCACCCGCATGAGGGCATGTCGCTAGGCGGACTCGGGGCGCGCTTGCGCGCGCAGCCCGCGATGACGGTCTCCGCCGCGGACGAGAGCACGCCGCCGGTAGGGACCGCCGCACGAACCGCGACCGGGACACCGGCGACAGGCCAGCAGCCGCAGGCGGCGGGCCAGGCTCCGAAGGCCGGGGGCACGACCGGGTCTGCCGGAGCCGGGGGGACGACCGGGTCTGGCGGGTCTTCAGGGTCTGGCGGGACGCCGTCCGGCGGTCCGGACGAGACAACGGGACCGGTCAATCCGCCCGGGGGCAGGAAGTAGGCACAACCGGAGACGGCTCCGGGCCGCTCCGAAGGACCGCCCGGGAGGCGAGATGCCTCGCGGGCGGTCGCTTCTGCCCGGCAGGGGGCGAAGTGAGTGATCCGGCGCCGGTCTGACGAGTACCCGGCCATTCATCGGGGATGCTGGCCCCGGTGGGTGCCGGGATGTGATGATCGGCTCAATGAGCGCCGACGATTCTGGTCAATCCCCCCAGTTGCGCATGAGCAGCGCGGCTGGCCGCTGGGTCCTGCTGGCCACAGTGCTCGGGTCGAGCATGGCTCTGCTCGACTCAACTGTCGTGAACGTCGCGCTGCCCACGATCGGCAGGGACCTGCACGCCTCGCTGGCCGGGCTGCAGTGGACGGTCAATGCCTACACACTGGCCCTAGCCGGTCTCATCCTGCTCGGCGGATCTCTGGCCGACCGGCTTGGGCGACGCCGCGTCTTCCTCATCGGCGTCATCTGGTTCGCGCTGGCCTCGGCGCTGTGCGGATTCGCCCCCAGCATCTATGTGCTGATCGCCGCCCGCGTACTGCAAGGCGTCGGGGGTGCCCTGCTCACACCAGGCTCGCTCGCAATCATCCAGGCGTCGTTCGCCCCCGACGACCGGCCGCGTGCTGTCGGCGCCTGGTCGGGCCTCGCCGGCGTCGCGGCGGCGATCGGTCCGGTCGTCGGCGGCTGGCTGGTCCAGACGGCCGGCTGGCAATGGGTATTCTTCCTGAACCTGCCGCTGGCGGTCGCGGTTGTCGTGGTCACGTTGCGTCATGTGCCAGAAACTAGCGACACCACCGTGCGCGGCGGCTTCGACGTGGCCGGCGCTGTGCTGGCTGCATTGGCGCTGGCCGGCATCACCTACGCGCTGATCGAGGCGCCGGAGAAGTCCATGAAGGTCGCTGTTGCCGTTGCCGGCCTGCTCGGTGTCGCGGCCGGCGTCGCCTTCGTGCTGCTCGAGCGGCGGCGCACACGCGCTCCCGACAAGATCACGCCGATGCTGCCGCTCGACGTTTTCGCTTCCCGCCAGTTCAGTGTCATCAACATCATCACCTTCCTTGTCTACGCCGCGTTCGGTGGCCTGCTCTTCCTGCTGGTGCTCCAGCTTCAGGTCGTGTCCGGCTTCTCGCCGCTGAAAGCAGGCACGGCGCTGCTGCCGGTGACCGTGCTGATGCTTGCGTTGTCGGCGCGGTCGGGCGCCCTGGCGCAACGCATCGGGCCGCGCTGGCTGCTGACGGTCGGCCTGACCGGTCTGGCGATCGGCATGACGCTGATGATGCGCATCGGGCCCCATGCCAGCTACGTCACCGACGTGCTGCCCGCCGTCGTGATCTTCGGGCTCGGCTTGGTCCTGACCGTTGCGCCGCTGACGGCGACGGTGCTGGCCAGCGCGGACGTGCGGCACGCTGGCGTGGCCAGCGGCGTGAACAACGCGGTGGCGAGGGCGGCCGGACTAGTCGCCGTTGCCGCGCTACCCGCAGCTGTTGGGCTGACCGCGGCGAGTTACCACGAGCCACTGCGTTTCAATCATGGATTTGATCTCGCGACGGGCATCTGCGCCGTCATCTTGGTGATCGCCGCGGCGCTGGCGGCGACGCTGGTCGACAACAATGTCCTCCGGCCCGCTGGCCGGCCGCTGCCCGAGCCCGAGGCCAGGACAAGCTGCGCGATCGCGGCGCCGACGCTACAGCCGGCACCGCGCCGTTAGCAGCGAGCTAGTTATCGAGGCCGAGCGTGAACGTTGGCTTGGGCGACGTCTCCGGCAGCCGGTGCTCGTCGGCAAGCCGCCGGATCGCGGTACCAGTGGCCAGGAACTCAGTCGCGTGCTCGCCCCAGACATGATTCTTCACGTCAACCGTCACGCCGACGATGCCAGACGACTGTGCCTGCGTTGCTTCGGCCTGCATCCGCGTGAGCGCGAGTTCGCGCGCCTCATAAACGCCCTGAGTGAACTGGACCATCTCCTGGTTCTGCCCAGTCTGGCGTAGCGCCTGCATCGCGCTCTGATGCGCGATGTGGTAGACGCAGGTGCCGAGCACGAACGCCACCGGCACCGCGCCGGCCGCGAGCAGCCGGAAGAAGTCCTGCGCGGACAGGTCCGAGGTGAACGAGCCTCCGTCCGGCGCCCGGTGTGCGCCGGTGCCCGCCAGATGACGGACCGCGGTGCCGGTCGCGACGAATTCCAGACAGCCCTGGCCCCAGGCATACATCTGCATCCGCAGCTGCACGCCGACAATGCCATCGGCGGCCAGGTGGTCAGCCTCGGCCCGCATCCTGGCCATCGCGAGCTCTCGGGCGTTGTACATGGCCTGGGTCAGGACCTGCAGCTCCTGGTTCTGGCTCCAGCGGCCGACCTGCAGGCCGACGTGGTAGATCGAGGAGCCGATGACAAAGCCAAGCGGCTCGAAGCCTGCCTCGCCCAGCAGCACGTACTCGGACACCGACAGGTCAGAGGTGAACACGCCGGCCGGGCTGGCGCCAGCTGTCTGCGCTAGCCGGCTATCGGCCGCCTGCGGCTCCCAGGCGGCGGTGCTCTGATTCGGCTGGCTGGAGAAAAGCGGCATGACAGGCTCCCCGATTGTGGCGCTCGGCCAGGGGAAGCCTACTGCCGGACTGGCGGGCCGTCATCGCTGGCGCGCGGCGGCTGCCGCACCACGACCTCCAGCTCGGGTCGGAGCAGCCCGGAATCGGCGTACGTCTGGTAAGCGCGCATGTCCGCATTGGTCAGCGGCGGCGGGACGAGCGACCGCGGCCACAGCCGGCCGGCTCGTACTACGTCGAGTTCGACCACGTACAAGGTGATCTGGGCTTGCAGGTAAAACCAGGCGAGCACGCCGAGCACGATGCCGAACACGCCGTAAGCGGAGTTAGTGGCGTGCTGGACGATGGTCCCGCCGATCAGCTGCAGGATCTGCCACGCGATGGCGGCCAGGATCGCGCTCAGCCGCATGTTCTTGCCGTCGACCTTCTTCGACGTGGCGATGCGGAAGCCGAGCCAGAACAGGACGATGTTCAGCAGCAGGGCTACTGCGAACGCTGCGACCTTCGCGAGCGTGCCGCCGAGGTGACCCGTGCCGCCGGCGATGCTGGACAAGGCGATGGTCACAATCTCGCCCGGCCCGAGCAGGGCGATCAGTCCGAGGCTTCGCGCCAGCCGCTTGGGGAGTCCCGGCCGCCGGAACCTCGGTACGCCCCAGACCGTGTTCATCGCGTTCTGCATGGCCGCGGCGACGGCGGTGCCGGCGTACAGGGTCAGCAGGATGCCGACGGCCAGGGCGAAGCCGGTCTTGCCCAGACCCTGACTCCCGGTCCCGCTCAGGTGTGTGCCGATGACCGGGTAATTGTGCAGGGCATTCGTGAGCCGGGTAGCCAGCTTCGCGTTGTTCCTGGCAATGAGCGCGAGAATGCTGTAGGCGACCAGCAGCAGCGGGAAGAGCGACGCGAATGCGTAATAAGCGATCAGCGCGGCGAGATTGCCTGCCTGGTTGTCGCTGAACTTTTTCCACGTGGCCACCGCGATCGCGAGCCACGGCCGCGTCTGCTGGGCGCGGTCGACGGAGTGAATCAGGCCCTTGGCTCGTTCGGCCAGGCCTTGGCGGGGTGGACGGTCACGGTTTGCGTGCTGGCGCGAGCTCATTGTGCGCAGTATCTACCCGGCTACACGTGGTTATTCGTCGGCCGCGGTGGCGTGCGTCAGCGCCGCTAGCTGCGGCCAGGTCCAACCGCTAGCTCCAGGCCATCGGCGCTCACCTGGTGCCCGGAGTCGCAGCACAGGCGTGCATGCACGGTTTCGCCGCATTCGCGATGCTGGAGCACGACGGGGGCACCGCCAGGCTGCAGCCAGCGGTCACCCCACTGCATCAGCGCTACCACCACGGGCAGCAGCTCCGCACCCTTGTCTGTCAGCCGGTACGCCATCCGGGTGCGCTGGCCAGGCTCGCGGTACGGCTCCCGCTCAAGCAGCCCGTCATCGACCAGGTCCCGGAGCCTCGCTGCTGCCACCGGCTCGCTGATGCCGACGCGGTCGGCGAAGTCGTCGAACCTGGTCGTCCCATAGAACGCCTCCCGCAGGATCAGCAGCGCGGACCGGTTGCTAACGACATCTAGGGCGCGCGCCATCGAGCACCCGGTCGCCTGCCACCGGTCCCGCGGATACAGCGGACCGGACAGCCTGACGGTGTGAGCTTGCTCTGCGTGCGATTCCACAACGTTACTGTATCTGGCTTGTGCAAGCCTAAGCTAGCTGCGTATGGTCTGGCTATGAGTTTCCTAAGCCAGCAGTCGCGTGCCGACTCTCCAGGGGCGACGGGCGTCGGCCGGGCCATCCCGCCTCGCCAGGTCCTGGTCATCGTCTGCGCCGGGGTGGTCATGGCCAGCCTGGACCTCTTCATCGTCAATGTCGCGCTGCCTCAGATCGCGGTGGATCTCCACCAACCGAGCCTGGGCATGCTGTCCTGGGTGCTGAACGGCTACGCGATCATCTACGCGGCGCTGCTTGTCCTCGCAGGCCGCCTGGCTGACCAGCACAACCGCAAGAACGGCTTCCTGATCGGCGTGGCGATCTTCACACTCGGGTCGGCCGCCTGCGGCGCGGCCGCAAGCGTGCCGATGCTGATCGCCTTCCGGCTGGTGCAGGCTGCTGGCGCGGCGCTGCTGACGCCGACGTCGCTCGGCCTGGTGCTGGCGAGTTATCCGGCCGAGCGGCGCGGGGGCGCCGTGCGCGCCTGGACGGCGGCCGGCGGCATGGCGGCCGCCCTTGGCCCGGTAATAGGCGGCCTGCTCGTCGCCGCGAGCTGGCGGTGGGTGTTCTTCGTGAACGTGCCGATCGGGCTGGCTGCGCTCGTCGTCGGCTGGCTCAGGCTGCCGGATGTGCCAGGGCATCCGGGCCCGCGGCCCGACGAGCTGTCGGCGGTACTGGTCACGGCCGGTGTCGGCGGCCTGACGCTCGGACTGGTCCGCGGCGGCGCCTGGGGCTGGGGCTCAGCCGCGACGGTCGGCGTACTGGCCGCGTCCGCGATAGTGCTTGGGCTCTTCGCCCGCCGCTGCCTGCGGCACCACAATCCGCTGATCGAGCCCGACCTCTTCCGCGTGCGCACCTTCTCCGGGGCCGCCGCGGCGATGCTGCTGTTCTCGGTGTCGTTCGGCGCGATGCTGCTGTCGATCGTGCTGTGGATGCAGGAGGTGTGGGGCTGGTCAGCGCTGAAGACTGGCCTGGCCGTAGCGCCAGGTCCGATCATGGTGCCGGTCTTCACGTTCCTGGTCACCGGGCGACTCCTGGCCAGATACGGGCCGGCTGTCGTGGTCGGCACGGGCGCTACCGTATTCACCGCTGGGATCCTCTGGTGGGCAGCCATCATCCAGGTGCAGCCGAACTATCTGGAGATCCTGCCGGGCATGCTGGCGACCGGCGTCGGCGTCGGCCTGACCCTGCCGTCGCTGATGTCGACGGCCGCTGCCTCCCTGCCGCCGCCTTCGTTCGCGACCGGCTCGGCGGTCGTCAACATGCTGCGCCAGGTCGGATTCGCCGTCGGCGTAGCGATGCTGGTAGCTGTGCTCGGCAGCCCGCACGGTTCCGCTTCCGAGCTGACGGCCTTCCGCCATGGCTGGTACGCAATCGCGGCCGCCGGCCTGGCGGCCGCAATCGCCGCCATCCTGATCCGGCGCAGGCCCGGTTCCGGCGCGACGGCCGAGGCCGCCGCCACCATGGCAGCCACTGCCGCAGCCTCCGATAGCCCTTCGTAGCAGTCAGGCCAGGCTGGCGATTGACCGGCTGCCCGGCCGACCGACCGGCTGCCCGGCCGACCGACCGGCTGCCCGGCCGACCGACCGGCTGCCCGGCAGGCCGACCGGCTGCCTCGCAGGCCGCCCGGCCGCTTGGCCGCCCGGCAGGCGCCGCTAGGCCAGGCGCAGCGCCTCCGCGGGGGGAAGCTGGGCCGCGCGGATCGCCGGGTACAGCCCGGCCAGGGCGCCAACCGCGAGGGCGACCACAACTGCCGCGGCAAGGCTCGGCAGCGAGACGACCGCGTGCCAGTGTCTCGCCGCGGCGAAAGCCGCTGTCGCGATGGCCCCGAGCGCAGCGCCGGCCGCACCGCCCGCCCCAGCTAGCACGATAGCCTCGGCCGCGAACTGGAGGCAGATGTGCCGGCGGGTCGCGCCCAGTGCCCGTCGCAGGCCGATCTCGTTGCGACGCTCGAGCACCGCGATGACCATCACATTGCCGATGCCGATCCCGCCGACGCCGAGTGCGACGGCGCCGAGCGCGAGGAAGAGGCCCTGGAACGCGGACATCGCATCGGCGCGTGCCGTCAGCGCGTCAGCCGGGTCATTGACCGCTACATCCTGCGGGGCGCGCGGGTCTGCGGTAGCTGCCAGCACTGACTCCACAGCCGGCACGCTCGCTGGGTTGGCGCGGACGTAGACCTGCACCGGCGCGAGGCTCGCGTGCAGCAGCTGCCGGGCGACTGGGAGGCCTACCAGCGCAGCCCTGTCGAGTTCTGGCGCCAGCGTCAGCGGATCCAGAATCCCGGTCACCGCGAACCAATGGCCCCCGATCCACACTTGGGCAGAACCATCCGCCCGGTCAATGCCCAGCGCTTGCGCCGCGTAAGGTCCGAGCACCACGGCAGGGAACCGATCGGTGGCCGCGGTCAGAAAAGTTCCTCTCGCCATCTGGCCCTGGAGAGTGTGAAGAAGCCTGGGCTCGGCCGAGTAGACGGTGATCGCGTCGGTGTTGGCGGCCGGGATGCGGTCACTGCGGTACACGTTGGCCGCGACATCGCCGATCGCTGCTGCCTCAATCACCGGTCCGATCCGCGCGATCATCGCCGGAGCCGCCACCGGCAACGCGGCGTTCGGGCTGGCGAACGACGATGCCGGCGTCACGGTCAGCAAGTTGGTGCCAAGCGCGTCGATCTCGGCTACGAGCTGTGCGCGGCTCGATGCGGAGATCCCGAGCACCGCGACCATCGTGGCGATGCCCAGGGCGATGCCGAGCGCGGACAGGACGCTGCGGGCGGGTCGGATGACGATCCCGGCAATCGCAACTGGCCACAGGTCAGCCGGCCGCATCCGGCTAGCGGTACCTTCCGGCCCGCTCGGCACAGCGCCGGGCGAGCCTTCTCGCGCCGCGTCGCGCCGCATCGTGATCCGTCGCATCATGCCGTCGCGGTTGGCGCTGTGGCGCACCGTGCTCTGCCCGCCGTCGTTCATGCTGCCTCGCTGTCATGCTCGATGACGCCATCACGGAGCCGGATCGTCCGGCGCGCGGCGGCGGCGATGTCCGGGTTATGGGTGACGACCAGCAGGGTGACGCCGCGCTGGTTCAGACTCGCCAGGATCGACACGATGCCGGCCCCGGCCGTGGTGTCCAGGCTCCCGGTCGGCTCATCGGCGAGGATGATCGCGGGCTCGCCGACGATCGCGCGGGCTATCGCAACCCGCTGCCGCTCGCCGCCGGACAACTCGGCGGGTCGGTGCGCGGCCCGGTGACTGAGCCCGACCTGATCGAGCGCGGCCGCAGCAGCGGCTCGCCGCTGGTTGCCCGGCGTGCCGCGATACAGCAAGCCGGTGGCGACGTTGTCGAGGGCGGACAGGCCAGGCAGCAGGAAGAAATGCTGGAAGACGAAGCCGATCCTGGTGGCCCGGATGCCGGAGACGTCCCGATCCGCAAGGCCGTCGGCTGCGTGCCCGGCGATCCAGATCGAGCCGGTCGTCGGCCTCTCCAGCGTGCCGGCGAGGGCCAGCAGGGTCGACTTTCCTGAGCCGGACGGACCGATCACTGCGACGAAGTCGCCAGCCGCCACCGTCAGGGTCAGCGACCTGACGGCGGTGACCGGCGGTGATCCCGGATGGGTCTTGGTGACGTCGGTCATGACTAGCGCCGTCACTGTGACACCACCACCTTGGTGCCGGCCGCCAGCCCGGCACCGCTGACCTGCACGAGTCCGCTGGCGAAGATGCCGGTATGCACCGCCACGAGGCGATGCGCCCCGGACGGCAGCACGATCTCCAGGGCGTAGCCGCCGCCGGCCAGCGCGAGCAATGCGGTGACCGGCGCCGACAGCACGCCGCGGGCGACCTGGATCGCGAGCGACACCTGCACTGGCACTCCGTCGCCGGTACCGGTCGCCGCTGGATTGGCCGGGATTATGAACAGGAACGAGGTCGCTGCCTGCGCCGCGCTGTTACCTGCAGTGCCGCCGCTGTTACTCGCATTGCCGCTCGTACTGCCGCTCGCACCGAGGCTCGCATCGGCAGGCGGTAGCCCGATGCTCATGACCCGGCCAGGTGTGCTGGCCTGCGACGGCAGGATAATGCTGACGGATTGGCCGACCTGGACGACGGGCATGTCAGGCGTGACCGGCACGGCGACTCGCCGAAGGTCGGTCGTCACCAGGTACGGTTCCTGGCCCGGCTGAGCGTTCTCGCCCCTGGCGACCTGCCAGGCACCGACCCGGATGGCGGCAGGCAAGAACACGATCTGGCCGAACGGGATCTGGCCGGTGGGCGTGAGACCACGCGCCGCCTGCCATCGCTCGACTGCTACTGCCGTCGCCCACGTGAACTCGTCGGTCGGTGCCGTCAGCAGGCCCGCGGCGAAGTGGCCGGCGATCAGCGCCGCCGTTAGCTGCCTTACGTCGGGACCGCTGGTCATGCCGAGCTCGAATGATCGCCACGCTGGCACGCGACCGAGCAGCAGGAAAACCGGCTGGTCGTCGACCCGGTACAAGGTCTGGCCGGGCCTGATGGCGCTGCCATCCGCCGGGAGCCACGTGTAGGTGCCGGTCATCGCGTTGATCACTGGCGCGCTTGCCTGGTAGCCGAGGGTGCCTTGCGTCAGCACGGAATCGGTCAGCGTAGTGCGGCTCACCGTAGCGGTCGCGAGGCGCGGCAATTGCGGCGCGGCTGTGCTCCCCTGTGCGCCGGTCAGGCCGACCGCGGCGGCCGCGCCGATAGCGGCGGCCCCGGCCAGCCCGACCACCAGGGTCGGCCGTCTGCCGGTCACGGTCCGGTCCCGTTGTCGCCTACCCCGGCCGGCAGCAGGTGCCGACAGGCTGTGTCGGCAGCCCGGAACTGCGGCGAGTACCGGCCGAAATCGCCCGTGACGCCGGGCACTGTGCCCAGGTTGAGCTGGCCATCGGCAGTCGGGTCCAGCATGTTGATGTCATGACTGCGCATGCATTCCGCGTACCTGGTCAACGCCGCCAGGTGCGCGGGCGACACGGCGACGCTGGCCGCATGCTTGGCCTGGATGATCGCCTGGATGAAATGCGTGCACGCCGTGTATGCCGGCCTGGTCACGGAGTCCTGCGTCGGGATGTCGATGCTCAATCCCGCGTGGCCAGGCCGGTGGAACGGGTCGGACATCGCGACGCCGTGGCTCCGCATGCAGCGCGTGAAATCGACCATGTCCAGGTCCGACTGCTCTTGCGTGAGCTTTCCGGCCAGCGCGTGCGCGGTCTGCCCGCCGCTCGCGGCCAGGCTGGCCACTGGCGCGCTGCCGGGACCGGCGGCCCCGCCGCTCGAACAGGCTGCGACCAGGGCCGCCAGGCTAGCCAGGACAGCCCCCCGCGCTGCGAGCCCAGCCCAGCCACGCCGGATCAGCGCCCGCCTGCCTGTCCGGCACTGCGCTATCCGGGACGGTTCTGTCCGGGACGGTTCTGTCTGGCACTGTACTGACCGGCACTTGTGTCGTGTCATCATGACCTCCTCGTGCGCCCGGCTGGCGCCGAGCCAAGCCAGTCCTACCGGGCTGGTCATCACGCGGGCGTCACAGGCTGACGCGGCCGGCCGGCCAGCATGGTGCCACGCGGGGACTGTCCCGGCAGGTCATCGACTCACGCTCGGCTCGGTGCCGGGCTTGGCTGTGACCCGGCTGTGACCGCCGCGGGTGCAGGATGACTGCATGCGGGTACTTGTGGTGGAAGATCATGTCGAGCTGGCCAACGACATCGCGGACGGCTTGCGCGATCAGGGCATCGGCGCCGATGTGGCCTACGACGGATCTGTTGCCATCGAGAAGGCTGTGCTGACGCGTTACGACGTCGTCGTGCTCGATCGCGACCTGCCGCGGATCCACGGAGACGCGGTCTGTGCCTCTCTCGTGGGCGCAGGCTCCCGCGCCCGCATCCTCATGCTCACCGCAGCCGGTACGGTCGCGGACCGTGTCGACGGCCTGATGCTCGGCGCGGACGACTACCTGATCAAGCCGTTCGCATTCGCCGAGCTTGTCGCCAGGGTCCGGACGCTCGCGCGGCGCGAGCCTGCCGCGCCGCCGGTGCTTGTCCGCGGGGACCTCGTCCTTGACCGGGCCAGACGGCGGGTCAGCCGGGCCGGTCGCCCGGTTCCGCTCAGCCGGAAGGAGCTAGGCGTGCTGGAGGAGCTGCTGGTCGCCGACGGCGCAGTGGTCAGCGCCGAGGACCTGCTGGAGAGGGTCTGGGACGAGAACGCTGACCCGTTCACTCGCACCGTGACCGTCACTGTCTGGAGACTGCGCAGCAAGCTCGGCGAGCCAGATCCAATCGAAACAGTCGTCGGCAGCGGATACCGTCTGCCGTGAACCGAGCGACCGACCCGAGCCGGGCCGCCGACCCGAGCCAAGCGACCGACCCGAGCCAAGCGACCGACCCGAGCCGGGCCACCGGCGCAGGCCTGGCCACTGACCCGAGCCGGGCGAGCGACCGGACGA
>DASXKI010000386.1:0-65256 GCA_036496945.1 Streptosporangiaceae bacterium | reverse complement strand
GCGAGCTGCGGGTTCATGTACCGCTCGTGGAGGGCAAAGTTCTCCCCGGAACGCTCCGCGAACGCTCGCGCCACATCGAAGGGCATGCTGCTCCTCAAGCTGGATCACTCGTCATAGGCCGGCTGCGGTGGCGTCACCAGCGCTTAACCAGCCAGCCTGTAGTCGACCATCTTCGCGCATGGAGATACAAATTAGCCTGCCTTCCCGCCGAACTCCCTGCTGGCTGGCGGCACGGGCTTGCCCGCAGGCGCCCGTTCCCGGCGCCCCTGGCGCCCCCGCCCTGGGTCAGGGAATTGACTCAGGACCGGCGAGGCGGGAGCTGGCGCGGCCGTTGTCCAAGCGATGTCGGTCCGCCGCCGACATCAGGGCGGCCCGCTGCGCTGCTGGCTGAGTTCAGCGATCCGCCGTTAGGGCTTCATCCAGAAGTCGCCGGGCACTGCTTTGCTGTTGCCTTCAGCATCCCATCCCGGACATTCGCCGGCATAAAGGGGTTGGCTGTAGCTGGCGAATGACCTTGAATGGGCCTTCCGAATCGGAGGTGACCTTGTGGTCGGCAGGTTCAATGCAGGAGCGCTCACGGTAGTTGCCGCGAGCGCGCTGGTCGCTAGCATGTGCGGGTGGGGCGGCTCGGCCGCTGCCGCCTCGGTCGCGGGACCGCGCACCGGGGCGCACCAGGCCACGGCCTCGTGCACGCTCGGGCCGTCAGGCTCGATCAAGCACGTCATCAACATTCAGTTCGACAACGTCCATTTCACGCGTGACAACCCCAATGTCCCGAGTGATCTGCAGCAGATGCCCAACCTGCTGAAGTTCATCAGCGGCAACGGCACGCTGATCAGCCATGAGCACACGCCGCTGATCGCGCACACCGCCGACGACATCGTCACTTCCGAGAGCGGTCTGTACGGCAGCGACCAGGGCGTTCCGATCGCGAACGAGTACAACTACTACACGCCCAGTGGCACATCAGATACTGCGGGATCCTTCGCCTACTGGACCGACCCGATCGTCGACTACAACACCAACCTGGCGGGCACCCCCGTGGGGGACAGCACCCCGACGATGATCGGCGCCAACGGCAAGAACGCGCCTGCACCTTGGGTGCCCTACACCAGGGCCGGCTGCAACTTCGGGACCGTGGCGGCCGCCAACACCGAGCTGGAGAACACGCTCCCGGACGTCGCGAAGGTCTTCGGCGCGAACTCACCGGAGGCCACTGAGGCCGGGCTGACCAACCAGTCGGGCTCCGACCAGGCCCAGGCCACGGCTGACTTCATGGGCCTCGCCGTGCACTGCGCACGAGGTGCGGCCGTCTGCGCTAGCGGCGTGCCTGACGTACTGCCGGCCGAGCCGGGCAGCTATCACGGTTTCCATGCGCTGTACGGCAGCAAGTTCATCCAGCCGGTGATCAGCCCGTCCGGGCCGGTACGTAGCCTCGGCGGAAAGGTGATCAAGGACTCTTTCGGCCAGATCGGCTTCCCTGGCTACGACGGGATGACCGGGCCGAACGGCCTTGCATACACGCTGGACATGCAGTTGCACGGCGTGCCGGTGACCTACACCTACCTCAGCGACCTGCACGACGCCTGGAGCGGGGTCGGCCCCTTCGGACCAGGGCAGTCCGGTTATGAGCACCAGCTCAAGGTCGAGAACGCAGCGTTCGGCACCTTCTTCGCCCGGCTCGCGGCGCACGGGATCACTAAGGCAAACACGCTCTTCGTGATCACCGCTGATGAAGGCGACCATTTCGTCGGAAGCGCGCCCAGCCCGTCCAACTGCAACGGCGTCAAGATCATCTGCCATTACAAGCGCATCGGCGAGGCTAACGGCAACCTCACCGGCCTGCTGGCCGCCAAGGGCATTACCACGCCATTCGATGTGAATGCCGACTCGGCGCCAGTGGTCTACGTGCACGGCCAGCCAGGTCGGACAGACAGCTCGGTCCGCGCACTGGAGCAGGCGGCAGCCAAGCTGACCGGCAACGACCTGGCCACAGGCAAGAACGGCGTCGCGCTGACCAGGTACATGGCCGATCCGGTAGAGCTCCGGATCCTGCACATGGTGACCGGCGACCCGAAGCGGACACCCAGCCTCGTGCTCTTCGGGAACACCGACTTCTGGCTCGCGGATGCCCCGTGTGCGACAGCGTCGATCCTCTTCTGCGAGCCGGCTGGCACCGACGCCTGGAATCACGGCACCGTGGGCTCGCAGATCAACACCACCTGGCTCGGCATGGTCGGCCCTGGCGTTGTGCACCTGGGCGTGGACAACTCGGTCTGGTCCGACCACACCAATATCCAGCCGACCATCATGGCGCTGCTGCGGCTCCGGGATGATTACACGCCTGACGGGCGTGTGCTCGGCGAGATCTTCACGCCGTCAGCGCTGCCAGCCGGGATGCAAGTGAACCGCGCCGAGCTGCTGCGCCTCGGCCAGGTGTATACCCAGCTCGAGGCGCCGGTCGGCACTTTCGGGCTGGATACGCTGACTGCCTCGACCGGGGCCCTGGCGAGCACATCAGCGAAAGATGCGTTCTACACCAGCATCGAGAAGCAGCTGGCGCACCTCGGCCAGCAGCGCGATGCGGTCGCCGGGCGGATGCGCGCCCTGCTGCTCGGCGCGGCGTTTGACGGCCGGGTGCTGAAGGGCGGGCAGGCGGCTGCGCTGATCCGCGACGGTGAGCGGCTGCTTGGCCAGGCCGCTCTGCTCGCGGGGCCTCGGCCGCAACCCTAACGCAGCCGCCCGGTCGAGTGACCGGGCCGAGGTTAGGACCGGGGCCGTCTGGGGCCATGCGACTCCAGGCGGCCTCCGGCCTGGCGGCGCCTGCGGCCTTCCAGACTTCCGGGCCCGGTTAGCGAAAGTCGCGGCTGCGCGCCGCCGCGACGACTCGGAGCCGTTCCAGCCGGGTGGCCAGGAGGCTGACCGCACCGTCCAGCCGCTCGATCCGGCCGTGGATCAGCAGCGCGTTCGCATCGACCCCGATCCTGCGGAAGCGCTGCCACACGTTCGGCGGGCAGATGATGTTGGCCATCCCGGTCTCGTCCTCCAGGCTGAGGAAGACCACACCGCGGGCGGTTCCCGGCTGCTGTCGGTGCGTGACCAGCCCGCCCACGAGCACTTTCCGGCCGTTTTCTGCAGCCGTCAGCCGGTCGGCCGGCAGCACGCCCCGCTCGTCGAGCAGTGCCCTGATGTGCTCGATCGGGTGGGTTCCGTAGGTCCCGGTTGCCCACAGGTCGGCGAAGGTCTCTTCCGCGGCCGTCATGGCCGGCAACGGCGGTGCGGTCATGCCCAGCGTCGTGCCAGGCAGCTGGTCCGCACGGACGGTGGCAGCGGCACCGGCCGCCCACAGCGCCTCACGCCGGCTCACGCCGAAGCAGCCGAACGCGCCGCCCATGGCCAGTGCCTCCAGTGCGGCGGCCGATACCGTCGTGCGCCGGGCAAAGTCCTCGAGGTCCGCGTACGGCTGACCGGCAACGATCTCCTCGGCCGCGCTGGTGCCGAGGTTGCGGACCTCGGACAGCCCGAGCCTGATCACCGGCTGGCCAGGGACCGGCCGCCCGCCCGCGGGCTCATCGAGGCCGATGGCCCCGTTCCCGGCCTCTTCGTTTTTTTCCAGAGTCGCCAGCACGCCACTGGCGTTCACGTCCACGCCGCGGACCGCAACGCCGTGCCGGCGCACGTCGCTGATCAGGCTGGCAGGCGCGTAGAAGCCCATCGGCTGCGCGCGCAGCAGCGCGGCGGTGAAGGCGGCCGGGTAGTAGCACTTCAGCCAGGCACTGGCATAGACCAGGTAGGCGAAGCTGATTGCGTGCGACTCGGGGAAGCCGTAACTGGAGAACGCCAGGATCTTGACGTAGATGTCCTCCGCGACCTCGGCCGGTATGCCGCGCTCGGCCATCCCTGCCAGCAACCGTTCGCGCAGTTCCTCGATCCGCTCCGGTGCGCGCTTGGAGCTCATCGCCTGGCGCAGCCGATCAGCCTCAGCCGGACTGAATCCGGCGCAGTCGATGGCGATCTGCATCATCTGCTCCTGGAACAGCGGCACCCCGAGGGTCTTGCCGAGCGCATGCTCCATCAGCGGATGCGGCAGGTCGGGCTCCTCATCGCCGTGCCGGCGGCGCATGTACGGGTGTACTGATCCGCCCTGAATCGGGCCCGGCCGGATCAGCGCCACCTCGACCACCAGGTCGTAGAACTTCTCCGGCCGCAGTCGCGGCAGCGTCGCCATCTGCGCCCGCGACTCGACCTGGAATACCCCGACGGTGTCTGCCTTCTGCAGCATCACGTAGACGCCGGGGTCCTCCTGCGGGATCGAGGCCAGCATCCAGCGCGTCCCGTGCGCCTGCTCCACCAGCTCGAAGCAGTCCCTCAGCGCGGTCAGCATGCCGAGGCCGAGCAGGTCGAACTTGACCAGACCCGCGTACGCGCAGTCGTCCTTGTCCCACTGCAGCACACTGCGGTTCGGCATTCGCGCCCACTCCACCGGGCACACTTCTCCCACCGGCCGGTCACAGATCACCATCCCGCCGGAATGGATGCCCAGATGCCGCGGCAGGCGCTGCATCCGGCTCGCCAGTTCCACCACTGCATCGGGAACGCCCGCGTCCGGGGGAACTGGCTGACCTGGCCCGTACTGCCGCGGGCCGACCTGCCGGGACCATTCATTCTGCTGCTCGGGCTCGTAACCGAGCGCCCGGCCGGCATCGCGGATCGCCATCCGCGGCCGGTAGCTGATCACATTCGCCACCTGGGCGGCGTTCTCCCGGCCGTACTTCTGGTAGACGTGCTGGATGGCTTCCTCGCGGCGCCGGTGCTCGATGTCCAAGTCGATGTCGGGCGGCCCGTCCCGGCCCTCGGACAGGAACCGCTCGAACAGCAGCCCGTGCCGCACCGGGTCGACGCTGGTAATTCCGAGCGCGTAGCAGACCGCCGAGTTGGCGGCCGAGCCGCGGCCCTGGCACAGGATGCCCTCCCGCTCACAGAACTCCACGATCTCGTGCACGATCAGGAAGTAGCCGGGAAAGCCCAGCTGCTCGATGACGCTCAGCTCGCGGGCGATCTGCGCATAGGCGCCCTCGACGCGCTCCGCCTCCGGCGGGCCGTACCGGGCAGGAGTCTTGCGGGCGACCAGTTCACGCAGCCAGCTGGCCTCGGTGTAGCCATCAGGAACACCGAAGTCCGGCAGCTTCGGCGCGATGACATGGAAGTCGAACGCGCAGTCGGCGGCTAGCTCTGCCGTCCGTTCCATCACTCCGGGATAGCGGCTCAGCCGGGCAGCTATTTCCGCGCCAGAGCGGAGGTAACCGCTGCCGGAAGCGGCCAGCCAGCCATCCATCTCATCCAGGCTGAACCGGGCCCTGATAGCAGCCAGTGCCTGCGCCAGCCTTGCGTCCTGCGGCGCGGCATAGTGCACGGTCCCGGTCGCAATGGTGTCCAGGCCGGCCATCTCTGCCAGCGCGGTCAGCGCATCGTTACGCTCATCGTCGGCGGGCTGGTTACCGCCAGTGAGTTCAACCTTGACGTTGTCATGGCCGAACGCATCGATCAGCCTGGCCAGTTCGCGTGCCGCGGCCTTCGGCCCGCCCATGGCGAGTGCAGCCGGGACCGCCCCTTTGCGGCAGCCGGTGAGGACCACCCAGTGCCCGTCATGTGCGTCGGCAAGCGCGGGCTCGTCATAGATCGGCAGGCCCTTCTCGCCGCCAGCCAGCTGCGCGGTGCTGATAACCCGGCAGAGCCGCCGGTACCCCTCCGGGTCACGGGCGAGGACGAGCAGGTGCCGGCCGCCAGGATCAGGGACGCCCGCCCGCGGCGTCCCGGTGGGCCGCTGGAGCATCCCGGCGGATCCTGCTTTGCCTGCTGAGGCGACCCGGCCCGGCGCCCGGCCGACCCGCCCGGCCGCCTTGCGCGCCAGGTCAAGGCTGAGCTCGGCGCCGAACACCGTGCCCAGGCTGACGCCGCCGTCCCGGAGCCGCGCCGCTGCCTGCGCGAACTGCGGCACTCCGTACATGCCGTCGTGATCGGTAATGGCCAGCACGGACAGGCCCCGCGCCGCCGCCTCGAGTACCAGGTCGGACGGGCTCGACGCCCCGTCCAGGAAGCTGTAGGACGAGTGGCAGTGCAGCTCCGCCCAGGCCGGCGTGACCGATGCGGATGGCAGCTGACCGACTGGCAGCTGGATCACCGGCCTGAGCGCATCCGCCTCACCGGGCTCCGGGGCCGTCCCGCGACCCTCGTCCAGGCCGGTCTCAGAACCCTCCTGCGACTGGCCGGTCCCCTTGCCCCAGGACAGGCGGCGCTCGAACTCGCGCCAGGACACTGGCGGGTTGTCCCAGCCCATGAGCACCACCTCCGCGTCACCCTTGGGTCACCCTTGGGCACCCTTGGCGTCACCTGGTCGGCTACTCCGTTACTCGATCAGCGTAACGATTAGCTCTGACAGTCTAACTCCGGATCGAATATGCGTTCGAGCCAGCGTCAGGCCCGGCCAGCCGTGTCCGGCTTGCACCCGGATTAAGCGCGCAGGCGCGGAACGTGCAGGGCGTGGGCGGTCAGGGTCAGCGCGGGCCGGAGCGGGAAGCTAGCTCACCGCTCGTATTCGAAGATGGCGTTGGCCTCGTCGGCCGTCAGCCGCAGCGACGCCGCGGCGACATTGTCCGCGACATGATCAGGCGAGCCAGAACCCGGGATCGGGAGTATCTGCGGTGACCTGTCCAGCAGCCAGGCGAGCGCGACCTGGCGCGTGCTGGCGTCGAGCCGGCGGGCTGTGGTCAGGACCGGCACCAGATCATCAGCGTCCTGGATCGGCGCCCACGGCAGGAACACGATGGATTCCTGGTCGCACAGGTCAACCATCGACTCCGACGACCTGTCATCCAGGTTGTACCGGTTCTGCACGGACACCACGGGCGTCAGCTTCTGCATCTCGCGAAGCTGCGCCTCGGAAACGTTCGAAACCCCGATATGCCTGATCTTGCCCTCGTCCCTGAGCTCGACCAGGGCTCCCATGGACTCGGCGATCGGCACCTTCGGGTCCGGCCGGTGGAACTGGTACAGCGGGATCTGATCCAGCTTCAGCCGCCGCAGGCTGCCTTCGCATGCCTCGCGCAGGTGCTCGGGGCGCCCGTCGGCGTCCCAGCGCCCCGGACCGGGCCGGACCAGGCCGCCCTTGGTCGCGATCACCAGATCGTCGGCATAGGGATGCAGTGCCTCGGCGATCAGTTCCTCGCTGACAGCCGGGCCGTAAGAGTCGGCCGTGTCGATGAAGTTCACGCCGAGATCGACCGCCTGCCGCACGGCCGCCTTCGCCTGCTCCCAGTCCGCTGGCGGCCCCCAGATGCCCTGGCCGGTGATCCGCATTGCCCCGAAGCCCATCCGGTTGACGGTAAGGTCACCGCCGATGCTGATCGTCCCCGCTGCAGCTGCGCTGGGTGTCACGCTCATGAGGAATCCTCTCTGCCTGGCAGCCGAGGCAGGCCCAACGCACTCGGCACTTGATGGACGCTAGGAGCCAGTCAGACACGCTGGCCCGGCCTCCGAAGAAAGCCTGGCCTCTACCCTAAGACACCCGACTTAGCCACTAGCGGGCCAGCACCTCGGTCAGGATGGCGGCGGCGCCACGCTCGAGTCCGGGACACCCGTGGCTGCCGCGCCCACTCGCGAAGCGCTCAGCAGCTTTGTCATCGCCTCTGGATATAGAGGTGCCCAGCGCGGCGGACGGCATTACCGTCGGGACCATGCAGATCACGCTGCCGGTAGGTGCCGACACAATCTGGGCTGAGGATTCGGGCGGATCCGGACCAGTGCTTGTCTTGCTGCACGAGGGCGTTGGCGACTCGCGGATGTGGGATCCGGTGTGGTCCGACCTGACAGCGGCGTGCAGGGCTATCCGCTACGACGTTCGCGGGTTTGGCCGATCGCCGGCGCCAACCCAGGAGTTCACGCTGCTCGGCGACCTCATGACCGTCCTTGATCACTTCGAGGTCGCGAGCGCGCATGTGATCGGCTGCAGCATGGGCGGCGGCACGGCGCTGGAGTTCGCGCTCGCCGAGCCTGGC
Source organism: Streptosporangiaceae bacterium (assembly GCA_036496945.1). Lineage (GTDB taxonomy): Bacteria > Actinomycetota > Actinomycetes > Streptosporangiales > Streptosporangiaceae > JAJYUU01. The sequence continues at coordinate 57,202 of DASXKI010000386.1, read as the reverse complement.
CGAGCGCGATCCCTCGTGCTGCTCTGTCCTGGCATCGGCGGCTATCCCTATCCCGAGAGGCCTGAACTCGATGCGGCCTGCGATGCACTTGCGGTGGCCGGTGACGACGAAGGCATCATCCGGCTGCTGCTCGAGGTGTGGGGCGGGGCGGGCGACGACCCGCTCGTCACCGACCTGATGCGCTCCGCCATGCGCGCCTGGGAAGGCGAAGAGGAGTTCGAGCTTGAGGGCGAACCGACATTCGACAGGCTCGGCGATCTGACTGTGCCGGCAGTTCTGATGGTGGGCGATAAGGATGACCCCGGCCTGATCGCGAGCAACGAGGAAGCGGCGCGGCTCATCCCCGGCTGCGAGCTGATCAGGATGCCCGGTGTCGATCACTACCCGACGGTGCGCGCGCCAAGGCTCGTCGCGGACACGATCCTCCGCCACTGCGCCACCCTCGGCTGAGACCGACGCGTCCGCCGCAGTACTGATCACCCGCCCGCGCCACCCGTCGAACCTCGTGGTTGCGGATCCGCTGCTGTATCCGCAGCACATCCGCAACCACGACGTTCAGTTCACGGCACGAGTCCCCCGGATCAGTTAGCAACCTCCGAGTACGGCGCGATGGCGTTCGCGCGGACGACCTCCGAGTAGAACAGGGCGCTTGACTTGGGGATGCGTCGCTGAGTCTCGAAGTCAACGAAGATGATTCCGAAACGCCGCTGGTAGCCCCATCCCCACTCGAAGTTGTCGAGCAGCGACCAGACGTAGTAGCCGGCCAGGTTGACGCCCGCCTTGATCGCGCGAGCCGCGGCGTCCAGATGCTGGTGCAGGTAGCTGATCCGCTCGACATCCTTGACGTCGCCGTCGGGGTCCACGTAGTCCTCGGCCGCGCAGCCGTTCTCGGTGATGTACAGCGGCAGGCCGGGAGCCGCGTCGGACAGCTGGACCAGGAGGTCATATAGGCCGTCGGGGTCGACGAGCCAGCCCATCGGCGTGCGCTCCAGATCGGCGGGCCGGTACTCCACGACGCCGGGCAGCTCACAGCGGGCGGGCTCCTCGTCACGCCGCAGGTCGGCCGGGTCCCCGGCCCGCAAGAAGACAGGCGCGTAGTAGTTGACGCCGAGGAAGTCGATGGGCTGGCGGATCGTCTCAAAGTCGCCGTCGGCGATCAGGTCTGCCGGGGGCAGCAGCGAGGCTCTGACGTGCTCTGGATACCGGCCATGCAGCACCGGCTCGAGGAAGAGGCCGTTGAGCTCGGCGTCGGTGGCCACGCGCGCGGCCTCGACGGTCTCCGGCTGCGTGCCAGCCGCGAGCCGGACCGGATGCATGTCCAGCGTGATGCCAACGGGGATCGCCGGGCGCACGCTGCGCAGCGCCTGGGCGCCAAGGCCGTGCGCCAGCAGCAGGTGGTGGGTGGCCGCAGCGGCGGCGGCCGCGTCAGTCAGGCCAGGGGCGTGGACTCCGGTCCGGTAGCCGTGGTCGGCTGATACCTGCGGCTCGTTCAGCGTGATCCAGCGCGATACGCGGTCGCCAAGCTGCTCGGCGATGATGAGCGCGTACTCGGCGAACCGCTCGGCGGTGCTGCGCACGGCCCAGCCGCCGCCGTCCTGAAGCTCCTGCGGCAGGTCCCAGTGATACAGCGTGACGGACGCGTCAATGCCCTTGCCCGCCAGTTCGTCGAGCAGGGCGCGGTAGTAGTCAAGGCCCTTCTGGTTCACCGGGCCCGACCCGCCAGGCTGGACGCGCGGCCACGAGATCGAGAACCGGTACGCCTGGAGCCCGAGCGAGGCCATCAGCGCCACGTCCTCGGGATAGCGGTGGTAGGAGTCGCAGGCCACGTCGCCGGTGTCGCCCCGGCGGATCTTACCCGGCGCGCGGCTGAATGTGTCCCAGATGGACTGCCCTCGTCCGTCGTCGTTAGCCGCTCCCTCGATCTGGTACGCGGCGGTTGCCGCGCCCCAGGTGAAGCCCGGCGGAAAGGAAAGGGCACCGTTGCCGGTGGTCCCCGCTGCGGTCATCTGACACTCCTCTTGTTACCAGAACGTTGCGTCCGTCTTAAATCCAAGGCCTTGACGCCTCTTAAGGCGAGTCCTAGTGTAAGCGCTTAGATCAGCCAATGTAAGCGCTTAGATCAGTGGATGTAGGTGCTTTTACCCCAGCTCAGTAGGGGATTCAGCGCATGGCTCAAGAGACCGACAATCAGCGCCGTTCGGGCCTGGGATGAGCACGTCTGACGTGCGCGAACCCGACGCACCCGAAGCGTCCGGCGCACCGGACGCGACGGCGGTGCCGCCTGCCCGCGATCCGTCGGTAGCATCGCTGTCCCGCTCGCAGGTGCCCGGGTTCGCGCCGTCCGCCGAGTCCGCGCCGTCCGCCGAGTCCGCCGAGTCCGCGCTCACGGCCGAGTCCGCGCTCACGGCCAAGTCCGCGCTGACGGCCGACCTCGGCCGCGTGTCACCGAGTCCCATCACTCTCTATGACGTGGCGCGACTGGCTGGGGTGTCGACAGCAACGGTGTCGCGGGTCGTACACGGCCAGGACCGGGTGCGCGACAGCACCAGGGCACGGGTGCGCGAGATTATCGATCAGCTCGGCTATGTGCCGGACGGCGCGGCCCAGAGCCTGTCGCGCCGCCAGAAGAACGTCATCGGCCTGGTGTGCGTGGAGCGCATGGCGCCGCACCAGTACGACATCGAGAGCATGAGCCTGCTGTTCTACGACGAGATCCTGCGGGGCGTCGAGCAGCGCATCCGTGAAAGCAACTGGTCGCTCCTTATCACCTACTTGCGTGAGGAAAACGTCGGCGACCTCGCCCGGCTCCAGTCGCTGTCCGGCAAGGTCGACGGGCTGCTGATCGGCGAGGGCATTGTGCCATCGGACGAGCTCGCGCGCCTTGCCGAGCGGCTGCCGGTCGTCATCGTGGCCGGCGACCCGGCCGAGCAGGCGGCCGACATCGTGACGGCAGACAACCGCTCCGGCTCGGCGGCGCTCGTGACCCATCTGGTCGAGGACCACGGCCGTCGCCGCATCTTCCACATCGACGGACCGCCGAGCGCGCCTGACGCCATGGAGCGCAGGCTCGCGCTCGCCGAGGTCCTTCAGGCCCATCCCGGTACCGAGCTCGTCGGCTCACACTGCGGGCGGTTCAGCGTGCAAAGCGGCGAGGAAGCCGGCGAGAAGCTCCTCGCCGACCGCGCCGGGCTCCCCGACGCCATCGTGTGCGCGAACGACCAGATGGCCATCGGCGTCATGCAGGCGCTCAGCCGGGGCGGCGTGCGCGTCCCGGACCAGCTGGCCGTGACCGGGTTCGATGACATTTACCCCGGCAGCCTGTTCGAACCGTCGCTGACGACCGTGCACCAGCCGATGCGCCTGCTCGGCGAGCGCGCTTGCGACCGGCTGCTCGACCGAATCGCCAGGCCCGATCTGCCCACGCAGGTCGAGCTGCTGCCGACCGAGCTCGTGCTGCGCAAGAGCTGCGGCTGCCCGCCCGGCATGGCCGCGCGCACCATCGCGGCTCCGCTGCTAGGCACCGCGACCTACCGCTCGCTGACGGCCGGCAGAGCACGCAGCCCTGCCAGCACCCTCACATCCGATATCCGCAACCCATCACGGGGCCGCCGCAGCTCGCGGCCGGCCGCCGAGAGTTAGGAGCCTGGCGAATGCCGTTTATCCTCCGCCGCCTCGGCTTCTACGTGGTCGCCGCCTGGGTCGCACTGACGGTGAACTTCTTCTTGCCGCGGGCGATGCCAGGGAACGCGGTCCAGGCGATCATGTCGAAGTTCCCCAACCTGCAGCCTTCGACCTACCACGCGCTGGAGGCCATGCTCGGCGTTGGCCACCCAGGCTCGCTCTGGCACCAGTACGTGACGTACCTCGACGACATCGCGCACCTGAACTTCGGCACCTCCGTGTCCAGTTACCCGGCATCGGTGTCGTCGCTGCTCATCCAGACGATCCCGTGGACGCTGATCCTCGTCGGTACCGCGACGGTGGTCGCGTTCTTCCTCGGCACGTTCCTCGGTATCATCGCCGGCTGGCGGAACGGCGGCGTGCTCGACCGGGTACTGCCGGGACTGATGTTCGTGCAGGCCATCCCGTACTTCTTCCTGGCGCTGCTGCTCCTGTACCTGCTGGCAGCGAAGGTCGTGCACGTCTTCCCGATCGGCCAGGGCTACACCGGCGGCCTTGTCCCTGGCTGGACCTGGGGTTTCATCAGCAGCGCGATCTGGCACTCGGTGCTGCCAGCGTTCACCATCGTCATCACGTCGGTGGCGGGCTGGATGCTGCAGATGCGGAACGTGATGATCACCACCATCGGCGAGGACTACGTGCTCGCCGCGCAGGCGAAGGGGCTGTCGAACCGGCGTGTCATCTTCAACTACGCGGCCCGCAACGCGTTCCTGCCGCAGCTACAGGGATTCGGCCTCGCACTCGGCTACGTCGTCTCCGGCGCCATCGTCATGGAGATCGTGTTCTCCTACCCCGGCGTCGGCCTGCTGCTGCTGAGCGCTGTCGAGTCCAATGACTACCCGCTGATGCAGGCGATCTTCCTCGTCATCACCTTCGCTGTCCTGATCGCCAACCTGATCGTCGACATGATCATCGTGGCCGCCGACCCGAGGGTCCGAACGAGAGAGGCAGCCTGATGACCGCCGCGCTCACGATCACCGATCCCACCGCACTCGCAGCGCCAGGGCGCCAGCTTGGCCGGTGGGGGCGCCTGCCGCTGAAGGCCAAGGCAGGCGTCGTGCTGGCCGGCTTGTTCGTACTCGCCGCCATCATCGGGCCGCTGGTCGCGCCGTATAACCCCAGCTTCCAGAACCCGAATCCGGCATTTTCCCTGCACGCGCCGGACGCCGCGCACCTGCTGGGCACCACCCAGTCCGGCGAGGACGTGCTGTCACAGCTGCTCACCGGCATCCGGCTGACGCTCGAGCTGGGGCTCCTGGTCGGCCTCATCGCCACCGCTCTGTCGGTGCTCGTCGGAGTGACCGCGGCCTACCTCGGCGGTCTGTGGGATGACGTCCTGTCCCTTCTCACCAATGTCTTCCTGGTGATCCCCGCACTGCCGCTGCTCATCATCCTGCTCGGCTACCTGCCGCGTACTGGGCAGACCGCGACCATCCTGGTGCTCGCCGGGCTCGGCTGGCCCTTTGGCGCACGGGTCATCCGCGCCCAGACGCTGGCGATCCGCGGCCGTGACTTCGTCGCCGCGTCGCGCGAGACCGGCGAGAGCGGCTGGCGGATCATCACCTTCGAGATCGTGCCGAACCAGGTCAGCCTCATCGCCGCCAACTTCGTCGGCACCGTGCTGTATGCGATCGGCGCGTCGGTGGCGCTGGCGTTCATTGGCGTGACGGACACGTCAAACTGGAGCCTGGGCACCATCCTGTACTGGGCGCAGAGCCAGCAAGCCCTGTCCCAGGGAGCCTGGTGGTGGTTCGTTCCGCCGGGCCTCATTGTCGCCCTGATGGGGACCGCCCTGGTACTGCTGAACAGCGGGATCGACGAGCTCGGCAATCCGCGGCTGCGAGACGCGAACCAGCGCGCCAAGGTTGACGGGCGGCGGCTGCAGCCTGCCGACCCGACACCGGTGCTGCACACCGCGGCGCCGCTGCGGCTAGGCCCGGTAACCGCCTTCGTGCGTTCATTCTCCCGCACCGCCTATCTCGCCGATCGCAGAGTCGATCGTGCGGGCCGGGCAGGCGCACCCAAGCCGAGCGAGGGGCAGCGATGACGACTGACCTGGGCAACCACGTTCCCGGCCCGGCAGAGCCTGGAGGCCGCGGGAGGTTTGCCGGCGAGCCTGTGCTGTCGATTCGCGATCTTTCGATCGTCTATCGCACTCCTGGCGGCGACGTGCGGGCGGTCGACCAGGTGAGCCTTGACCTGAACGCCGGCGAGGTCGTCGGCCTGGTGGGCGAGAGCGGTTCCGGCAAGTCCACGCTCGCCTACGGGGCCACCCGGCTGCTGCGGGCGCCGGCGCTGATCACTGGCGGCAGCGTCCGCTACCACGGTCGCCGGATGGACCATCCGACGGACATCCTCGAGCTCAGTGCGGATCAGCTGATGAGCCTGCGCTGGCGGGAGATCGCCATCGTCTTCCAGAGCGCGATGAACGCCCTGAACCCGATGCTGCGAATCCGCGATCAGATCACCGACGTGATCCGCGCGCACCTGCGACTACCCCGGCAGGAGGCCACGGACAAGGCGGCCGGCCTACTCGATCTCGTCGGCATCCCACGCTCGCGTCTGGGCGCCTATCCGCACGAGCTGTCGGGCGGTATGCGCCAGCGCGTCATGATCGCGATGGCGCTGGCCACCGACCCCGAAGTCGTCATCATGGATGAGCCGACGACCGCCCTCGACGTCGTGGTCCAGCGCGAGATCCTGGGCCAGATCCTCGAGCTAAAAGAGCGCCTTGGCTTCGCGATCCTGTTCATCACGCACGACCTGTCGCTGCTGCTCGAGCTGGCCGACCGGATCGCGGTGATGTACGCGGGCCAGCTGATGGAGATCGCCACTGCCGCGGAGATCCACCACGAGCCAGCCCATCCCTACACCAAGCGGCTGCTGCGCTCCTTCCCGTCGCTGCGCGGGCCGCGACGAGAGCTGACCGGCATCCCTGGCACCCCGCCGGACCTGCTGGACCCGCCGCCAGGCTGCCCGTTCCTGCCCCGCTGCACCGAAGGCACCGATGAGTGCAGCCGCATCGAGATCACGCTCGCGCGGGTCACCACCTCTGCCGACCCACAGCACGTAACGGCGTGTCCGTTCGTCCTGCCCGACGACCCGGCGGGCGATCTGGCGGACGCGGACGGCACCGCCGATCGGCCGGCCGCCGCAGCAGCCGGAAGCATGTCTGGCACGACAGAGGTGACGCCATGACCAGCCAGGCCCCCGACATGCAGCAGCCCCCAGTTGTCGTCGACTCCGGCGTCGAGTCGAGCATCGAATCGGCGGCCGCGTCGCGCGGTGCGCTCATGCTCGCGGCCGCTGGCCTGAGCAAGGACTTCCGGCTAGGCCGCGGTCAGGTCCTGCACGCCGTCCGGGACGTCTCGCTCAGCCTGTACCGTGGCGCGGTCGTTGCGCTCGTCGGCGAGAGCGGCTCCGGCAAGTCCACCGTGGCCCGCCTCTTGGCCGGGCAGGAGCATCCGACCGCGGGCACGATCTGGCTCGATGGCCAGCCGGTCGCGGTGTCGGGCCGTCGCGCATTCCGCCGGTACAAGAGCGAGGTCCAGTACGTCTTCCAGGATCCGTTCGCCTCGCTCAACCCCGCGCATACCGTGCGTTACCACATCGAGCGGCCGCTGCGGCTGCATCGCGGGCGGCTGACCAGGGAGCAGGTCGGAGTGCAGGCCGCCGCCCTGATGGAGCAGGTGCGCCTGAGCCCGGCCGACAAGTACCTGGCGAAGTACCCGCACGAGCTGTCCGGCGGCCAGCGGCAGCGCGTCGCGTTCGCCAGGGCGCTTGCCGCCGACCCGCGGGTACTGCTTGCCGACGAGCCGGTCTCGATGCTCGATGTGTCGATCCGGCTCGAGATGCTGGCGCTGCTGGACGACCTGCGAACGCGCTTCCAGCTGGCCCTGCTCTACATCACTCATGACATTGCGTCGGCACGCTACTTCGCCGACGAGATCCTGGTCATGTACGCCGGGCAGATCATCGAGCGCGGGCCAGCCGAGGACGTGACGCAGCAGCCCGCGCACCCCTACACACAGCTGCTGGTCAGCTCAGCACCCGACCCGGACAACCTCGGCGGCGCGCTACGTAACGGCACAAGACAAGGGCTTCAGGCCGGGAACGGGGCCGTCAGCACCACTGCCGGCCCAGCGCCCGAGGGTGCCTGCTCGTTCAGCCCCCGGTGCCCGTTCGCGGACGACCGGTGCCGCGCCGAGTCACCGCCGCTGCTCCAGATCTCGTCGTCCAGGGCCGCCGCCTGCTGGCGCCTCGACGTCGCGGCCCCCGCCGTCTACACCGGGCGAGGAGGGGGTGGGGACCTTACGAGTTAACTCGCAAACCCAGAATCCAGGTGCGGACATTACTACTCCAATTCAGGAAAGGTAACAATGGGTACAAAATATGTAGCCTATAGAGGGCTGGCGGCCGTCGCGGCCGTCGGCTTGCTAGCGGCCGGACTCGGCGCATGCTCGTCGACTAAGTCGGGCAACGGTTCGGCGCCGGCGGCGTCCGCAGTCAAGCCCCTGGTCATGGAGAGTTCTCCGGAGACCACGATCACGGACGACTTCAACCCGTTTGTGTCGACCGCGGCGCCGCAGGGCATGGGCGCGACCGGCCTGATCTACGAGCCGCTGCTCCAGTTCGACATAGCCGCGCCGCCGAAATTCACCCCCTGGCTGGCCACGGCGTACACCTGGTCGAACGGCGGCAAGACCATCACCTTCACGATCCGGCAGGGCGTGAAGTGGAACAACGGGACGGCCATGACGCCGGCCGACGTCGCTTTTACCTACAACCTGGTGATGAAGAACGCCGCGATCAACCTGGCCGGGCTACCGATCACCAGCGCGACCGCAGCGGGCAACGCCGTCACGGTCAACTTCAGCGCGCCGCAGTACCTCAACCTGCAGGAGGTCGCTGGCGTGCCGATCCTGCCGCAGTCGGTCTGGGGCAGCCAGAGCAGCCCGACCACCTTCACGGACGCCCAGCCTGTGGGCACCGGCCCGTACGTGCTGAAGACGTTCACTTCCCAGGGATTCACCCTCACCAAGAACCCGTCGTACTGGCAGGCCTCGATGGTGAAGGTCCCGAGCGTCTACTTCCCGGTCTACACCTCCAACACCAGCGCACTGTCCGCGCTGTACTCGGGAGCGATCGACTGGACGGGTAACTTCATCCCCGGCCTGCAGAAGCAGTTCGTCGACACCGCACCCGCCTACCACCACTTCTGGGAGGCACCGGGCAGCACCAACGCCCTGATGCCGAACCTGAACAAGTGGCCGACCAACCAGCTGGCGGTCCGCAAGGCGATCAGCCTGGCTGTCAACCGCAACCTGCTCGCCTCCGAGGGCGAGGCCGGCCTGGAGAACCCGATCACCAACGCCAGCGGCATCACCCTGCCGACGTTCTCCGCGTGGGCCGGTCCGGCCGCAGCGTTCAGCGTCTCCCCCACGGGCAGCGCGTCAGCGGCCGCTGCGGCCCTGACGGCGGCCGGTTACAAGAAGGACTCGAGCGGCTACTTCGCCCTGAACGGCAAGGAGGTCACGATCCAGCTCATCAGCCCGGCCGCTTACACCGACTACGCAGCGGTCGGGACCATGGTCGCGCAGGAGCTCAAGACGGCTGGCATCAACGCCAGCTTCTCGGGCATCAGCGTGGACGCATGGAATGCCGACATGGGTAACGGCAACTTCCAGCTGGCCGAGCACTGGTCGAACAACGGCCTGACGCCATACAACCTGTATAACAACTGGCTGAACAGTGCGCTGGACAACGGCAAGGCCAACACCGGTGACTACGAGGGCCTGAAGAACGCCGCGATGGACGCGGCCCTGGCCAAGCTGGGTGGCGACTCGACCGTGGCGCAGCAGACCGCTGACCTCGCCCCGATCGAGACCTACGTCGCCCAGAACCTGCCGGTCATCCCGGTCACGACGGCGTCGGAGTGGTTCGAGTACAACTCGCAGCGCTATGTTGGCTGGCCCACTCAGGCGAACCCGTACGAGACGGGGCAGCCGTCAGGCACCAACACCGGCGCTGGCGCCGGCACCGACGAGGTTGTGATCCTGCACCTCAGCCCGCGCTAGTAAGTATCGCTGTCGCGGGTTAGCGGGCCCGCCTCCGGGTAACCGGGGGCGGGCCACACCTCGAGAAACCGTAACCCGTCACTTTTGACGCAGCGTCACGGGCAGGCTGCCTGAAGGGCCTGCCGCGCGCCAGCGGGCATGCCGCGCGGCTCACCAACCGGTCGCGCGGTATGCCCGCTGGCATTTGCGCTGGCGCTGGCATTTGCGCTGGCGCTCACGCCTCGCCGGGCCGTTAGTCGTAGCTGGCCTCGATCAGCCAGCGGCCATCCTGGAGCGCTGCCAGCCAGGCGTTCCCGTCGTCGGTGACGAGCTGGAACCTGGCCTGCCGGCGTGCGTGCCGCGGATCCCACCATCGTTCGGTCACCGGCCACGGCCCGGCCCAGGCTGTGACTGCCCTGGCTGGCCTGCCTGCGGCTGTCAGCCAGGCAGGCGGCGCGGACAGCTCGGCCCGTCCGCTGACCGACACCGTCTCGCCCGATTCATCGGTCACGCTGGCCGCGAGCGGCACCGGGTACACGGTCGCCGGGGCCGGTGCCGGGAGCTGCCCTGGCCAGGGCCGGTCAGCGGGTCGCCGCGGCACTCCGGCGTCGCCGAAGGGCACGAGCAGCGCCTGCTCAGCTGGCCGGCGGCCGCCGGCGAGCACCGGCCTGACCACACGGTCATGGCCAAGCATCGCCTGCACCCGGATGGCCGCACGGGCTGCCCGGTCACTGATCACGCTGTCGCCCCATAGGGCCAGCTGTCGCCCGGTAGCGCGGACCAGCTGGTCCGGGATCAGCCGCAGCAGCACGATCCCGGCCGTACCCGGCCAGCCGTCGAGCTGCCAGCGAACGCGCTCCGCCACGGCCAGCGCCGACAGCAGCCCGTCATGCCGCCACAGCCGGCTGAACTCCTGGCCGTCCGAGCAGCGCACCGCCACCTGGACCCGTACGCAGGCGAGCCCGCTGGCCGCCAGCCGGTCATGCATGGCATCGGCCAGCGCCTTGGCCGCGAAGATCACCGGCTCAGACTGCTCGGCGGGCGGGTCGAACTCCATCGCCGCGGAGAGGTCGGCCGCGGGCGGCCGCGGGATCAGCGGGCGAGGGTCAAGCCCGCGAGCCAGCCGGCAGGCGAGCTTGCCGTCCGACCCGAACCTGCTGGCTGCCTCGGCAGGCGGCAGGCTGGCCAGCTGGCCCAGCGTCTCGATGCCCAGCCTGGGCAGCAGCTCGCACAGCTCGGGCAGGCCAAGCACGCCGACCGGGAAGCCAGCCAGGAACTCCCTGGCCTCCCCCTGCGGCACGAGCAGTCCCGTCGGCCCGGTGCGGGCCGCCAGCCCGGCGGCGAACAAGCCGTCAGCGATGCCGACCTGGCAGGTGAAGCCGGCCTGGCAGACCGCCTCCGCCAGCTTGGCGGCCAGCTCGGCCTCCCCGCCGAAGTAGCGCGCCGGGCCGCGCGCCGGGATCGCGCACACCCCGGGGCGCAGGACCTCCACCTGCGGGCAGAACTCCTCGACGACGGCGACGACAGGCTCGAAGGCCCGCGCCGCCGCGCCGCTGTCCAGATCCTGCGTGCCCTCGAGCTCCTGGGTGCCCGCCAGCTCCAGCGTGCCCTCGGGCTCCTGCGTACGGCCCAGCCACTGCGGGCAGCGCAGCACAAGCACGCGCCGCGACGCCGCGGCGTGGCTCGTCATCCGCTGCTCACCAGCCGTTCGGTGTCATCTCGGTAAGCGTCATCCCGGTCCCGGTAGGCGCCGTCCCGGTAGGCGCCGTCCCGGTAGGCGTCATCCCGGTAGGCGTCATCCCGGTAAGCGTCATCCCGGTAAGCGTCGCGCGAGCCCGCATCGGCCAGGCCGGCTGTCGTGACCGTGCTTGTCGTGACCGTGCTTGTCGTGACCGTGCCGTCCGGGCCGGGCAGCCACAGCCACGCCGACCGCAGCCGCTCCCCCGCGCCGCGCCCGGACGCGACGACCTGTGCCCTGCGCGCCCGCAGCCGCCCGTGCCCGGCGCCGATCCCGGTCCACCGCGTGTCCGTCACCAGCAGCCGGGACTGCGCGCCCGGCCATTCCCCGGCGACCACGAGCACGCTGCCGTACCGGCGGGCCGCCGCCTCCAGCTTGCGCCGTAGCTGCGCGGACGGCTGATCCGGCGGCCGCAGCAGCACGATGTCGAAGCCGTCCAGCAGGGACGCCACCACCTGCGGCCAGCTTGCCCCCGGCTCGCCGACCAGTAGCACCCGGTCCGGATCCAGGCCGGCCTCGGCCGCCGCCCGTACGCCCATGGCCGGCACCCCGACGATCGCGCACCACGCCCCGTCGGCGATGGCTCCGGCCGCCAGCGCCAGCGCCAGCAGCCCCCAGTCCCCCGATGTCACCACCGACCCGCGCTGGAGGGCGCCGCCTGGCAGCAGGTCCCGCAGCGCCGGAAGGACCGGCAGCAGGCCCTCGCCTGTCAGCACGTCATCCCGGTGGCGCACCGGAGATAGCGAGATGACCTGCGCTATCTCCGCTCCCATCCCCCTACTATCGAACAGGTATTCGACACATGTCAAGCAAAGACAACGGCCTCGGGCACGCTCATCCGAATCAGGTTCTTAGCTCCGCGACAAGCTCATCGAGCGCCCTACCCAGGTCGCGATCACGGTTGAAGCCCCTTGCCTCGATCAGGGCTACCCCGTTCCTCGCCACGGACAGATCCTCCTGGCCTGCTGATGCGATAAGCCCGCGAAGGTCCGACAGGTCTTGTGGGCGGGTGCGATCATCACGAGCCAGAAGCTTGAGGGCAATCAAGTGGCCGACTGTAGCCACTGGCACTACTAGCCCCGGCGTGATCTCCAGCGGCTCGGCTGCCTGTGCGATCTCTGGCTCAATACCGGAACTTGCGAACAGCAGGTCCACAATGACCTCAGCGCCTTCGGCCGCTCTGGATAGCCGCACTGTCGCCAGCCGACCGCTCTCATGCTCCACAGAGCTGAAGGCGCTGTAGCCGTCAGTCAGCAGCGACCGAACCAGTCTTTCGGCCGCGGGATCACCATCGACCATGACGGCGATGTCCACATCCCTGGTGAAGCGTGGCTCCACGCGCGCCGACACCGCGAACCCACCTACCAAAGCCCACGTCACGCCAGATCTATCCAGATCACTGGCCGTGCGCCGAAGCCCAGCCTCCAGGCTGTTCACTCGAATCGGCGTGACAGTCGCGAAGAATCCCCTGGCGGCGTCCCGTGCTGGGTCCTCAGCCAAGACGACACTGACGCCTCAATCTCTGCTTCCGTCGCGTGCGGACGCTGCCTTCGCAGTCGAGCGCGCTCCATCCGCACACCGAACTCATGCATCTCCAGCGCAAAACGAAGTCGCGCAGCCGCGGGGCTATCGCTCACGTCACCATTCTAGAACCGCGACACCAGCTGCGAGTGGACCCGACTCACCTACATATCGTGATGATCTCGGGGCTGGCCGGGCAAAGCGGTGACCGGTCCCAGTCGCCGTACTGCTCCTCGATTTCCAGGCCAGCGCCAGCGAGGAACGACGACAGCGCCTCGGCGTCCAGGAACCGCAGCGTGCTGCGGCTGCGCTGCGACCGCTCCCAGTCAGGACTCGAATAGGTCGTCGTGAATGAGACGAGGTCTGTCTGCACTGCGCCTGTCTGCACTGCGCCTGTCTGCACTGCGCCTGTTTGCACTGGCAGCTCGACCTGGTGCGCCATCTGTACCACGGCGCCCGCCGCATCGATCACCTGCACGGCGTTCGCCGGGACCCACGTCTCCCATTGCCGCGCCAGCGGATTGCGCGTCTCGAACGCGAACCGGCCACCCGGAGCCAGTGCCGCCCGCACCGCCGCCAGTGCCTCGCGCAACTGCTCGTCCCCGGTGAGGACCTGGAACGCGTGACCTGTCATGACGATCACCTCGAACTCCTCGTCCCACCGCGCGGTCGACAGGTCGCCGAGCACCCACTCGATGTCCTGCCCGGCACGCGCCACATCGAGCATCGCCGCCGCCGGATCGAGCCCGCACAGTCGCCCCGCGTGACCCTCGGCCCTGGCCCGGCGCAGCAACATCCCCGTGCCGCAGCCAACGTCGAGGACGCTGTCCGCAGCCATCACCAGCGGCAGGTAGAACCCGAAGTCACCGCGCGGATCCCACGGGCAGAACAGGTCATACAGCACCGCCAGTGACGGATCGGCGAACTGGTGATCGACCACGCGGCCAGCCTGACAGCGGCCAGGAGACCCGGCAACTGATATTCCCTGACGCGCGACGGCAGGCAGTGAATTACCGGCAACCGTGCTGACGGAACTGCTGGCTCAGCTCGCTGCGGGGGTGCGGCTTAGTCTGATCGGATGCCATGCTGCGCCATCGGGCCGGTTCTGCGCCGGTATGCCGCGACGTGGCTGTACCTCGTCGGATTCTGCGTGGCCGAGATCATCTACGAGCTTCTGCCTGGCCGCGACCAGGCCGCCGTGGCGCGCTGGGCCAGCACCAGCGTGCACAACCTGGAGCACCACCCGGCCGGCTGCCTGGTCGCATCCGCGTTCGTCCCGGTTGGATTGTCACCCACCTGGCCGTTCCTCATCGCGCTGGCCCTGTTCGGCGCCAATCACCTGCTCGGCAACTGCCGCACGTTCCTGACCTGCGCCGCAGGCCAGCTCGTCGGCACGCTGGTCAGCGAAGGCATCGTCGCGTACCGGGTCTCGCACGGCACGCTGCCCGCAGCCGACCGCTACCTGATCGACGTCGGGCCGTCCTACGTTGTCGTCGCCGCTGTCGCGGTCGGCCTGCTGTGGGGCACCTGGCTTATCCGAGCCGCAGCGGCGCTCGACTTCGCCGTGCTGATCTTCGTCGGCCAGATCTTCGAAGGTCTTGGCCGCCTGGAGGTCGCGGCAGTGGGCCACCTGACGGCGCTGATCACCGGCGCAGTCGTGGGCAGCCTGCTCCGCTGGCAACGGCAACGACAAGCACGCACATCGTCGCGCCCGGCTGGCGGCTTACTACCGGGACCGGGCTGTCGGCCGGCGCTGGCACGGCGAGTGAGCCGGGCCCATGACCTGGTGGTGAACGTCCGATTAGCCAGGCGATACCTGGACACGCACGGACATCATCAGCTGCCGGCCGCGGTCAGGACGACGACCGCGCGCTCCCCCGCGGCCCGGACCCGCGGCACCGGGTCGTCGCGCAGCCTGGCAACGGCGGTCATGGCCGCGCCGATCTTGTGCCTGGCGATCACCTTGGCCGCCATCTCGCGGACCCGCCAGTGCTCGTCCCGCAGGGCCTCGATGATCGCGGCCTCCGCCCGCTCGTCGAAGGCGTACATCAGCCCGCGGGCTCCCCAGACGCGCCGCCAGTACTGGTTGCGCTGCGCCGGCCCGTCGTGGATCACTGTCCGGCCCGCCGGGCCTCCGAGCGCCATGATCAGGTTGTCGTCGACGTCGCGACCGCACAGCAGGGCTACGCACCCGTCGATCATCGCCAGGCGGCCTCGTCGCGCGCACTCCATCTCGACGCTCTGCCGGGGCGTGAGCTCCCATGTCGACGGCGCGGGCACAGGCGTCACCTCCCGATCGATGCAACGCGTCCCACCATCCCACGGCGCCCGTGGCACCGACGGACGATCTGGACCGGAACGGGGCCGTACTGGTCCTGCGCGACCGCGAGATCCGCGAGCGCGGCAGCCACGCCAAGCTCATGGCGGCGGGTGGCCTGTACGCCGAGCTGTTCGAGCTCCAGGCCCGCGCGTGCCGATAACCAATTGCGCTCCTCAGCAGCGCGCTGGTCTACTGCCACCGACGGGTCCACTTCCGCCGCCAGATCTACTTCGATTGCTCATGAGGAGAGCGAGATGCGAGCAGCGCTCATGTTCACCGATGGCAGAGACCGCCTATCCAGAGGACATGACGCTTCGTGCATTCGCTCAATCTGGGGATCCTGGCGCATGTAGACGCCGGCAAGACCAGCCTCACCGAGCGGCTCCTGTTCGCCGCCGGGGTCATCGACGAGATCGGCCGTGTCGATGACGGCAGCACGCAGACGGACTCGCTCGCGCTCGAGCGACAGCGCGGCATCACGATCAAGGCGGCTGTCGTCTCGTTCCGCGTGGGTGACCTGGTCGTCAATCTCATCGACACACCAGGTCACCCGGACTTTATCGCCGAGGTCGAGCGCACCCTCGGCGTGCTCGACGGCGCCGTCCTGGTGATCTCCGCGGTCGAAGGCGTCCAGGCCCAGACGCGTGTGCTGATGCGTACGCTGCGGCGGCTGCGCATTCCCACCCTCCTGTTCGTCAACAAGATCGACCGCGGCGGAGCACAGCCGGACCGGGTGCTGGCCGAGATAGCGGCTCGCCTAACGCCAGCAGTCATGGCGATGGGCATGGTGATCGATCCCGGCACGCGCCGTGCGGGCTGGCTGCCATTCGGGCCGGCTGACGCCGCGCACGCGGGCCGTCTCGGCGACGTCCTCGCCGAGCACGACGACGCCTTCCTTGCGGCGTACCTCGACGACGATCAGGCTCCGCCGTACCCGAGGCTGCATGCCGAGCTTGCCGCGCAGACGCGCCGCGCGCTGGTGCACCCGGTCTACTTCGGCTCGGCGATCACTGGGGCCGGAGTCAGCTGCCTGATGGCCGGCCTGGCCGAGTTCCTGCCGACGGGCTGCGACGACGCCCGCGGGCCCGCAGCCGGGACGGTATTCAAGGTTGAGCGCGGCCCGGCCGGCGAGAAGGTCGCCTACGTGCGGATGTTCACCGGTACCCTGCGCGCGAGGGAGCCGGTGCCCTATGGCTGCGGGAGCGACGGGAAGATCACCGCACTCAGTGTCCTGTCGGGCGGTCCGGCGGTCCCGAGCCCTGCCGTGACCGCCGGGCAGATCGCCAAGATCTGCGGCCTTCCCGGCGTGCAGGTCGGCGACCCGATAGGCCCGGCCGCCGCGGCGGCGCGGCAGCATCTGTTTGCGCCGCCCACGCTCGAGACCGTCGTCGTCCCGGCCAGGGCCGCCGACAGGCCGGCGCTGCACGCCGCGCTCACCCAGCTCGCGGAGCAGGACCCGCTCATCAACCTGCGTCAGGACGACATCCGGCATGAGCTGCTGGTGTCCCTGTATGGCGAGGTTCAGAAGGAAGTCATCCAGGCAACGCTGGCGGACGAATTCGGCCTCCAGGTGGATTTCCGTGAGACCACGCCGATCTGTGTCGAGCGAGTCCTCGGTGCCGGTGCGGCCGCGGAGCAGATGGATGCCGGCGACAACCCGTTCCGCGCCACCGTGGGCCTGCGCATCGAGCCGGGCCCGGCCGGGTCCGGCGTGTCGTTCCGGCTGGAGGTCGAGCTGGGCTCAATGCCGCTCGCGTTCATGAAGGCCGTCGAGGAGACCGCTCGCGACACCCTCAAGCAGGGCCTGCACGGCTGGCAGGTCATCGACTGCGTCGTAACGCTGACGCAGACCGGCTATGTGCCGCCCCCGCCCTACGGCTGGAGCAAGTGGTCAAGCTCGGCGGGCGATTTCCGCAACCTCACGCCGCTCGTCCTGATGAGCGCGCTGCGGCAGGCCAGAACGGTCGTCTGCGAGCCCGTCAGCAGCTTCCGGCTCGAGGTACCCCCCGAGTGCGTGCCGCCGGTCCTGACCGTACTCGGCCGGCTCCGCGCGACGCAGCAGACGCCGGAGCTGCGCGGCGAATCCAGCGTTGTGACCGGCGAGATGCCCGCTGGCCAGGTACACCAGTTGCAGCACCAGCTGCCGACGCTGACTCGCGGCGAAGGCACGCTGGAGTCGGAGTTCGGGCGGTACCAGCCCGTCCGCGGCGCACCGCCGGCCCGGCAGCGAACTGATCACAATCCGCTGGACCGTCGGGAGTACCTGCTGCATGTGCAGCGCGGCCTCGGCGCGCTCCGCGGAATAGACTCCGCCGGCCGCTCGCTATGGCCAGGGAAACACGGTAACTATGGTCTGCCCACTGGCCGAGGCAGCTGATCGGGCACGAGTGTCCAGGGTTCCGTGCGCCGTCGGTGCTGCGTGCGGGATCGTGGGGTGGCGCGTGTCCGCCTAGCGCGAACGCACCCAGCGTAAGCTCGCTAGGGGCCTAGATCTAACGTTAACGTCAGAGTTAAACCTGAATGCGAGCAGAACGTCGCCGGAACGTACCGGCGCAGTGATCGAGCAGACAGGCTGGAGGGCGATTGGAAAAGGCGATCCCGTTCGCGCTGCTAGCCAGCGTCTGCACGGCCACGTCCTCGGTGTGCCAGCGCATCGGCGCTAGGGACAGCCACCCGACCAGTCTCGATATCTGGCTGGTCTTCCGGCTGGCCCGACGTCCAATCTGGCTTGCTGGCATCGCCAGCATGATCCTCGGTTTTGTCTTCCAGCTCACGGCCCTGCACTATGGCGCGCTGGCACTAGTCCAGCCCATCCTCGCGCTGGAATTGCTGTTCGTGTTCGGCTACATGGCGCTGCTGAGCTCACGCACCGTCCGGCGACGCGACTGGCTGGCCGCGGCCGCGATGTCGGCAGGGCTTGGCCTGTTCCTGTTCGCCGCGTCGCCGTCGGGCGGGCGGCAGCACGCGGCCGCGTCGCTGTGGCTACTCGCGGGCCTGGCGACCATCGGGGTCGTGCTGGCCGGGATCGCGGCGACTTTCGGGCTGCGGCACCGCAGGTCGGCGGCGTCCGCCGCGCAGCGGGCGGCCGTGCTCGGCGCCGTCACCGGGGTCGCGTGGGGGTTCGTCGCAGCCGTGATCAAGGAGTTCAGCTCGCATCTGGGCGACGGCGCCGCGGCGATCTTCTCCAACTGGTCTGTCTACGTGCTGCTTGGCGCCGGAGCGATGAGCCTGCTGCTGGCCTCGCACGCGCTGGCCGCTGGCCCGCTCGCGGCGTCGCAGCCAGGCTTCACGATTCTCGATCCGCTCGCGGCGAGCCTCCTGGGCCTGTTCCTGTTTGGCGAGCATTTCGAGGCCAGCACCGGCGACCTTGCCGTCGAGGCGCTCGCGCTCGCGCTCCTCGTCGCTGGCGTCACCGCGCTCAGCCATAGCCACCTGATAGACGGCGAGGAAGACGCGCGTACGACCGCCGAGGCGGCCACCGCCGGGCCCGGCGCCCCGCGCGCTCGCCGAGCCGACGGCTGAGTTCGCCGGGCCCGGGGACGTTTCCGGCGATCATCACCCCGGCTTCCGGAGCACTGGCTATCCGAAACACTGGCTAGCCGGAGCACTGGCTAGGCGAAGCACTAGCTAGCTGACGCGCCACGACCGGAGGACGCCGGCGATGACCGCGACGCCGTCATCGATCTGGGCCGGCGTGCTGGCGGCGTAGCCGAGGACGAGGCCAGGCGGTCCTGGCCGCTGCCTGTGCCACGACAGCGGCTGTGTCTTAACACCGCGCTCGAGCGCAGCGGCAGCGAGGTCGGCATCCGGCTGCTGTCCGGCCACATCAGAGACGCGCTCGCCGAAGGTCAGCGTGAGGTGCAGGCCCGCGGCGGCGCCGTGTACCCGCGCCCGCGGCAGGTGCGCACCGACCGCCTGCATCATGGCGTCACGACGGCGCACGTGCCGCTTGCGCAGCAGCCGGTGATGCCGTTCCAGCTCGCCGGACGCCATCAGCTCGGCGAGGACGAGTTGCGGCAGGACGGCGTTGCCAAGGTCGGTGTCCCGCTTAGCCGCCACGACGGCGTCATGCAGGGCCGGCGGGACCAGCAGCCAGCCCACTCGCAGCGCCGGGGCGAGCAGCTTGGAGACGCTGCCCGCGTAGCAGACCCGGTCAGGCAGCGCCGCGCGCAGGGCAGGCACGGGCGGCCGGTCGTAACGGTGCTCGGCGTCGTAGTCGTCCTCGATGACCAGCCCGCCGTCAATGGCCCATTGGCGCAGCTCACGGCGCCTGGCGCCGTCGAGGACAACGCCCGTCGGGAACTGATGCGCCGGAGTGATCATGACGGCCGCCGCGCCGCTTGCGCGCAGCTCGCCCACGCGCAAGCCCCGGTCGTCGACACCAACCGGCGGCGTGCCAAGACCCCAGCTCTGCAGTTGCTGCCGGGCACCCAGCGAGCCCGGATCTTCCACCGCGACCTCGGATACTCCCGCCTGACGCAGCACCCGCGCCAGCAGCGCCAGGGACTGCGCGACGCCAGCCGTGACGATCACCTCGTGGGGGGCGGCGCGGATGCCGCGATTGCGAGCAAGCCAGTTGGCCACCGCGACCCGGAACGCCGTGGCCCCGCGCGGGTCGCCGTACCCGAAGCCAGCAGGCGCCAGATCGCTCAGCACCGTGCGCTCGGCGCGCAGCCATGCCGAGCGCGGGAACGCGGCCAGGTCCGGCACTCCGGGAGATAGGTCGATCCGGCACGGAATCGCCCGCAGAGCCTCGAAAACCGCGGCGCCGGGAGCGCCGCCCAAAGTCTGGCGCTCGGGCGCCGCCAGGCTCAGCGGCACGCTTGGCACCCCGATAGGCGCGGCGACCACCCTGGTCCCGGCCCGGCCACGGCCGGCCACATGTCCCTCCTCGGCAAGCCGCTGATAGGCCTCAGCGACCACGCCGCGCGACACGCTCAGCTCGCCGGCCAGCACCCGGCTCGCGGGCAGCGTGCTGCCGACAGGAAGGCGACCGTCGGCGATTGCGCTGCGCAGCTGCGTGGTCAGCCAGTCCGACAAGCCTCCCGCCGGTGCCGAAGCCCGGTCGAGCTGAAGAAAGTCCGTTCCCATTATGGACCTGCCATCTAGCTAGGCATTGGACCTGTGCATTGGTCCATTATTCCGGCAGAGTCGCGAGACGTGAGTGTCGTCATCGAACGGGACCAGGTCCCGCAGGGACCGCGCACCGTTGCCCCTGGTGTCCTTGGCATGGTGTTCGTCGGCAGCAGCGTCGCTGTGTCCGCCGCGCTGACAACGGCCCCGCTGCTGATGGCGCAGGCCATCCGCTACGGCGTGGCCGCCGTCGTCCTGGCGGCGCTTGCCCGGTTCCTGGGCATTCGGATCGCGGCGCCGCGAGGCCGCGAGTGGCTGTGGCTGGCCGGCATCGCTGCCACTGGCCTGGTGCTGTTCAACATCGCCGTCGTGCGCGGCGTGGCGCACGCGCAGCCGGCGATGATCGCCGTGGCCGTGGCGTGCGCCCCCGTCGTGCTCGGCGTGTTCGGGCCGCTACTGCAGCGTCAGGCGCCGCAGCGAAAGATCGTGCTGGCTGCGGTCGTCGTCACTGCGGGTGCGGTCCTGGTAGAAGGCGCCGGCCACGGCGATGCGGCCGGCATCGCCTGGGCGGTCGTGGCGCTGGCCACCGAGGCGGCTTTCACGCTCCTGGCTGTTCCTGTGCTGGGGCGGCACGGACCCTGGGGGGTTTCGGTCCACTCGGTGTGGATGGGCGCTGTCATGTTCACGACGCTGGCTGGCATAACCGAGGGCCCGGCGGCGGTCACCCGCCTGTCGGCTGCCGACCTCGGCGCGATCGCGTACCTGGCGTTGCTGGTGACCGTGGCCGCGTTCGTGTTGTGGTACACGACGGTCGCGGCGCTCGGGCCGGGGCGGGTGGGCCTGCTGACCGGTATCGCCCCGGTAGCGGCGGCCCTGACCGGGATCGCCACAGGCGGCCGGGCACCCAGCCCGCTCATGTGGGCCGGCATGGGGGTCGTGCTGACCGGACTCGGCGCCGGCCTGTGGTCTCGTTCTCGCCCTCGCCCTGGCCCTGTCCCTCGCCCTGGCACGCTGGCTAGCTGCGCCGTAGCGCCCGCTGATGGGAGGCTTGACTGATGGAGTTCTCGCATGCCGGCCAGATATGGGTCGACTTCCCCGAACTGGCGGCCGGCGTCGCCTTCGTCGGCGGCATCACGGCCAGCGGCGGCGCAGCTGCCGCGGTGGCAGGCCGGGCCGGCAAGTTCTACGCCGCTGCCGACGATTTCCTGGCGAGCTGGTCAGAGGCAGAACTGCCGCAGACGCAGGCGTGGCGCCGTGCCTTCGCCCGGATGGGGCTCAAGCCGACGCAGTACCGGTGCGCGTCCGAGGCGCTGCTGCGCCGTTACCGGAAGGAGCGGTCACTCCCCTCGATCCACCCGCTCATCGATTTGTGCAACGCCATCTCGCTCGCATCCGCCATCCCCGTCGCCGTGCTCGACGTCGATCAGATCGCCGGCTCGCTCCAGGTTCGCTACGCGGACGGCACCGAGAATTACCTCGCATTTTCCGGCAAGACGGAGCAGCCATATGCCGGTGAGGTGATCTTCGCCGACGATGCCCGGAACGTGCACGCGCGGCGCTGGACGAACCGGCAGAGCGCGCTGTCGGCGGTGTCGGCAGCCACGACGACGGCGCTGATCGTGGCCGAGGCCATGCACGAGTCCGCGGCCGAAGGCGTCAGGGCCTTGATCGCCACGATCGCCGCTGAGCTGAGCGCGGTGTGGCCGGTCACCGTCCAGACCGGGTTCCTGCTTCCTGACCAGCCATATTTCCGGCCTCGCACGCTAGCCCGGCGTGACACGCCCGCCTGACGGCAGCGCGTGATTCCCGGCCCGGATAAGCTGCGCCTGGCTGACAGCCGAATCGAGGCCGGACCGGGAGCAACACGATGGGCGACAGCTTCAGCGCTGAGCTGTGGGACAGCACTGCCGACATCTACGCCGCCATCCTGGCGCACCCGTTCGTCGGCGGACTGACCGATGGCAGCCTGCCGTCGGAGGCGTTCACGTTCTATGTCGTCCAGGACGCGCTATACCTGCGGTGGTACGCCCAGGCACTCGCCGCGGTGGCCAGCCGGGCACCCGACAACGCGGGCACCGAAATGTTCGCCCGGCATGCGGCGGGCATCGTCGAAGTCGAGATGAGTCTGCACGAGTCGCTGCTAGCTGACCTCGACATCGACCCGGCCGCTCTGGACGCTGCCGAAGAGGCCCCGACGACGCTGGCCTACACCAGCTACCTGCTGGCTGCGGTTCGCGGCGGCTCTTTCGCCGAAGGCGTCGGTGCCGTGCTGCCGTGCTACTGGATTTACTGGGAGGTCGGTAAGCACCTGGTGGGTCGAGGCTCGCCAGACTCGCGCTACCAGAAGTGGATCGACACCTACGGCGCGGAGGAGTTTGGCGCCGAGGCGTTGGAGGTGATCGCCGTCGCCGACCAACTCGGTCCCGGTCTTGCCGCGGCCGAGGACGCACGGGTGCGCCGGCATTTCCGCACGACAAGCCGCTACGAGTGGATGTTCTGGGACATGGGCTACCGCCGGGAACAGTGGCCCGTGTGAGATGAGCGGCCGACTTCCCGGGTAAGGTTCGAAACAGAATCGGAGCGCCCCGGCCGGACCCGCGCCCTACGGTCACGACTGCGACGCGATAACACGTGCAGGCTGATGACGCGAGGCAGGGAGGCCCTCGATGGGCAGCTGGCAACTCGACCCTTACCACACGCAAGTCGAATTCTCCGCCAAGCACCTCGGCATGATGACGGTGCGCGGCAACTTTGACGAGGTCAGCGCGACCGCTGAGATCGACCCAGAGCATCCAGAAGTTGCCTCGGTCCAGGTGAACATGTCGGCTGCGAGCATCCGCACGAACAACCCGGCCAGGGACAACGACCTCCGGTCGCCGAACTTTCTCGACGTCGAGAGCTACCCGGTGATCAAGTTCGTGAGCACCAGGGTCGAGCCGGTCGGTCCGGACCGCTACGCGCTGACCGGCGACCTGACTATTAAGGGCACCACCCGCCCGCTGACACTCCGCGTGACGAAGTACGGGGAGTTCAACGACCCTGGGATGATGGGACACCGGATCGCCTACAGCGCCAGTGCCGCGATCAACAGGAAGGACTTCGGCCTCAGCTTCAACATGGTGCTGGACGGCCGGCTCGTCGTGAGCGAGGAGGTCCAGATCATGGTGGAAGGCGAACTCGTGGAGCAGCCGGAGACTGCCGAGGCCGCCACCAGCTGACGCGCTCGTCCGGGCCAATCAGGGGCTTACCGGCGGTCTCGCTGCCCGCTTGGCGAAGCCGCGGGGAGTCCCGGCACCTCACCCGGCGAACTCGCGCGCCGTTACCGAGTGAATTCGCGCGCGGCCCGAGCCGCCGCGCACGGTGCGCACAACGGCACGTCGATGTCACCCAGCAGGTCGAAGCTGTGCTGGCCCGTGACGACAGCGTCGAACGTCTCGCAGATGCCGCGATCGTCTGGATGAGCCCGCATGCAGAAGCACAGGCACGGCCTGTGCCGCAGAGCTTGCTCCGCCCGCTCGAACACCGCCCGGACTTCGGGACGGTTGACCACGTCCCCGACCGCAGCGGCGACCGGGCGGATGCGCTCAACGGCGTCGGTGATGGCCTGCCCTACTCGCCGGCCGACCTCGGCCAGGGTGTCGGCCAGGTCGGTGTCCCTGCTGCCATCGCTCACGCCCCTATCCTCTCACTGCTGTAGCCCTTAGGCCAGGGTGCATCTACGCAGCTCAGGGCCCGGTGGCAGCCTCAGGGCAGGTTCGGCTCGGCGTGGAATGCTCCTCGAACGTCGGTTCTGCGCTGCTCGACGATGGCGCAGCGAGGTGCGTGGGATCATCGTGAGCTGCGGCAGTGCAGGCCGGTCCTCGGCCGCCCAGAGGAAAGGGACATGATGACGGTTACGAGATTCGGGCTCGTGGGAAGTGGCTGGCGCGCTGAGTTCTTCAGGAAGCTAGCCGGCCTGCTCCCGCAGGAGCTGGAGCTGGCGGGCGTCGCGGTCCGCCGTTCCGGCCGAGCCGAGGAGCTACGGGCAGCGTGGGGGGTGCCGGCGTTCCTCTCACCGCTGGAGTTGCTCCGGGGCATCCGGCCCGACTTCGTCATCACCAGCCTGCCGTGGCATGTCAACCCGGCGATCGTGACCGAACTGGTCCTGTCGGGGACAAAGGTGCTGAGTGAGACGCCGCCTGCACCTGACGCGGCCGCCCTGCGGGCGCTGTGGAGCGAGGTGGGAGCCCACGGCACGGTGCAAGTAGCCGAGCAGAACCCGCTGCTGCCCGGACACGCCGCACGGGCCGAACTAATCCGCCATGGAGTCATCGGGCAGGCCACTAACGTCCAGGTCTCCTCGACTCACACCTATCACGCCATCGCCTTGATCCGGAGCATGCTCGGCGTCGACGATGCCCACCCCGTGCGAGTGAACGCGAGCCTCGTTCATGCGCCTTTGCTGGATCCACTCGACCGCGCCGGCTGGACCGGCGATACCGAGGCCAAGGACGCCACCACGACCTTCGCCACGTTCGACTTCGGAGACGGCCGCTCGGGCCTGTATGACTTCACCACCAATCAGTGGCACAACCAGCTTCGCCACCGGCGGATCGTGATCCGTGGCAGCCGGGGCGAGATCAGCGACGACGATGTGGCCTACGCCAGGGATGCGAGCACGATCATCCGGTCGCCGCTGGTGCGCCAGCAGCTCGGATACGACCTGCACCTGGACGGCTACGACACCGAGCTGATCGCGTTCCAGGGTGAGCCCGTGTGGCGCAATCCGTTTCTGGGGCACCGGCTGATGGACGAAGAAATAGCCGTCGGCCAGCTGCTGCTGGCCACCGCCCGGTGGGCGACCGACCGGGGACCGGCGCCCTACCCGCTGGCACGAGCATGCCAGGATCACCTGCTGGGCCTCGCGATCGACGCGTCGCTGGCTTCGGGTGCTACGGTCACGACTTCTGCCGAGCCGTGGGGTGAACCTGCGGCCCGCGTCGTCGGCTAGCCGGCCGGCCGGTCCGCGCGTAGGCCTCGGTCAGCTGCCGACGTAGGCCGCGAGGTGCTCGCCGGTGAGGGTCGAGCGGTCGGCGACGAGGTCGGCGGGTGTGCCTTCGAAGACGATCCGGCCGCCATCGTGCCCGGCGCCGGGGCCGAGGTCGATGATCCAGTCGGCATGCGCCATGACCGCCTGGTGGTGCTCGATGATGACGACCGACTTGCCGGAGTCGACGAGGCGGTCCAGCAGGCCGAGCAACTGCTCGACGTCGGCCAGGTGGAGGCCGCTGGTCGGCTCGTCGAGCACGTAGACGCGGCCTTTCTCGGCCATGCGGATGGCCAGCTTGAGCCGCTGCCGCTCGCCGCCGGAAAGCGTAGTGAGCGGCTGCCCGATGCTGAGGTAGCCGAGCCCGACGTCGGCGAGCCGCTCAAGGATTGCCAGGGCGGCCGGAGTGCGCGCGTCGCCGGCGCCGAAGAACTCCCTGGCCTCGGTCACCGACATAGCGAGCACCTCGCTGATGTCGCGGCCGCCGAAGTGATAGTCCAGCACTGACGAGTCGAACCGCTTCCCGTCGCACTGCTCGCAGACAGTAGCAACGCCGGCCATCATCGCCAGGTCCGTGTAGATCACCCCGGCGCCGTTGCACGTCGGGCAGGCGCCTTCGGAGTTGGAGCTGAACAGGGCGGGCTTCACGTCGTTCGCACTCGCGAACGCCTTGCGGATCGGGTCGAGCAGCCCGGTGTAGGTCGCCGGGTTGCTGCGCCGCGAGCCCCTGATCGCGGACTGGTCGACCAGCACCACCCCGTCCCGGCCCGACACCGAGCCGCGGATCAGTGAGGTCTTTCCCGACCCGGCCACGCCGGTCACGACCACCAGCACACCGAGCGGAATATCGACATCGACGTCCTGCAGGTTGTGCATGCTGGCGCCGCGCACCTCCAAGGCCCCTGACGGTTCCCGCACCGACGTCTTCAGCGAGGCGCGGTCGTCCAGGTGCCGCCCGGTGATAGTGCCGCTCGCCCGCAGTCCCTCGACGGTGCCCTCGAACACCACCTCGCCGCCCCCGGTGCCCGCGCCCGGGCCGAGGTCTACGACGTGCTCGGCGATCGCGATCATCTCCGGCTTGTGCTCCACGACCAGCACGGTGTTGCCCTTGTCCCGCAGTTGCAGCAGCAGGTCATTCATCCGCTGGATGTCGTGCGGGTGCAGCCCGATCGACGGCTCGTCGAAGACATAGGTGACGTCGGTGAGCGAGGAACCGAGGTGACGGATCATCTTGGTCCGCTGGGCCTCGCCGCCCGATAGCGTGCCCGCCGGGCGGTCGAGGCTGAGGTAGCCGAGACCGATCTCGACGAACGAGCTGAGGGTATGCTCCAGCGACGCGAGCAGCGGCCCGACGGACGGTTCGTCAAGGCCGCGCACCCATTCGGCTAGGTCGGTGATCTGCATCGCGCAGACGTCGGCGATGCTGACCTTGCCGATTCGCGACGACCGGGCCGCCTCGGTCAGGCGGGTGCCCTCACATTCCGGGCAGGTGGTGAACGTGACCGCCCGGTCCACGAACTCCCGCAAGTGGGGCTGCAGCGTCTCCCGGTCCTTGGACAGGATCGTCTTCTGGATCTTGGGGATGAGGCCCTCGTAGGTGACGTTGACGCCGTTGACCTTCACCCTGACCGGCTCATGGTGAAGGAAGTCCTGCATCTCCTTCTTGGTGTACTTGCGGATCGGCTTATCCGGGTCGAGGTGTCCGGACCCCATGTAGACCTGCACGGTAAAGAAGCTGTTCACGGTATAGCCAGGGACCAGGATCGCGCCCTCGGCCAGCGACCTGGAGTCGTCGAAGAGCTGGGTCAGGTCGATATCGGACACCATGCCCCGGCCCTCGCAGCGCGGGCACATGCCGCCGGTGATGCTGAAGGCGCGCCGCTCCTTCACGGCCTTCCCGGCGCGCTCGAAGGCGACCGCGCCCGACCCGCTGATCGAGGCGACGTTAAAGGAGAACGCCTGAGGCGAGCCGATGTGCGGCTTTCCCAGCCGGCTGAAGAGGATGCGAAGCATGGCGTTGGCGTCGGTCGCGGTGCCGACAGTCGAGCGGAAATCGCCGCCCATCCGCTCCTGGTCGACGATGATCGCGGTCGTCAGCCCTTCGAGTACGTCCACCTCGGGCCGCGCCAGCGTTGGCATGAAGCCCTGCACGAAGGTGCTGTACGTCTCGTTGATCAGCCTCTGCGACTCCGCGGCGATCGTGCCGAACACCAGCGAGCTCTTGCCCGAACCGGAGACGCCGGTGAACACCGTCAGCCGCCGCTTCGGGATCTCAACGCTGACGTCCTTCAGGTTGTTCACGCGCGCGCCGTACACGCGGATCACATCGTGGCGGTCGGAAACGTGCAGCGCAGCCGACCGCGTGTCTGTCCCCGTGGCCATGCTCATCGTGTCTCCCTGTGTTCGGCGGGGCCGCAGTCGGTCGGGCATCTCGTTAACCGCGATGCTCGGCGTCGCGACGACGCTGAGTGCGGGATCGGGAGCGGGCCCTCACGGGTCCTGAAGCAGCCCGAGGACGTTACCATCGAGGTCGGTGAAGGTGGCCACCAGGCGGCCGCCGCCGACGTCGTGCGCGGGCTCCTTCACGGTCGCGCCCGCGGCCGTGACCTCAGCCAGCTTCGCCTCGATGTCCGGCACCTGCCAGTAGGCCACCGGTGAGGTCATGCCCTGCGGTCCACCGCCCGGCACCAGCCCGATGTGCTGGCCCGCGGCCTCGAAACCGACGTAGTAGGACGAATCTGCCTGCGGCGGCCCGCCCAGCAGCGCGGTGTACACCGGTTTGGCCGCCGCCAGGTCGGACACGGGATGCAGGACAATCTTGATTCCCTGGGTGGTAGAGCCGGTCATGGTCACTCCTGAAGTCGTGGGTCACATCGACCCGATTGTCGGGCTTAACGACGAACGGGAAGCCAGAAGTTGCCTTTGGCCATCATCTCGGTGATAGTACGGCGCTCGTCGTCCGTGATGCCTGGGTGTGGGCATGCGCCGAGCTTCGATGATCCGGCGCAGTCAGGCCTTTGGCGCCTGCGCGATCCGGACGGTGTTGCCGGACGGGTCACGGAACGCGCAGTCGCGCGGGCCCCAGGGCTGGTCGATGGGCTCCTGGAGGACCTCGGCCCCCGATGCGCGCACAGTCTCGAAGGTCGCGTCGACGTCGTCGGAGCGGAACACGAACATGGGCAGGACGCCCTTGGTGAGGAGTTCCTGCAGCGCGTCACCGTCGGCCTGCGAGCGGCCGGCATGAGGTACAGAGAGAACGATCTCGAGTCCGGGCTGCGCGTCGCTGCCGAGCGTGACCCAGCGGAATCCGCCCGAGGCAACGTCGTTGCGCACCTGGAGGCCGAGCGCGCCGCCGTAGAAGGCGATCGACTCGTCGACGTCGTTGACGGTGATGTTGCAATACTGGAGCGCGATAGTCATAACGGTGACTCTAAGCCGCGGCCTCGCCTGGCGCTTCTCCGATCCTGCTCGATGCATTTCGGACCGGGCGCGTGTGCGTCTTGGCGACACAGGAGGGCATGGCCTTGACCGCGGCGTGCTCGTGGCTCCGCCATGCCGACGGAGTCTCCCCGACGATCTCGGCGAACCGCGAGCTGAACGAGCCGAGGGAGGTACAGCCAACCGCCATGCAGGCGTCCGTGACGCTCACACCCGCCCGCAGCAACGCCATCGCACGCTCGATCCTGCGGGTCATGAGGTAGGAGTACGGCGTCTCGCCGTATGCCGCCCGGAACCGGCGCGAGAAGTGAGCGGGCGACATGAGCGCCCTACGGGCCATGGTCGGGACGTCGAGCGGCTGAGCGTACTCACGGTCGATCAGATCCCGGGCACGTCGCAGGTAAGCGAGGCTCTCGAGCTCCTGCGGGGTCATGATCCGAAGGTAGCACCCATCCACGTAGAGCTGCGGTCTGCCAGCTGGCCCATGGCTATCATGGCGGGCCGGCCAGGCGACGAGTGCCCCCCGGCGGAGGAGCTGGCAGCCAGGGTCCCATCTGCGTACCGGCCAGGAAGCGGCCGCCGCCAGTTCGTACGCTTCGGGTATGGCCGACATCCGTGTGGGCACCGCGTCGTGGACCGACAGGACACTGCTCGAGTCTGGCTGGTACCCGCCCGATGCCAGTACCCCAGCCCGCCGTCTGCAGTTCTACGCGGGCAGGTTCCCGCTGGTCGAGGTCGACGCCACTTACTATGCGCTGCCCGCCGAGCAGACCGCCGCCTCGTGGGCTGCCCGCACTCCGGCTGGATTTACGTTCAACATCAAGGCGTTCAGCCTGTTCACGCAGCACCCAACCCGCGTTGCCGCGCTGCCAGCCGATCTGCGCCCAGCCGCGGAGCAAGCCGGCAAGGACCCGGTCTACCTGCGTCAGGTCGACCCGGCCGTCACCGACCAGGCCTGGGACCGGTTCCTGGCCGCGCTCGAGCCGCTGCGTCAGGCGGGCAAACTGGGCGCGATCTTGCTCCAGTTCCCGAGGTGGTTCCCGATCTCGCGCGCAAGCAAGGACTACATCCTGGCCTGTGCCCGCCGCGTGGCACCCCGGCAGGTCTGCATAGAGTTCCGCAATCGCACCTGGATGACTCCCGACAACCAGCAGGAAACCCTCAAGTTCCTCGCCGACCACGACCTGCCGTATGTGACGGTGGACATGCCGCAAGGCTACGCGGACTCGATCCCGCCGGTAGTTGCCGCCACCGCCGACCTAGCTGTCGTCCGCTTGCACGGTCACTCCCAGAAATGGACTAGTAAGGATATCCACGAGCGGTTCGGCTACCGCTACACCGACGCCGAACTGTCCGACTGGGCGGCCCGCATCCGAGGCCTCGCCGAGCAAGCCTCAGCCACGCACGTGCTGTTCAACAACTGCTACAGCGACTACGCGCAGGTCAACGCGCAATATCTGGCCGCAGAGCTCGACGCCTGACATAACCGCCTCGGGCGTCCGGGAATGTCCATTCAATCGTTGCCCGATTGTCGTTCCCGCGTTACCCTCCATCAGCCTGTCTCCGCCGAGGACCAGGTTCTGCTGGACTTCCTGGCTGCTCAGCGCGAGACGGTGCTTGGCATCACGGAGGGTCTGGACGAGGAGGCGTGGCACCGGTCGGTCGTGCCGTCGGGCTGGACTCCGGCTGGGCTGGTCGAGCACCTGAGCGGCGCCGAGCTGCACTGGTTCCAGGAGGTCGTGGCCGCGGCAGATACAACGCCGCCGGGAGACGAGGAGATGTCTCCCTATGACCCGATGGCAGCGTTCGTCACTGACTGGTCCTCAGCGGACATCATCGCCGAATACCGCGAACTGTGCGCGCGCTCGGATGCGGTGCTGGCGGTGACGCCACTGTCGGCGCGGCCATGCGGCAAGCACGGAGACCCGGAGGTAGCAGAGCCGCCGACGGTGCGCTGGATCGTCCTGCACGTGATCGAGGAGACCGCGCGGCATGCCGGTCACCTGGACATTGCCAGGGAACTGCTCGACGGCAAGACCAGGCTCGCGCAGAAGCGCAGCGCCGGTCTGCCGTCTCCGCCCCCAGCAGCTCGCTGAGACCAGGCCGGGGCTGCTGCTCCCAACGGGGATCGCCGCTTTACTGGGGCTCGGGGCCTGCCGGAGTATGAGGGCGTGATCGGTGACCGGTGGGGCGTGAGCGACAACGAGACCTTGCGCTCCTACCCATGCGATGACTTCGTCGATTCGCCCACGTTGCAGGCATGGCGGGGCGTGCGCGTCGAGGCGCCTGCCGACGCGGTGTGGCCATGGGTGGCACAGGTGAGGCTCGCGCCGTACTCCTACGACTGGATAGACAACCTGGGCCGCCGCTCACCTCGAGAACTGGCCGGTCTTCCCGAACCTCGCGCCGGGGAGAGGTTCACTACCGCTGGCGGCCGTGAGGTGGGCAGGATCCTCTCGGTCGATCGGGGGAAACACCTGACGGGCACAATCATGGGGGCCTTCATGTCCTACGTCCTGGTTCCCGAGGACCACCGCACGACCCGCCTCCTGCTCAAGGTCGTCATGCAAACTACCCGCTGGAAGGCCCCCGCGCTGTGCGTCGGCGACCTGATCATGGCTCGACGGCAACTGCTGAACCTGAAGCACCTCACCGAGCGCCATCCGCACTCAGGCATGCCCGCGGATTGAGTGCGCAGGTTCAGTCAACAGGCGATTCTGTGGCGACATCCGGATCGTGCTCACGTCTCGCATGAGTGCTGGCCCGGAGGCGCCCGCTACGTTGCTCATGCGGGGTTGCCCGGCGAGAGTGCCGGGCCGGGGCGGTCTTGCAGGTCGGCCAGGACGAGGACCAGCCGCGTCCAAGTTCCCTCGGCCTCGGGTTCGGCGAACCGGGCGGCGACCTGGGTGAGATGGCCGCGCAGTTCGGCCAGCGCCTCGTCGGTCAGCAGCAGCGCGGCCCGGGTCACGTCGACCTCCCGGCGGCGGCCCGCCTGCTTGGCCTGGAATGCCGCCGTGATGTCCATCGCGGTGGCCTCCAGCACGGATCCGAGGAATGCGGCGGTCTCCTGCGGGCTGGCGTCGCCGGGCGGCTCGGCTTCCGCCGGGGCGTACACGCGCTCGGCCTTGCCCCGGGCCAGCCGCCGGTACTCAGCGACCTCGATCAGGCCAGCCTGCTCGAGCTGGCCGAGGTGGTAGTAGAGACGGTCGGCGGGCAGGCCGGCGCATTCCGCCAGCTCCCGCGCCGACCGGGGCCGCTCCATCAGCCACTCCACCAGCCGGATCCGCAGCGGGTCGCCAAGCGCCTTGTGCACGCCGTGCCAGGTCTTCGCCGCGGCCGGACGGGCCGGGACCGATCCGCCGTCGGTGCTCACCCGTGGGCAGCGGCGGTAACCGCACCGGCGATCATCAGGATCCACGCCCAGTTCGGGACACCGGCCAGCTGCCGCTGCGACAGCCACCCGCCGCCAATCCCGCGGCGGGACAGCAGCCAGTAGGCAATCCCCGCGGGCGGGCAAAGACACAGCAGCACGCACAGCAGGACCGGGTCCAGCGCCGTGGTCAGCCGCGCGGGCCGTACGTCCACGCCGGGCAGGTCTGCGGTGAGGGCACGCAGCTGGTCCCTGGTCTGCGCCGCGAGGGCGGCGCCCACCCGTTCCTCGAGTTCGGCCTGAGTCAGCCGGCCGTCGGCGAAGTCACGCTGCAGCAGCGCCACTACCTGGTCCCGTTCACCGTCGGAGGCGCGGATGGCCTGGCCGGCCTGCTGTACGGTGACGTCGCTCATGCTGGGCTCCGAGGCGGATATCGGGTTCTGGGTGGCCGGGCGTCGGGAGCGCACCATGCCACCCACGGCCGCGGTGCTATCGGCCGCTTGCCGGGCGAGTTGCCCGCATGCAGGGTTGCGCTACCTCATTGACTTATTGCTGGAACATCTTCCTTTCATTGAAAAATATTACAGTCAAGGCTGCCGGTCAAGCTGGCCGGGCAGTGCGGTGGCGGTCTTCTCCTGCGCTCGGCCCGTGTCGGAACCTGATGTTCTGTGCGCGCCTCGCCTGAAGAGGTGGAGTCGTCGACTTGACGCGCCCGCCTCTCAGCGAGCGTGGTGGCATCTATTCCGGGCGCGGCTCGCCGTCCGGTGCACGCAGCGGGCTACCGCTGCGTGCACCCGATCTCGGCCTCCAGCAGGTGCTGCAGCGGGCCGAACATCACGAAGCTCCGTGGCCTGGGTGACAACAGTTTCCGTTACAGACCGGCTGCGGCATTTGCGCCGATCGGGACAACCCCGAGGCCAGTATGTGAGTTGACCGCCCCGACGTGACAAGCGGCTCAGCTTCGTGGCGCGTAGTCGATCGCCTGAAATGGCCAGTCGCGTTCAAGCCATGCCAGCACCGCGTGATAGAGCACTGGGTCAAGCGCGGCATGGTCGGCGCGCACCCAGGACCTGACGAGCGCGGGCCGTTCGCCCTCGCGGCTGCCTAGTCTCTCCCCGCGCGGCGGGTAGATGTACACGCACCCGATGACGTCGCCAGTGCCTGAGCTGAGCACGGTGTAGGTGAACCCGCGGCGCTCGGCGAAGTCCTGTGCGTGGCGTTGGAGGTCCCGCAGATTGTCCGCCAGGCTCATCTGGTGCGGCCAGCCCGTCCCGTGGAATCCCGGCGTGGCCTGGATGTGGCCGATACTGGCCGTCCACGCGGCATAGTCCGCGGCGTTGTGTTCCGGCCGGAGCGGCTCGAGCCGGAATTGCTCGGCCGTAAGCTCGTCCGGTACCGCAAAATCCACCGGAACGAACAACTGATTACTCATCAGGAGATGGTAACCGGACAACCATCGCGCCACTCATGAGCCAGCCGAAGGCGCAAGCTCGGCGGACTTGGCGGATCCTGAAAGCTAGTGGTATGAGCAGGTGGCGTCCCTCACTCGCGTCATTCCAGTCCGGCATGGTCTTGCCAGGCCTCGTCACCCGACAGCAGGTGTTCCTGGCGGCGAAGACGGCGATCGCCGCGGGGCTTGCCTGGGTGGCGGCCCTTGCGCTGAGCAATTCTGGGCCTGCTTTGCGCGCCTTAGCTGGTGAGCATTGCGAGGGCTGCTCGCTCGCGTTCGGGAGTAACGCCGTGCGCTGGGCGGCCGGGCTGGGATGGCGGATCTGTCTCGGTCTGGAGCCAGGCCCAGGTGTCTGCCACGGTTTGCTCGATCGGGCGGCAGCGCAGCCCGGCTGCGTACACGGCCGATACGTCACCGGTGTGCAGGCCGATCAGTTCGCTGTCCGGCGGCACCCAGACCGGCAACTCGGTCCATGGCGCGATGCCTGCTCTTTCGATGACATCCGGAGGCGCCCACACCAAGCGTGCGGCCGAACCGGTGGCGGCCTTCGCGGCTTCCAGGAGACCGCGCATGGTCGCCTGGCCAGGCTTGCTGACAGTGTTGAACGCACCGCCGATCCCGGCGTCCGCGGCGTGCAAGAGCCAGGCCGCGAGGTCACGACAGTCGATATATTGCAGCGGCAGATCCGGCGGTCCGGGGGCGAGCACATCGCCACCGCGCTCGATCCGCCGCAGCCACCACGGCATCCGGCCGACGATTTCGTAGGGGCCCAGGATCAGGCCCGCCCGGGCCAGCAGCACCTGGCCGCCGAATGCGGAAGTGGCGGCCAGTTCGCCACCACGCTTGGCGGCCGCGTAGTCGTCACTAGCCCGCGAACCTGGGTCAGCATCGACAACGGGGGCGCTCTCGTCCGCCCCTGGCGGTATTGGCCACCGGTATACCGACCGGCTCGACACATAGCAGTAGTGTCCCGCCCGACCGCTGAGCACCAGGACAGCCTCCCTGACGACGTGCGGCGCGCCGCTCCAGGTGTCAATGACCGCATCCCACACCTCATCGCCCAGGGCCGCGGCGAGTTCCCCTGAGCTGGTCCGGTCAGCGTGAATCGCACGCGCCCCGGCCGCTGAGGGCCCGCTCACCCCCCGGGTCAGCGTGGTGACCTCGTCACCGCGCGCCAGTGCGGTCTCCACAACCGCGCGGCCAACATGGTGAGTTCCGCCAAGCACCAGCAGTCTCATGCCCCCAGCATGTGACAGGACAGCTCCGCCCAGCCATGCCGTTCACCCTAGGCATAGGCCGCATAGCCGAAACTCCAATCTGGTGCGCTGCTACACAACTGTCCTGTCGCCGCCCTGGAGCGGACGAGAGCGCGCCGAACGCTTCATCACGGCTTGCCAGCAAATGGCGGACGAAGGCAGCGGGGCGCGGTTGGCCATCGACCGTGTTTCCGACAGGGCATTTATCGGCTGGTGCGGTCTGACCCGATGGAACCCCGACTATCGCAGTCCGTCGATGGGCTAGTGCCTCGACGATGCGGCATGGGGCCACGGCTACGCGACAGAGGCCGCGCGCGCCATGCTGCAGTGGGCATTCGACACGCTGGACCTGAATCGGGTTCCGCGAGTTCGGGTTCCGCGCATCGGTCAGTGTGCCGGTCAGCGTCGAGGGCCATCTGTGGGGTGTCATGGTCGTTGAGCACACGCGGGAGGAGCCGCTGCCGGCGGGCACCGAGGCGCGGCTGGCCGGGTTCACCGAACTGGCCGCGACCGCGATCGCCAACGCCCAGGCCCGCGTGGAGCTGCGCGGGTTCGCCGAGGAGCAGGCCGCGCTGCGGCGGGTGGCGACGCTGCTGGCCCGCGGGGCGCCGCCGGCGGAGGTGCTCGCCACGGTCACCGAGGAGGCCGGGAGGTTGCTGGGCGAAAACTACGCGGCGATGACCCGGTATGACCCGGGCGGCTCGAGAACCCTAGTCGCCTCATGGAGCAGCACCGGCCCTACCCTCCCCGTCGGCTCCAGATCAACGGTCGGCGGGCCGAACGTGTCCACGATGGTGTCCAGACCCACCGGCCTGCGCGGATCGACGACTACGCCGGCGCCTCGGGCCCGGTCGCCGAGCTCGCCCGCCGCGAGTATGGACTCCGTGCGGCTGTCGGCGTGCCGGTCAGCGTCGAGGGACGGCTTTGGGGCGTCATGACCGTGGGATCCCACGCGGAACCGCTGCCGGCCGGCACAAAGGCGCAACTGGCCAGGTTCACCGAACTGGCTGCCATCGCGATCGCCAACGCCGAGACTCAGGCCGATCTGGTCCTCTGGTCCGCGCGGAATCGAAGCGCCGTGCGCTGGAGGCCGAACTGCAGCAGGCCGAGCGGTTGCAGACCGTCGGACAGCTGACCAGCAGCATTGCCCACGACTTCAGCAACCTGCTCGCGATCATCGTCGGCTACGCCGAGTCGGCAGAAGATGTCACCGACGACCGCGATCCCGAGCTGTATCGGATTCTGGGCGATATCCGCGCCGCCGCCGACCGTACCGTCCATCTGTCCGGCGACCTGCTCAGCTTCAGCCGCCGGGTCCAGGCCAACACCGAGGACGTGGACCTCAACACCCTCATCACGCGGATGATGGATCTGCTGATCATGAGCATGAGCGGCCGCGCCGAGGTGATCTTCGAACCCTCGCCGACCATGCCTTCGGTGCGGGCGGACTGGGGCCAGCTTGAGCAGGTGCTGCTCAATCTGGCTGTCAACGCCCGTGACGCCATGCCAGCAGGCGGCACGCTCATCATCCGTACCAGCGCTGCAGACTTCAGCACCGATAGCTCGCGGCTGCACCCTGGGACAAAGCCAGGACGCTACGTCAAACTCGTATTCCAGGACACCGGCATCGGCATGACCACGGACGTCCGGGAAAGGATCTTCGAGCGATTCTTCACCACCAAGCCGGGCACGGGCACCGGCCTGGGGCTATCCACTATCCACGGCATCATCACCGGCGCACGGGGCACAATCGAGGTCGACTCCCTGGAAGGCCGCGGCACCACCTTCCGCATCTACCTCCCCGCGGCACCCGGATAGCCAGTCGCTAGGGCCAGACGGAAGAACTGGGCCCGGAGCACCCGTACCAGACACGCAGGCACGGCCACTTCAACAGGGCCGTCAGTTCCGCTGGAAGTACAGGAGGCCCGCCTTCGAGCCGCCTCTCCCTGCTCAGTGAAGGTGCTTGCGGCGCATCGCGTGTCGCCGGACGACTGGACCGAGCGTGGGGTTCCGACAGTTGCGGTAGTGAAGCCCGGCCCGGTTCCTGAAGGGTGGCACGAGGCTGCTGGCACTCGATTTCGCTTATACCGACGGGCCGCGTCGCGGATCGGCCGCGGACGTCTCGAACTCCACGTAGGAGCCATCCAGCGTGCCCAGCGCGCTGACGACGTCTTGCGGGTCCATGCCGGTCTTCGCGGCGATGTCCCTGACCTGAGCCATGATGCTCCCGGGCTGGTCGAGCTGGGTCACGACCGCGTCCAGCACCGGCATCTCCCGGTTGAACCATGTGTTTTCCACGCAGGCCATGATCTACAAGGTGCGGCGCGGTCGCCTGGTGCCGCGCCGAGTAACGCCTGGGCTAGCCGCCGGTAACGGCGCTCGGCCTAGCGCCGTTACCGCCGTCGCCAGGCTCCCCACCAGCCCCGTCCAGACCGCCGCACCGCCGCGGCCGCGCCAGCGCTGCCGCGCGGCTGACGCGACACCAGCACAGAAAGATAACTGCCTGGCTGCCATTCAGTTATTGGCGTCGCATGGTTTACAGATGCCAATCGGGGAAACGTGTCGAGCGGGGCGCACCCCCAGGGAGGTCTCAATGTCCCGCATGAAGAGAAACCACGAGGCCAGCGGCACACTAGCCCGCGCGCGCCAGACGGCGGCCCAGGTGAAGCCGGCTGCGGCTCATGTGCAGGCGCTTGCCAGCACGGCCGGAGCGGCTGCGCGCCGACGCATGTACAAAACGCGCGCTTGGGCCGCGCCACAGGTCGACCGAACCGGACAGGTCCTGCAAGACAGGGTCGCACCTAAGGTTTCGGCCGTACTGTCGTCGGCAGCCCGGCGGCTCGAGCCCGCAGAGCCAAAACGCCGACCCTGGCGCAAGCTAGCCGTCAGCTCTGTGCTTACGACGGCCGCCAGCGCGGTAGCAGCTATTGTCCTCAACCGCAGGAAGCCGGAGGCCGCCACCCCGGCGGACGAGGCCGACGCGGACAAGGTGACCACCGACCGCGAAGACGCGTGACGGTCACGCCAGGACTAGGACCGAAGCTGACGCTGACGGGCGCGTCCGCGCCTCCTGAATTCGTCCAGCATCGTTGATCAGCGCCGAGCGGCCATGCGGCGCCATGGTTGCAGGTCGGTGCGCAGCGGCTTGCGCATCCCGGTGTCGTGGCTGTTGTCCAGCGCGTCGTTGCGAAGTACAACGCTGCCCACGGTAACGCCAGCCTGGGTGCAAAGGTGTTCGGCCTAGGAGCAGGCTCCATTGTGGCGGCTTTCATAGGCACCAGCCTTAGCCCGATGTTCAGGCGACTGTCAGGCAGAACGTCGAGGCGCAGGGAGCCACACGGTGTCTAACGTGCGGCGGTCTGACCGCAAGCGCGACCACGGCACGAGCGCAGCACAGCGAGGCAGTACCAGGCAGGCGATCAGTGCCGGTCGCTAGGCCCGCTACGCGTGGGCGCGGTGGCGAGCTCGCGCGCCGGCCGACACCCGGAACACGACGCTGAGCGCCAGCCTGACCAGCACAGCGATAGACCAGCTCATGGAGCACTCCACGCGTACATAAATTACGATCTTGAATCGACTTCTTGCATGAGGTTACAGTCGCATAACAAGCCGTGCCTTGTCGTCAATGACCAAGTTTCCGCGCGCTCTTTGTCCAAGGCTTGGTCCTGTCGTTGCAAAGTTCGTCAATCAGTAGAGATTTTACTCTGAAGTATTGATAATTTACAGCGTGGCAACCTATGTTTTCGCAATGTGATCGCGGTGACTCCGCGTCTCTGCCGGTCCCCGGTCCACGAGAAGGGAAGGACGAGAATGGTCAACGGTTTCGCGTGCCTAGGCGACCGCATCCTGCGCGGCGTGCTGACCGCGGCCGAAGCTCAGGCATGATCGCCCGGGTGGAAGGGCTGCGGCGCTTGAGTTCCCGTATCCGGATAGCCGCCGTTGCCTGCCTGGTCGCCGCCACGCTGGCCGGTTGTTCGGCCGCCGCCTCGACCGCCTCGCCCGGCCAGGGATCCGGCCGCGCCGCCATCGTGCGCACCGCCGATGGCATGGTCCGGGGCAAGGCCGCCGGGGCAACGGCCGAGTACCTGGGCATCCCGTATGCGGCCCCGCCCGTCGGCGCGCTGCGCTGGCAGCCCCCGCATCCCGTCGCGCCCTGGCATGGCATCCGTCAGGTCACGAGCTTCGCCGCGCACTGCGCGCAGCCGGACTTCGGCGTGGCCAGCACGTCCGAGGACTGCCTGTACCTGAACGTCTTCGCGCCAGCGGACGCCAGGGACCGCAACCTGCCGGTCATGGCGTGGATCCACGGCGGGTCGCTGCTGACCGGCGAGAGCAACGACTACAACCCCGCCGCGCTGGTACGCAGCGGCGTCATCGTTGTCACGATCAACTACCGACTCGGGGCGCTCGGCTTCCTGGCCGACACGGCACTGGCCAGCGCACCGGGCGGGCCGTCCGGCGACTACGGGCTGATGGACCAGCAGGCCGCGCTCGGCTGGGTGCAGCGCAACATCCGCGGCTTCGGCGGCGACCCCCGTAACGTGACCCTGTTCGGCGAGTCAGCAGGCGGGCTGTCTGTATTGGCGCAGCTAATCTCGCCCGGTGCTCGCGGGCTGTTCCGGCGGGCCATCGTGGAAAGCGGCACTTACAACCTGGCCCAGCCATCGCTGGCCAGCGCCGAGTCGTCCGGGGCGGCCTTCGCCGCCAAGGTCGGCTGCGCCAGCAATTCCGCGGCCAATGCCGCGGCCTGCCTGCGCCGCCTGCCGGTGTCCACCATCCTCGACACTGAGGACACCGGCGGCTACTACCCCAACATCGACAGCGCGGTGCTGCCGCGGTCGATCGGCACAGCTCTGGCCACCGGCCAGTTCAGCCATGTGCCGGTCATCATCGGGACCAACCACGACGAGTGGCGGTCATTCATCGGCCAGAACCAGCTCTACGGCGCCCCGCCGGTGACCGCCGCTAACTACGTGGCGGACATTTCCTCAACCCTCTCCCTGCCCGCGAGCAGGGCTTCGGTAGTAGCCAAGGAGTACCCGCTGAGCAGCTACTCCATCCCGGCGGTCGCTCTCGGCGCGGTCGGTACCGACGCCATCTTCGCCTGCCCCGCACTCGTCGCGGAAAAGGACCTGTCTCAGTACACGCCGACCTACGCCTACGAGTTCAACGACCAGAACGCCCCCGACCGCTCCCTGCCCTCCGTCGGGTTCCCGTACGGGGCGGCGCACACGTTCGAGCTTCAGTACCTGTTCGACCTGGGCAACACCGCCCACTCGGGCACCTTGTCGGGAGAGCAGCAGCAGCTGGCACAGGCCATGAAGCAAGACTGGACGAACTTCGCCAAGGCCAGCGTCCCCGCCCTCGGCTGGCCCAGGTTCACAGCCAGCGACCAGCGGGCGCTGTCCCTTGTCCCGCCGCGCCCGCAGCTGGAGACGGACTACGCGGCCGCGCACCACTGCTCGTTCTGGAGCACGGTCTGACGCGTCCCCCGTGGCACGGCGTTCAAGGCTGCGTGCCTGGATCAGGCTGCGAGCTGACCAGCTGATGAGGCCTTCTAACCGGGCAAGCCTGGACGCAGCGATCGCCGTAACGTGCTGTGGTTGGCGGGCTGTCTCAGCGAGAATCCGTCCGAGCCGCTCGGGTCGCCGCCAGAGCTCGTAGACGACGGGCGTGTCGATGGTGGTGTGAGCGATGCTGGCGAAAGCAGTCGGTGCCACCCGGCCAGAGGGACAGCGTCTGCCCAGTGCGGCGCGGCGCCGTAGTGCATGCTGCCGCAGATGGCGGTCATCCAGGTCTGCCAGGTGTTGTCCTCATCCCGCGGCGTGTGGTGGCGCACAACGATGCCTGTCCTATCGGCGTCTCAGCTCGGCCCGCGGCCGCGTCGTCGCCTCCCGCGTAGCCGATCGCTGAGCTCGCGGGCAATTTCCCGGTCGGCGTCCCGCTGGGCGATTGCCTGCCGCTTGTCGAAAGACCGCCGGCCGCGCGCCAGGGCGATCTCCACCTTCGCCCAGCCGTCCTGGAAGTACAGCGACAGCGGCACGAGGGTAACGCCGGCCTCGCCCAGCCTCGCGGTGATCTTGTCGATCTCGCTGCGGTGCATGAGCAGCTTGCGGGTCCGCCGGGGCTGGTCCAGGACGCGGGTGCCGTGGCGGCCGTACGCGTGCTCGGGGATGTGCAGGCCGTGGAGCATCAGCTCGCCGTCGTGTTCCTGAACGAACGCCCCGGCCAGCGACGCATGGCCGGCGCGCAGGGACTTCACCTCGTCACCGGCCAGGACTATCCCGGCCTCGTACGTCTTGAGGATCGTGTAGTCATGCCGGGCCCGCCGATTCGAGGCGATGGACCTGCGGCCTGTTTCCCCGGACGCGGTAACCGTGACCTCCTCGTCAATCCCGTCTGTCCACTCGGCGGCGCCGGCACCCCTCCGACCTGACCGACATGAGAACGGTACCGGGCGAGCGGCCCCGGTGAGGTGCCGCGCCACGGTGATGATCACCGCGCTGCCGCGCCCGCAGTTCGCTGCCCGGTAGTTGTCATTCTTCAGATAAGCAAGACGGGCATCTTCGGCTGGCCCTGGAGACTGCGGCAGGCCGGGCTTGGCAGGGGCGCGAGTTCGGCTCGGCGGCAACACCGGTTAACCGGCACGGCCTGAGGCTGCGCGCGTCGCCGCCAGTGCGCCTATCGGCAACGTGCCGTGACCCGCGGAGCGCGTGACGATCCTGGCCGCCGGGTAAATGCGTTGCGCCAGTCGGCGTGCAGTCTTACAGTGGCCGGGCCGCGCGGCGAAGAAATGTCCTCTGGACCAGGAAGGAGGTGCCCGCGATGTTCGCTCATCGTCAGACGCCTCCAAGGGTTGCTCTCTAGCAATCCTGGAGACGCACTGCGGGCACCCTCAGGAATCTGGCCTCAGCCAGTCCTGAGGGTGCCTTCTAACCAGCACTTAGGCGCCGCAGCCGGGCTGAACAAGACTTAGTTATGCGTCCGGTCTATGCCGCGAGTCGCTCGGACGCTTCGTTCCTGCCAGCTGCAGACAGGTTTACCTCACCGGAGGTCATCGCCACTCTGGTCGGCCGCAGCCGCCGCGGCCGCCGTCAGCCGGCGCCTTGAGCGCACCATAGAAAGCACGCTCAGCGTCACGATTCCGATTGTGAACCACCAGCTGTAGCGCGAGATAGTCATGGCTGCGACGACCGCGTTGTGCCCTAGCGCGTACCCCAGCCCAGCAAGCAGGCCGACCCACAGCACAGCGCCAATCAGATCCAGGATGAGGAACGTGACCAGCCTCATCCCGGCCCAGCCGGCTAGGACAAAGACGACTGCCCTGGGGACTGGGAGGAAGGAGCTGACCACCACCGCTGGCCAGGTGAATTTGCGGCCGGCCCGCTGCCCGCGCTCCAGGTGCCTAGCCACGCGCCGGCTCCCGGGCAGGACCATGATGAACCGCTCGCCCCACA
The DNA here is from genome assembly GCA_036496945.1 of Streptosporangiaceae bacterium. Lineage (GTDB taxonomy): Bacteria > Actinomycetota > Actinomycetes > Streptosporangiales > Streptosporangiaceae > JAJYUU01. The sequence goes on along the minus strand of DASXKI010000386.1, from coordinate 14,816 downwards.
GCCGCCCCGCCCACCAGAACAAGGCATCGGACTTCATCAGACCTGGAATGGCGGCGAGCACCGCCACGGCCAGCGTTCCGTTCCCGCCCCTGGCGAACGCGGCGGCCGAGATGATGGATTCGGTGCCGCCGTTTAGCAGTTCAGCCACTACCGGGTGAGTACCGACCAGCGACACCCGCAACGGCAGCAGGGCCCAGTAGAACAAACCACTGAGCGCGATGCCCAGCCAGCAAAGGATGTCGGCTGCCCGCGGCTTCCCGTGCCACGGCAGCCGCGGATCGTCCCACGGATCCGCCTTCCCTGGCGCGAAGGTAGCCCCGCGTTCTGCGCCCTGGGCCGGCTCCGTCTCAGGGACGCTCATGACGCAAACTCCCTGACGTGGGCGCAGAGCGCGCGGCGGCTACCAGGACCAGGCACGGAATCACCGGGCCCGCGGGCACAGCGTAGTCGCTGCGCCGACGTTGCACGGACCACTAGCGAGCAGGCGGAGTTCTTGACAGCGCTCCAACATGCGCTGCCGGTGGAATCTGACGCCCCGAATCCCCTGCGCCCGATGCTGCCAGCCCGCAGACGCTCGGTAGGACTAGCTTGGCGGCCGTTACCGCGCGGCCGGCGACGCCGCCCGACCCACGACCCGGCCCACCCGGGCATCACTGTCCCGCTTTGCGGTTGCCTACAGTAGCGAGCCGCATCCGGGCGCGTGCGCAAGGCTCCGGCGGGTAGGTGCGCTGTTGCAGTCTCCGGCTGGCGACTGGCGACAAAGGGGCAATATGGGCATATGACATACACCGGCAAGTGGCGAAGGCGGCCGGGGGTGTGCTTGCGCTCGCCGCCTGGCAGGCGAGCGCCGCCAGGCGGACGGCCCGGCCGACTTAACCCCGCGTGAACGGCAGGAGACGTACGCGAACCGCCGATCTGCGCGCCAGCCCCTCCAATCACTGTGGCCCATCGACGCCGCACCGAAAGAATGATCTGGACGCGCCGCCCCGCAAGCCGTGACAACTTGGATCGCCCGGCGGATATCCAACCGCCACCTGAGGTCGCCGTCCTGCCAGTTATCGGTGGGAGCAAGCCCTGCTGCGGCGACGACGGCGGAGGCGGCGGCGGAGCCCGTCGAGAGCGCTTCGCGTCGCTGCGCGATGGCCCGCGGCCACTCCCGACTGAACCCGGCCGAGAGTCGCCGGCTATGGCAGCTGCGGTGATAAAGCAGGTGTCGGAATCTCCAGTGGCCGCAGGAGTCCTGGTTATGCGTCCCGGCGGCGGAGGACCCAGAAGGTGATGCCGATCAGGACGGCGGCGAGCACCACGAAGATGGCGGTCTCGATGCCTTGGAAGGCCCAGAAGCGGCTGGCTGGCTGGTAGGTCATGGAGCCCTGGTAGCCGTGCGTGGCCAGGCAGGGCAGAGCGGTTTGGGGGTTCGGGTTGTTCTGCATAGCGCGAAGGCATGCGGGCGGGAGCGGCACCCCGTTGTAGTTGGGAACGGCGTAATCGAGCGCGGCGGGCTTGCCGTCTGGACCGACGAATCCGTTCGTGACCAGCAGATAAGAGCCTGAGGGCGTGAATGGTGCCGTGAGCTTGTAGTACACGGTGACCGGGGTCATGTAGTGCAGGCGGAGCCAGAGCGCGATGAGGAGCCGGACGGAACCGAAGCCGGCCAGGGTGATGCCCAGCGCGGGCAGGGTGCGGCGCAGCAGGGTGCCGGCGCAGATCCCGAGGGCCATCGCGAAGATCGCGTAGCCGACCGGCACGATGTCGGTGACGTCGAACCGGTTGACCTGGAAGGCGTCGGCGGTCAGCGCGTTGTACGGTCCTGACCACCAGGTGACGATGGCCGAGACCGCCCCGGCGATGACGGCGGCGGCGAGCAGCAGCCAGCCTGCCCGGACTGCCAGCCAGCGCCGCCTGGTGATGCTCTGCGTCCAGGCGAACTGGTTCGTTCCGGTCTCCAGCTCGGTTGCCACTGTCGGGGCGCCCCAGAGCAGCCCGGGCAGCACTGGCACGGCCGAGGTTGCGACGACGAGCGTTGCGAAGATCGCGTTGCCGAGGGAGAGGTTCGAGCCGGCCAGGCTGGCGCAGGAATCGTCGGTCGCGCAGTGGGTCAGGGCGGAGTGCCATACGGCTGCCGCGTGTAGGCCGGTGATCAGCAGCACGACGGCCAGTGCGGCGAGCAGCGCGGCGGCGAATGCGGCCTGGTATCGGTACTGCTGCCAGGTGACCCAGGTCATCGGTCTTCTCCTACCGCTGACAGGCGGGTGACGTCGGGGCCGGCGGCGTAGTCGGGGTCGTCCTGGCTCATGTAGGCGAGCACTATTTCCTCCATGTTCGCTTCGTTGATGGCCCAGGCGGGATCGATGACCGGGCCGTTCAGCCGGACCAGCAGCGTTGTCTGCCGCGGCGTGGTGTCCTCCCGCACGATCGCATGCGTACGCGCGATGGCTGTCGTGTCCTTGCGCGGGCCGGTGAGGATCCGGTGCTCTTCCAGCAGCGTCTCGACGTCGCCGCACACCTGCACCCGGGATTCGGCCAGCAGGATGAGGTGGTCACAGACCCGTTCGATGTCCGCGATCAGGTGCGAGGACAGCACGACGGTTAGGTCGCCACCCGCGGCCGCCTCGGCCAGGGTGCCGAGGAAGCGCTGCCGGGCCAGCGGGTCGAGCGCGGCGAGCGGCTCGTCGAGCAGCAAGAGCCCCGGCCGCTTGGCAAGGGTGAGCGCGAGCGCGACCTGGGCGCGCTGGCCCCCCGACAGCGTGCCCACCGGCCGGTCCAGCGGTATCCGCACTCTGCTCAGCCGGGCCCGCACGGACTCGGCGTCCCAGCGCGGGTTCAGGTGTGCGCCGATGCCGATGTGGTCTTCGGTGGTGCGTCGCCGGTACAGCGGGGCCTCCTGGGCGAGGAAGCCGACCTCCGCCAGGTATGCCGGGTCCTGGCGTGGTGTGCCGCCGAGCACGGTGGCCTGGCCTGTGGTCGGTGTGGCGAGCCCGGCAAGGAGCCGCAGGAGCGTGGTCTTGCCCGCGCCGTTCGGCCCGACGAGCGCGGATATCCGGCCCTCGGGAACGCTGACCGTGCAGTCGCTCAGTGCGGTGACCCGGCGATATCGCTTGGTCAGCCCGCTGGTCTCGATCACGGTGGTCACGCGATGTCCTCCTCAGCAGGCGCCTGCAGCGTGCCCCGCAGCAGCGACTCGATCGCATCGTCATCCAGCCCGGCGGCGCGCGCTTGGCGCACCCACGTGGCCAGGGCGCGGCCGAGCCGGGAGTATGTGCCGGGCGGGGGGCCCGGCGGCCGGGCGCGCACGAACGTGCCCTGCCCGGATCGCGCCTCGATCAGGCCCTCGCGCTCCAGGTCGCGGTAGGCCTTCAGCACCGTATTGGCGTTCACCACGGCCACCGCGACCACGTCCCGCACGCTCGGGAGCTGGTCACCGACGTCCAGCACCCCCATCCGCAAGGCCTGCCGGACCTGCTGCACGATCTGCTGGTAGGGCGGCACTCCGGACCGCCCGTCCACCCGGAATCTGATCACGTCAGAGCTCCACTGTCTTAGATTGCTAAGACAGTACGGCACCTCTTAGCGGCTGTCAAAACTGCCAGTGTCTCAATTGCTTGTCCCGGTCGGCCCAGACCTGGGATGCCAGGCAGTCAGCGCACGGGCCACAAACGGGCCACGAGCCGGGGCCTTCGCAGGCGACTAGCGGTCACTCACGGGCGGTGCCGCACTATAAGGAGGACGGCAATCGACTAGGCCCGCATTAGCTGCGGCATCACCGATCTTCCAAGCTGGGGCTAGCCGCGCTCGCTGTGCTAACGGATTTGCTAACGAGACCGGCTGAGTCCGAGGAGGCCAGGCGCGACACCTGGCACCGCCAGGGATGTCGCAGCCCGGTCAACGAGACGTATGGAGACACGAGAGACCCAGAAGACGTGGGTCGTTCTGCTCATAACCCAGAGGCGCCAGGTAGCGCGGTCAGAGCGACCCTGCGCGCCTGCGCCGACAGCCGGAGGGGCGCTGCTGAACAGATATTCTGCGTGGTCCCACGGGGCTGGGCTCACTGAACTGTAAACGCGCCTATTCGGCAGGGAGGATGTGGGTAGTGCTTCCGGCCAGGCTTCCCTGGATTTGCGATGGTACGGGCGTAGGGTCGGGGGCCTGGGTCCCGGCCTGACCTCCTATTCGGCTGACGCCGCTGGGGTTGTCTTGCGACACGATCTGTCGGCCGGGTCCCAGGTTTTATGGCACCCACCGGCGCTGCCGGTCTGATCTGCCTGGCCTGGATCAGAGGCTGGGGTTCACAGGTCCGACGGCCAGCGGGTGCGTGCCACCCCTTCAACCCTGAGAAGAGGGATGGCATTGACCATCGTAGAGACACGCGCCATCACTGGCGGCGTGGACACTCATGCTGACGTGCACGTCGCCGCTGCGCTTGATCCCATCGGCGGGTTACTCGGCGTCGCGGAGTTCCCGGTCACCCCGGCCGGCTACACCCGGCTGCTGGGCTGGCTGGGCGGGTTCGGGACCGTGTGCCTGGTCGGGATCGAGGGCACCGGCAGTTACGGCGCCGGCCTGGCCCGGCATATCGCCGCAGCGGGCGTCCGGGTGGTGGAGGTAGATCGCTCCGACCGGCAGGACCGGCGCCGGCAGGGCAAGTCCGACCCTCTCGATGCCGTCAGCGCCGCCCGGGCGGCCCAGTCCGGCAGGGCCCGCGGCGCGCCCAAGGGCCGGGACGGCACCGTCGAGGCGATCCGCGCGCTGATGGTCGCCAAGCGCAGCGCCCGCTCCGAGCGAACCCAGACCATCAACCAGGCCAGGGCCCTTGTCCTGACCGGGCCCGACGACATCCGGGGCCGGTTCGCCCGGCACGCCACAGCGGCGCTGGTCACCGAACTGGCCTCGCTGCGGCCCCGTCCCGGCGACGTCGTCGGCTACGCGACCCGGATCGCGCTGCGCGAGCTGGGACGGCGCGCGGAGTTCCTCGACGGTCAGCTGGACCGCCTCGACGAGCTCATCGTCCCGCTCGTGACAGCCCGCGCGGCCGGCTTACTCGCTCTCTACGGGATCGGCCCGGACACCGCGGCGCTGCTGCTCATCGCCGCCGGGGACCATCCCGAACGGCTCCGCTCCGAGGCGGCGTGGGCGCACCTGTGCGCGACCGCCCCGATTCCCGCATCCTCCGGGAAAGTCACCCGCCACCGCCTCAACCCCGGCGGCGACCGCTCCGCCAACCACGCCCTGTGGCGGATCGTGATCACCCGGATGAGCTCGCATCCTCCCACCCGCGCCTACGTCCAGCGGCGCACCGAGGAGGGCCTGTCCAAGAAGGAGATCATCCGCTGCCTCAAGCGTTACGTCGCCCGTGAGGTCTACCCCCACCTGCGCCCGGGCGCGCGCTGACGCTCTGCTCTCCGGGGACGGCCTGACCCTCTATTCGGCTGCCGCATAGAGCTGGCCTGCTAACGATTCGTCGGCCGTCCCCGGCCTACATGACCTGCTGGGCGTGACCTCATAAGAGCTTGCCCTCCCCGGAGCGGCCCTTCCCTGTCTTGTCCGCAAACCAGCAATCCGCCCAGCGCACCATTCATTTCAAGTCACTAGGAACAAGCCAGTCGGAAATGCCCGACCAGACCCTTGACAGGGCATAGGAGCATCGCTCGGGAGCGGACGTCGGGGTTGGCAGTCTTGGTCTACCTGGCCGCTGATCAAAACCTGGTGTGATCGGCCCGGCCGTCTTACCGTGAGGTGACTGGTCATTTGCTGGGGCCTCGGCGGCCCAGCTCGGGGCTCAGCACGACTCCCCGGAGGTGTCCGATGACCACAACCCAGTCCAACGCGCTCGTCCCAACCGCACCGTTGTTCACCAACGCCGAGCGGCTGGCATTAGCCGGATACCTGGCGGGCTACACCGGCTCAACCCGCGAGGCCTATCAACTGGACCTGCGCCAGTTCGCAAGCTGGTGCCACCTGCATCAGCTGCGCTTGTTCGACGCCCGCCGATCCGACACCGAGGGTTTCGCCCGCGACCTGGAAGCCCGCGGCCGTGCCCGCGCAACTGTCACGCGCCGGCTGTGCACCATCGCGGGGTTCTACAAGTACGCCGTCGAGGAAGAACTGCTGGACCACTCCCCGGCCGCGCATGTCCGCCGGCCGCGGCTGGACTATGAGTCGCACGCCACCGGGCTGGAACGAGCTCGGCGCGCTCCTGGTTGCCGCCGGGCTAGGGCTGCCTGGCGAGCACGCGCTGATGTCGCTGCTGGCGCTCAACGGCCTGCGGGTGTCCGAGGCCACCGGCGCCAGCATCAAGGCGCTGGGCGTCGAGCGCGGCCACCGGACCCTGGTCATCACCCGCAAGGCCGGCAAGGTCGTCACAATCCCGCTCGCACCGCGGACGGCCCGCGCGATCGACCTGGCCATCGGCGAGCGCTGCGAAGGAGCGATCTTCCTGGCCGCCGATGGCCGCCGCCTGGACCGGCACGGCGCCGCGCGGATCGTCCGCAGGATCGCCCGCCGTGCCGGGATCGGCAAGACCGTGGGGCACGCACACACTGCGGCATGCCTTCATCACCGCTGCTCTGGACGCCGGGGTACCGCTGCGTGACGTGCAGGAAGCCGCATCCCACGCCGATCCCCGGACCACCATGAGATACGACCGCGCGCGTGCCAGTCTGGACCGGCACGCCACCTACATCGTGGCTGCCTACGTCGCCGGGGCGGCCCGGTAACAACTGGCCGGCCTGCCGGTCCGGCTAACTCCGCCTGGCATGCCAGCACCAGCCAGGCGGAGCCCGCCGACCTAGGACAGTCCGACCATCGAACAGCGTCGCACTCCAACTACGATCACGAACCGCCGTTCTGCGCGGTCGCACTAGTCCACTGGCTGGTCTCTTGAGGTGCACGCGAACGGTCGTTCGGCGCGTCGGTGTGTTCTGCCGTTCTCCGATCGGCCTGGGCGAATCTGTCGTCGATGGTTCGGCGTGCTCCTGTCAGCTTTTTTTGTGGGGGCTTCCCATGACGGCCGATGCGCAGTTCACCCTCGCCGCTTGCCCGTTGTGCCAGGATCCGCGGCGACGTTGATGCTGCCGGCTACTGGCTGCTGGTGGGGCGGGCGCTGGTGGCGAGATCGAAGGTGGTTGCGAGCTCACGTGCGTAGGCGGCAAGGTCGAGGTCGCTGTCGGCGCGTAGCGCCAGGACCATGGTGTGTGTGACAGCCGACCGCAGCAGCCCGGCCATAATTGCTACGTCGAATCGCCGTAGCTCGCCGGACTTCTGTCCTTGCCGCAAGATCTGCTCGAGGGTCGGCGTATGCGCCTCGAACGGCATGGAGGCCACTAGTGGCTGGCCGTCGGGGCCAAGCGCCTTGAAGGCGATCTCCAGCACTGCTAGGTGCAGATTTCTGTACCTGATCATGTACTCGGCAGATCCGGTCAGGTAAGTGCGGATCTTGCCGTCGGCGCTGGTCTCGGCGGCCAGCAGAGGTTCCAGGAACTCCGTGAACGCGCGAACTGCCGTACTGATGAGTTCCTGCATGAGCTCGTTCTTGTCCGCAAAGTGGTAGGAGATGACGCTCTTGGCGATCCCCGCGCGCCTGGCGATTTCAGCCATGCTGGCTCTGGCGTACCCGGTTTCGGCTATCACGTCTGCCGCGCACTGGACGATCTGAGCTCGCCGCGTGACCTCGGTGAACGTGCGGGTGGGCCGCCCCGGCTTGGGCTGCATCCCAGCACGTTACTATAGGCCGGGTGGCCGAAAATTCGGCCGCGCGGCCGATTTGACGGAGGCAGCCATGGGGATCGAGGAGCACGTGCCCGGCGGTTTACTGCTCACGACCGTGGAGAAGGTGGCCGGATACATCCGGGCGCACTCGGTCTGGGCTGCCACGTTCGGGCTTGCCTGCTGCGCCATGGAGCTGATGGCTACTGGTGGCTCGCGCCACGACCTGGCCAGGTTCGGCATGGAGAAAATGGCGGCCACCCCGCGGCAGGCGGACCTGATGATCGTGTCCGGCCGGGTCAGCCAGAAGATGGCGCCGGTGCTCCGGCAGGTCTACGACCAGATGTCCGAGCCGAAGTGGGTCATCTCGATGGGCGTCTGCGCCTCCAGCGGCGGCATGTTCAACAACTACGCGATCGTGCAGGGCGTCGACCACATCGTGCCGGTCGACATCTACCTGCCCGGCTGCCCGCCGCGGCCGGAAATGCTGATGGACGCGATCCTCAAGCTGCACGACAAGATCCAGAATATGAAACTCGGCGCGAACCGCGAGCGCGAGATCGCGGACCTCGAGCGCGCCCGCCTACTACCTGGGACGGCCTGCCTCCTTGTGGATCAACGTCATGAAACCGCGTCGCATGCGCACCGCCGCCGGTCTCCTGGGGTGAGCCCTTGCTAGCGGCCGCGCAGCGACGACCTGATGACTTCTCGATCACCGAAAGGAAGCGCGAACGATGGAACCTGGAACGCTTGAAACCCGGCTCGGCCCCCTAGCCTGGCGGTCGTTCGGCAGCGGGCCGGTGCTCGTCTTCTTCGCCGGCGCGCTCGCGAACGGCGACCTGTGGCGCGACGTGATCGCCGCGCTCGAGAACCGCTACCAGTGCATCACTGTCGACCTCCCGCTCGGAGCGCATCCCTGGCCGCTCTCACCTGGAGCGGACCGGTCGGCCACGTCGCTGGCCCGGATGCTGCTCGACTGCCTCGAACTGCTCGACGTGGAGGACGCCACCGTGGTCGCCAACGACACCGCCGGCGGGCTGCTCCTGCTGTCGCTGGCCACTGATCACCCCGCGCTCGGGCGCGTGGGCCGTCTCGTGCTGACGAACTGCGAGAACTACGAACAGTTCCCCCCGGACAAGCTCAAGAACGCGGTCGCCGTGGCCCGCGCGCTCCCCGGGCTTGCTCGCGCCGCAATCCGGCTGCAGACGCAGCTCCAGAGGCGATCGTCGGCCGCCCGGCGCCGAGGCATCTCCGCCGTCTCGGCGAGCGGACTGGACGACGAGCGCATGGAGTCGTTCTCCGCGCCGATCCTCCGTGACCATCTGGTGGCTGGCGATCTCGTCGCGGCCCTGGCCGGTGAACGCCCGCAACTGCTCATCGATGCCGCCGAGGCGATCCCGCGGTTCGAGCGGCCGGTTCTGGTGATCTGGGGCGATGCATGTGACTTCTTCCCGATGACCGGCGCGCAGCGACTCGCGTCCGACTTCCCCCACGCCACACTGGTTCCCGTGGCCGGGGCCAAGACGTGGGTCCCGGTCGACAACCCGGCCGCCGTGGCCGACGCCATCGCCAAATTTGTGCCTACGCCGGTGGCATGACAGCGCCCGGCGCTTGTCTCACGCGACAGCTTCCCCCGTGTGCGCCGCCGACTGGCCCGAAAGCCAGCGGCCCGGCGCTGGTCGAGGGCCGGGACGTCGCGCGGGGCGCCGGTCCGCGTGGCGAGTAGTGCACGGCGGCGCTGGCAGCCATGCTGTCGCGCAGCCGCGGCGAGAACTGCCGTCCCTCCTGCGACTCGTCAAGCAGCCAGACATCCGCCCAGGAGTCAGCCTGAACCGCTCGCGTAACAGGCAAATATTCGGCAAGCCGCGCGCTGGGTCGGAGATCAGATCACGCTCAGTGACTTGCGCTGGTCCGCGCCCGCTGCGCGAGATCCGCCGTTCGGCGCGGTCAGTAGTGTTTCGGGGATGGTCGGTCGGATGGCACAGAACGGGTCGTTCTGTCGATGCGTAAGGGGTACCAGGGGCCTTTTGTGTGCGTGTCTCGATAGACGTCGGCGATCCTCGTCAGCCCGGTGAGACATCGCGCCGCGGCTGGACCTCCTGGGTGGATAGCCGCACTAGCAAGCAGCGTTGGGCAGAGTCGTGGGTCCCCATGCGATCTGACTTGCGTCCAGGTTCGGGTACAGCAGGCGCAAGCCGGAGCCGTCTTGATTCACGATGTAGGCGCTTGCCGGCGCGGCCGTAGATTGTGTTGGTGCTCCTATCTGACGGAGGAATATGATCTTGCCGCTGGGGGTCCACGTGGGGCTGTAGCTGGTCCAGGAGCGCGGGCTCACCCGATGAACACCCGTCCCATCACCGTTGGCGACCTCGATCACGCCGGCGCTCTGGAGCCGAACCGTGTCGGCCACGAATGCGATCGACTTCCCGTCTGGAGCCCACGATGGCTCGACGAATCCGGGAGCGCCGTGAGTGAGCGCCGCCACACCCGACCCGTCGGCCTTCACGGTGTAGATCTCTCCGGTGGCCGCTCCGGACCGGGTGCGGACGAAAGCGATCCGGTTGCCCGCCGACCAGGCCGGTAGGTCGTCCCCGTACGTGGAGGTGTCGGTCGTCAGATGGCGAAGCCCTGTGCCGTCGGCTTTGATGACATCGATGCCGCCAACCGCGAAGGCGATCTGGCCTCCGGTGGGCGACCACGACGGGCTGACGCCGTTGATCTGGCGAGTGAGCCTGGTGAGATGACATCCGGTCGCGTCGATCACATACAGGTCGTAGTCGCCGTCGGCGGATCCGTAGTAACCGCGGAACGCCAGCTGGCGGCCGTCCGGGGACCACGCCGGATCCCCCTGCGGGAACGGCGCCGACGGCGCGCCGAGGCCGAGAGTTAGCTGCCCGGTCCCGTCCGGGCGCATCAGGCAGATGGAGTCTCCGCACGTGTAGGCGACCTCGCCGTCGAGTCGCTTCGCCCACGACGGCACCGACGGGGCGGATGAGCGCACGGACGGAGTACGCGATGCGGCGACCGCCGACGGCTTAACTCCGGATCGATGAGCGACCAGGCCAGGCAGCAACGCGAGCGGCGTTACAACGGCCGCCAACAGAACGACTGTCGCGGCGGTCAGACTGGCACGCTGGCGGGCTGCGGCGCGGCGAACACGCCGCATCGGGTCCGGCCAAACGGGCAGCTCCCACCGTGGATCTTGCAATGCATCACGGATCCTGTCTTCCAGCTCAGTCATCTCGGGCTCCGTTGGCTGCCTGCATGGCCGGGGTCAATTGCGGTGAAGGTGGCCGCAAGGCGCCGCAGCGCCCGGGCTGCCTGGCTCTTCACCGTCCCGGGCGAGATGCCCATGACGGCGGCGATCTCCTGCTCGGATAGCTCCTCGTAATAGCGCAGGACGATCACCGTGCGCTGGCGCGCCGGAAGAGCCAGCAGGGCGCGGAAGATGGCGTCGCGATCATCGATGCGCCCTGCCTCGTCCTCGGCGAGCACCCTCTCAGGCGGGTTCGCGACAGCGGTCTCTCTCCCCCCGTAGCGGCGATGCCACGACGCGTAACTGTTGACCATCACCTTGCGGACGAAAGCTTGCGGATCATCAATCCGGCCCAATCGCCAGGCACGCCAGGACCGCCCCAGGGCAGTCTGGACCAGATCCTCGGCAGCAGAAGAGTTACCGGTCAGCACATGAGCGAAGCGGAGCAGACGCGGCAGCGCACCTGCGACGAATTGCTCGAACTCCTCATCGCTAGCCAACGCTGGCCGGCTCCTTATGTGCACGTGGCTGATGCCACCAAGTGTTCGGCATCGCTCGGCGTGCCGGCGACCCACCCCTATGACCCCGCGCAACCCTTCACAGGTTGTCAGCCGGATCAGAAAAATGGTCAGCACTGCGATATCAGCCGAGGCACGGCGCCGCACCTGCTGCAGGGTGACCAAACCCGAGTCGGCCCCTTGCGTCACGGGCTGGCCGCCACACCGGCAAGCTCATTCGGGCCATTGACGGCAGCTGACCGACGTCGGTGCTCCTGACCGAAGCGGGCTTAACTGACGGTCACCACCTCGGTTCGGACCGGTCGGCTCCCCGTGCGTCGGCCGCGTGGCAAGTCCGGGTGACGGTGCCGGGGCGGCGGCCGCGAGCTCGGGCTATAAGGATCTTGTTCGCAGGGCGTTCCTGCAGAGCTGGATGATCTGTGTACGGCCACCCGTCCCGTTGGCCTCATGCCTGGCCGCGCCCGATTCGGCGATCTGGAGCGTTTCTTCAGTTGTCGGTCGCGCTCGAGTCTCGGGCGGGTTGTGACATGGCGTGACGGCTTTGGCGCGGCTTCGCTGGAAGTTGATGTTGATTGGTTCCTGGGCTGCCAGCGGACGTCGCTCTGCTGAATTGGTTCGTCCGCCGCTCGAGCAGCCTACGCCGGTGAATTCCGGGCGGTGGGCCTCATGATCGACTACGGCGGCCGCCAAGTCCGGCTGGTCAGTTGAGGAGCTGGGCCACCGTGGTGGCGGCGGTCCGGCCGACGGTGCGGCCGGCCCGGGCGGCCGGGGCGCGGGTATGGATGGCGAGCGGGTTGCCGAGCAAGGCCATAGAGTCCTGGTCGGCGTAGATTACCTCGGCGTGTGAGTTGCTGAGTGTGCCGAGTTCGGTTCGCAGATCGCCTCCAAGGCTCGGAGCGGGTGTGTCCGGCAGGGTGGGGGTGATGAGCAGGATCTGATCGGCTCCGGCGGCCAGGTCGGCGTTGGTGCTGGAGCGGACACCGCCGTCGAGGTAGCGGTGGTCTCCGATAGTGGCCGGGGGCCAGATACCGGCGCGCAACTGGCGGCGACCGCGTCGAGCAGCGTGACGCCGCTGTCGCGCGTGAAGATGACAACCTCACCGGTGGCTGCGTCGACGGCGGGGATTCGCAGGGCTCGCTCGGGCCAGTCGGCGGCTGGCAGCCGCGCGGCGATCACTGCGCGCCGTTTGGTCTCGGGCAATGTGGACGCGGCCAGCGCGAAGGCTCCCACGCGTCGGCGCCGGTCCAGCTCATCGACCGCGCCGGCGACCGCGGCGCCGAAACGGCTCATGAACTCGGTCAGGTCGAGCTGGACCTCGATTTCGGCGGTGTCGGCGGAAAGCTGCCCGTCATACAGTTCATCCAGCGGTGTGCCGCTGGTGATCTGGGCGGCCACGCTGGAGCCGCCGGAGGTGCCGATCACAGTGCCGGCGCCGATGACCTTCTGGGCCAGCTCGGCGTCCGCATCGGCCAGTCCGCGCAGCACTCCGAGCTCCCACGCGAGGGCGGCGGGACCGCCGCCGGCCAGAACAAGAGTCGTACTCATTCGGGGCACTCCTTCGATTGGCTGAATTCAACGTCTGATGATCAGGGCAGCTGCCAGAACGTGGGTATGGATCTGGACTCGCGTCGCCGAGGGCGAGCAATGCCCCTAGCGGCGCGTAGGGCCGCCGAGTCCTCGGACGGGTAGCCGCGCTCGGCGCCGGGAAGCACCGCGCTCCACCGACGATCAGGGCCCGACGGTGAGGTCGTCAGAGCGTCCGGCTTCGAGGCGCGGCCACTGGGCGATGGGGCGTCCGCCCGGCCACTCTGGTTGCCATGTGGGCGAGCCGCTGCTAGTCCGCGTGTAGGTGCACTGCTGGGGCCAGCCGGGGGGTGAGTCCTCCCACGGCTCCTGGCGTCCGTAGACGGTGAGGTCCATGAGCGCGTAGCTGTAGTCCAGTGCCTCCGCGCCGCGCCGGGTCGTCCAGCAGGTTTCGAACACGCGGTCGCCGTCGCGCAGGTAGCACACCAGGTGAAACAGGCCGACCTGGCGGCCGGTCAGCAGCGCGTCGACGGAGGGCAGAGCTGAATACCACGGCATGTCCCAGCCCATGAAGTCGCGGTAGCGGGCGCTCTCGTCGTAGCGCCCCTGGCACAAGACGGCGTAGGTGATGTCGCGCGAATGCAGGTAGGACATCTCACCGACCTGGGCGGTGACCCAGGTGCAGCCTTCGCACTGCTCGGCCGCAGGACGGCCCGGGTTCCACATGAAGTAGTAGGCGATCAGCTGCCGGCGCCCTTCGAACGCCTCCAGCAGGGTGACCGGCCCGCGCGGCCCGATCAGCGCGAGGCTGGCGTCTACCTCGACCATGGGCAGGCGTCGCCGGGTCGCGGCGATCGCGTCGCCTTCGCGCGTGTGCGCCTTCTCCCGGACCCGCAGCCTGTCCAGTTCGGCCTCGAAGGCGGCCCGGTCGACGGCCTTAGGCAGGCTCGGTGCGTTCCTGGCGCTGGCCGCGGCCTCCGGCGCCGACCCGGCGCCGTTTGCTGATTCTTCCTTCACGACTTCTCCTCTTAAGGTTTCTTCGTCCGGCGACAGCCGGCGCGGTGTTCACGTCGAGCGTGACGAGGTCACCGCGGCTTGAGGCGCCGGACCCGCCGGTCGATATAGGCCGGCTGCGCACGGCTCGACGAGCTACCGCCCGCACTTTGGTGCTTACGGGCAGCCGCAATGTGCCGGAAGATCAGATTCCGGCTTCGGCCCGGCCGTCCGGCAGGAGGGCCAGAAGCTGTTTGGTGTGTCCGGGAAGCTCCGCTTCTGCGAGGCCGGTGATGAGGTCTCTCAGCGGCATGGGCTGATCGACCAGGAGGGTGTCGTTGGACAGGAGCCGGGTGGGCACCGGTGTGTTGAGTTCGGCGTCGCTCAGCATCGGCCCGCCGAGTGCGCAGAGGGCGTCTGCTTGGAGGCGGATGCGCTCTCGGAGCCCTGCGGTGCCGCCGGCGAGCGCGATGAGGCGGTCGATGGTCCAGGTGTCGAGGGCTATGCGGTTGTCGTAGGTCGTGTTCGCGCCCGAAGCGATGGCAGAGGCGGCGGCGATGGTGGCGGCGTTGATGATGGCGACGTGCGCCAGGATCTGGTCGGCGTTCCATCCGCCGGCAAGCGGGAGAAGGCCCGGGTTGTCAGAGTCGGCGACGGTGGCAGCGGCGTCCAGCAGCGCGCGATAGGCGTGGCGAAGCGTGGTGGTGTCCATCTTGTCTTCTTTCTTTCTGCGGTCGTGCGGGAAGCGCTGCTTAGGTGGCTGGCAGGGCTGTCCCGGTCTCGAGGAATCGGGCGTTCTGCATGTCAGGTTCCTCCTTCTCGAT
>DASXKI010000385.1:0-1644 GCA_036496945.1 Streptosporangiaceae bacterium | reverse complement strand
CGGGTCGCCGGTTCTGGCACCCGGCGCCACCCGGTCCGCTCCGGATGCGGCCAATAACGCGTCCATGTCAAGTCGGGTCGCGCGGAGCCGGCCATCGAGCGCCATGGCCGACCCGAGCCCGATGGTTACATCGCCGGCGACGTCGAGTTCGTGGGCCGACAGCGTTGCCCGACGGAGCCTCAGAGAACCAAGATCGGCGGGGATGCTTAGCCGCCCGCCGAGCGAGACGTCCGTCAGCGCCGGCAGGGCAAGCGATCGAACCGACCGCGATGTCGCCAGCGCCGGCAGGCGCAGCCCCACTGTCGCATCCAGCCCATCGAAGCTGCCGGTGTCCAGGGCTAGCTTGCCCTTCAGCGCCAGGGTGCCATCCGCTGATGCTGACGCCTGCGTCCGCCCCGCCGTCGCGGCCATTTGGGCCTTCAGGTCGATCAGCGTGGTGAACCGCCCGTCCAAGCGTTCCGGCACATCGAACGTGCCGGCAAAGGTGAATGCCCTGTCTGCGTAGCGGCCGGCCCCGGAAGTTGTCGCGGCGCCGCCCGCCTTGGGCAGCGACACCTCGGCGGTGCCCAGCGTCAGCCCCGGCAGGCGGTCGCCCAGGTCCGCGCTGCCGACCTCGAGCCGCGTCTCGCCGACCACCGGCAGGTCGCCCGGCGCGCGGCCGCTGGTCAGATGGGTGGAGACGCTCATCCGATGCAGCGACGGCAGGTGCAGCGACGGTAGCAGGGCATTGAGCTTCTCCAACTCGGGAATGCGCCCTTCCAGCTGCAAGTCGTAGTCGCCGGCGAGGCTCATCCTTCCTCTGGCGGAGAGTGTCGCCTTGTAGGCCGCGAACTCCAGCCTCGTGTTCCAGGGATCGGCGACGCCGCCCGTCGGTTGGGCTGAGGCCCGCAGGCTGAACGGCTGATAGTCCGAGTAGACGAGCACTGTGGCTAGGTCGAGCGGAGCGTCTGCCGCTGGGTGCCTCAGATCGAGCGAGCGGACGCCCACGACATGGGTGCGGGTCGGCAGCCGCAGCGTGACCATTCCGTTCCGCACGTGCGCTTGGCGTATGTCCAGGGTGACGTGCGAGCCAGCTAGAGAGGTTTGCGAGTCGGCCGCCGGCTCGAGAACCCAGTTCGGCTTGCCGCCGACGAACTCGAACAGGATGTTGGGCCCCTCCAGCGTGAGTTTGCTCACTACGATGCGGTGGCGCAGCAGCGCGGGCAAGGACAGCTGCGCCTCGATGCGTTCCGCCCGGGCCAGGTCAGGGCGCGTGCCGCCGGGCAGGTTGGCCAGTGTCACGTCCGTGACCTCGATCGTCGGCCATAGCGAGCGGCTGATGCGCAGGGGACCACCCAAGCTCAGGGTCCGTCCCGTCGCCTGTTGCACGGCCGCGAGGATCTGCGGCTTGTAGTCGTTCGGGTTCACGAGGGTGACGGCGACGCCCAGGGCGGCGACCGTCAGGAGCAGGAGGAGCGCGGCCGCGCTCAGCCACCAAGCCCGTCCACTCACGTCCGGTATCCCTCCCGCGGTTTTGTCACGAGGCCATGAGAGCAGGATATACAGCCGATCGGCGGACAGCAGCCGATCTGCAAGGCTCGGCTGCGGCAGGCGCTGGCGCGCCAGGGAGAGGAAGTCAGGTTCGCACCAGACTCGCTGGTGGAG
>DASXKI010000384.1:0-2621 GCA_036496945.1 Streptosporangiaceae bacterium | reverse complement strand
CGGACTGCGAAGGAGCCAGCGTCCGCCCCCTCGAGGATACCGAGGACGTCGGCGACCACCTCACCGTCACCTGGGACGGGCCGGCGCCAGCGGATCACGACCCGCTGGCCGACATCGGCGGGCGTGAGCCGGACCTCTAGCCGGTAGCGCACTCCGGCCACCTCCTCCCAGGCTGGACCCCTGGCACCGCCGGTCGGGACCTGGGTGACGGGCGGGACGCCGGGCACGTCACCGCGAACCTGGCGCCGGTTCCCGGACGATCTCCGCATGGAGCCACGCGGTCGGCGCGAATACCGCCAGGTCTTTCTGTTCTCCTGAGTGCTGCCGCTGAATGAGCAAGAAACCACCCGCGGTGACGCTGAAGGCGTCCGCTTCCTCGTAGGTCAGCTCGCTGTGTGCTGCCGTGGCATCGCCCAGGTAGACCTTGACAGCCATGACCAGGCACCCTTCGTAGCCTGCCGGATATCCACCACCTCACACGGTACTCGCGCAGCCAGCCAGCGCGCCTGGCGCGTAAGCGCCGTCGGCGAGCTTCGCTGATGGAGACGGCAGGCGGCCCGGCATAGGCGGTGCCCGAACCGAAGGCCTGACGGCACAATTGGTAGTCGCGTCGTCGTAAATATCGGTCCGGACTGCAACTGGCCGATGTCATGAATGCTCCTTGGCTGACTTATCCAGGACGAGGCACAGCCAATCTGAGAGCGCTCGATCTTTGTTATGGATCCTTGCCATTGAGAGGATTGTTGTTCGTCGGCGCCGTCGGCATTTGCCGGGCGGCCGTAACTCCGCCAGAAACCGGAATCCCTGCTGGCCGCTGGCCATGACGCCGGCGTTCCAGGCGCTGGTTGACAAAATGTAAGTCACACCTGGGCATTGGGCCATGAAAGAGCTGCGTACAACACCCGGCGGACGGGAAAGGACGGCGACTGAGGGAGGAATTCCAAGCGAAAACAACGGGGGCAGGCAATGCATCACAAGCTCGACATCATGGCCGAAAAAGGTTTCGTCGTCCTGCGCGACCGGCGGGGGCCCACGATCGAGCCGGCCGAGTGGGAGTCGCTTGAGTACATGGATTGGAAGAGCGGCGGCGACACCAACTTCGCTCCGCTGGCGTCGGCGACCGGCGAGATGGACTGCCGCGGATTCTGGGATCACGGCAAGGCTGACAAGAACGGCATCTGGACGTCCAACCGGCTGCTCGCCCCAAGTCTCGCGAGCTACGTGGAAGAGATCGGTGGCAACTACGGCCGGGTGCGCGTCATCAAGCTCAACCCGAGTGACGAGCCGACGGCACTGCGCCAGCTGCATCGCGACGACAACAACCGGCTTAACCCGGACGGCGCTGGCTGGGTCATCCGGTCCTGGCTCGAGCTGGACGACGCGGCGGGCCAGTCCATGTTCATCCTGCGCGAGGACAAGGACGACCCTTCGACGGAGAGCCGAATCCGGCTGCACCCGGGAATGCAGCTGGTCATCGACACTGAGCGACTCTGGCATGTGGTCTGGCACCCGGGTCCGCGGCCCCGTTACGCGCTGATCACGTCATGGGAGAGCGACGCCGTGATCGATACCTGGATGAGGCACGAGATGACGCCCAGGCGCCAGCCGGCGGCGGCGCGCAAGCTGGCGAGCTCTCGCCGCTAGCCGTCCCGGGCGCGGCCGGCCGGGTGCGGCGATCCCGGGCGGCCGCTCCCGCGGCCCCGGCCGCCACAGCAACCGGGCCAGGTTCCGGTCGCGACCTCCGCGGGCAGGACGGTGGCGTGGACGTACTGAGCAGCCGGATCCTGCTGCGCCCTGCCGACCTGGGCCAGAGCCGGCACTTCTACCGCGATGTGCTGGGGCTGGCTGTCTACCGGGAGTTCGGTCCGCCGGCCGACCCGTCGATGGTCTTCTTTCTCGGCGGAGGACTGCTGGAAATCTCCGGGCGTGCGGCCCAGCCGGCGGAACAGCCGGTGAGGATTTGGCTTCAGGTCCGGGAGGTGCACGCTGAGCATGACCGGCTCCGTGCCGCCGGCGCCCGCATTCTTCGCGGGCCTGAGCTAGAGCCATGGGGGCTTACTGAGATGTGGATCGAGGACCCTGACGGCCTCCCCATCGTCTTGGTCGAAGTACCCGCCGATCACCCGCTGCGCCGAGATCCGCGACCTGCGACCCCGTCAGGCTGACCCACGCCCGCGATCGGACATCGTGCCCGGCTTGCTCACGCTGAAGCAGCGCGCCGGTTCAGCGCGCCGGTTCACTGCGTCGGTTCACTGCGTCGGCTCATTGGCGATCTACCACGTCCGCAGGGTCAGCTGACTGCAGTGGCTCCACGGTCACGGCGGTGCCGTAGGCGGCTACCTCGGACATGATGCCGCCGATCTCGTTGCAGTCGAACCGCATTGCGACGATAGCGTTGGCGCCACGTGCTCGTGCCTCGCTCCACATCCGCTCACGAGCCTGGTTGCCTGCTGTAGCCGGTGTTGGCAGCTTTGCACAACTTGCAGTTCCAGGGCGCACCCTGACGTTGCAGGGAGCGGACGTTACTCGTCACGCCGCACGAGGAGCAGCGCCGCAGGGCATACGAGTTGCCGCACGCGGAGTCCCACGTCGTCGCGCCGGGATTAGATGGCTCGCTGATC
>DASXKI010000383.1:0-3075 GCA_036496945.1 Streptosporangiaceae bacterium | reverse complement strand
GAACTGCTGCTCGTCTACGAGGAGCTGACGCGCGCGCTCGGGCTCGACCGCCCGGTTGCGGTCGGCCAGTCGTTCGGCGGCATGGTCGCGGCCGATCTCGCGGCGAGCTTCCCGCGGCTCTTCGGCAAGCTCGTGCTGCTGTCACCGCTCGGCCTGTGGCGCGATGACGCGCCGATCCCGCTCATGGAGATGGTGGCGGGGCCGCCCGAAAACGTGCCGAAGTACCTGTTCGCCCACCCGGACAGCGAGGCGGCCCGGGCGGCCATGGCCCTTCCCGCCGATCCCGGGCTGATCCCCAAAGCGATCGCGCAAAGCGCGTGGAACCTCGGCTGCACGACCAAGTTCGCCTGGCCGATCGCCGACCACGGGCTCGGCCGCCGGCTGCACAGGATCGGCGTGCCCACGCTGATCGTCTGGGGCCGTGAGGACGCGCTCATCCCCGCCGCCTACGCGGAGGAGTTCGGCAGCCGCATCGCGGGCAGCCAGGTGGAGGTGATCGACGACTGCGGCCACGTTCACCAGGCGGATCAGCCCGAGCGCACCTGGACCGCGATCAGCAAGTTCCTGGACGGCTGACCGCGGCCGACGGTTAACGCAGCTGGTGCGCCAGGTCCACGACGCCGGGCAGCGACAGCAACCGCCTGGGCGGCGGCGCCTGAATGCCCTCACGAAGCGTCCAGTGGTCCATGTAGACACCGGCCGGCAGCCAGTAGTCGTCTCCGGGCAGGTTGTCGCAGATCACGACGAACCCCTCGCCCCTGGCCCCGCGGGTCCCCGGCAGCGGCACCCAGAACGCGAGCCCGGTACTCCGGGTCACGAGCGGAACGATGTCCACGATCTGCCCCCACTCGACGTACTCCCACAGGCGCCCGTCCTCGAGCGGGCTGCTCGTGAACGGCGGCCATTCCGCCAGGGCGCTGGTGCCCGCCATCGGCATGACCCGGATCTCGGGGAACGGCACCGGCGTGTCCCAGGTCCCCGGGTGCGGGCAGTGCACCGCGAGCATCACGGTGACCTGGCAGTCGGTCACCCAGCCGAGCAGCGCGCCGTCGTGCGGGAGCGGCATTCCGCTGCTGATCACCTGGCCGGTGACGCCGGAGACCTGTTCACCAGGACGGATCTCCTGGCTGCCGCCCTGGGAGTCGTTCCACGACCTGATGACGAACGCGTCGTCGTCGACGTGGGTGAGCACGTAGAACCCGGCCGATCCGGCCGCGCGGCTCATCAGGACCATCGACGGGTATCCGCCGTTCGCGGGGTGCGGCGTGACCGCGAGTGGGTAGCATCGGAAAAGCCGAAGGCACGCCGCGAACGATGCCGCACCGGATAGGGCCTTAACAAACACGCTCTGCTCCTTGCGCGGGGGGAAACCTGGCCCGCGTGACCAGCGGCGTGCGTGCAGGGTGTACGGACTGGCGCAGGCCGGCCACGCGGGAGTCTCTTCGGTTGGAACTACCGTTTCGGCAGGTAGGGCCCGTAATGGCAACCCTTTGCCGCTTGCATCACAAATGCTCGTGCAACTTGCACCCGGAAGACATCGGTCACTTGACGTATATCGATTCCGCCCGGCGCTGATGCCCGTAGGCTGGCGCGGACGGCCCGTCCGGCGTGAGGAGAACTCGCCACAATGTCGCAGCGACGTGTGCTTTTCGGCGCAAGCCTTGGCCAGTGGAACGGCGCGGATGTCGGTAACGTGCCTAGCGTCCTGGAGATAGCGGCGGCGGCCGATCGTGGCGGTCTCGACATGTTCACCATCGCGGATCACCTGTATTTCGGCGACAAGCTAGACGCCTACTCCGTGGTCGGGTTCCTGCTCGGCCGCACCAGCACCATCTCCGGGGCCGTGATCGTGACCAACCTGCCGACGCGGCCCGCGCCCGCGCTGGCGCGCACGATCAGCTCGCTGTCCGCGCTGTCCGGCGGTCGCGTCATCCTCGGGATCGGCGCCGGGGCGATCTGGGACATGATCCCCCAGCTCGGCATCCCGCGGCTGACGCCCGGTGCCGCGGTGCGCGCGCTGGAAGAGGCCATCACGCTGATCAGGGCGCTGTGCGGCGGCGGCGAGCCGGTTACATTCGACGGCTCGTTCTACCAGGTGACCGGTCTTCAGCCGGCCCCGGCGCCCGCGCCGCCCATCTGGACAGGCTCGGTCGGCCCCAAGTCGCTCGCGGTGACCGGGCGGACCGCCGATGGCTGGGTTCCCTCGATGGGGTCGGACTGGCTGAGCGCCAGGTACCGCGAGTCGCGGCCGCTGATCGACGCGGCCGCGGCCGCGGCGGGCCGGGATCCGGCCGGGGTCGCGAACATCTTCAACTTCGGCGGCCGCATCACATCCGAACCGCTCGCGCAGAACCGCGACGACGACGGGCGCTGGATCGGCGGGTCAGCGCGGCAGTGGATCGAGGAGATGACGTCGGCGGTACTCGAGCACGGGGCGGGTGGCTTCATCTACCGCAGCACGGATGACACCCCCGCCCCGGTGGCGGTGGCCCGCTTCGCGCAGGAGATCGTGCCAGCGGTCCGCGAGGCGGCCGCCAGGCCCTGAAAATCTGACCGGTCGCCGTGACCGCTCCCTGCGGCGCGACATCGCTTCGGCGCAAACGCCAGCGTGACTCGCCGCATCCCCCCCAAGGCGGTCCGGCCACGGCGACCGGGGCATGATTGTGCCGACCGGTCCCTCACTAACCGGCAGGCACAAGGCACAAACGGCATGCCGAGTCATGTCGCCGCACTTACCGGGACAAATCGGGCCGCGGCAAGCACCTAGGTGCCTAACAGGTAGCAGGTTAAACTTGTCCAGCACTACAGTGCATCATCACAATTGTGTAGATATATGTGTAGATACATTCCTGCCGAGTGAGGTAGCGGACATAAGCGCATCCCTGCCCCAGGAACCTAACAGCTTTGTCGGCCGTGAGCGGGAGCTCGACGAGCTGCGCAAGCTCGTGGGCGGCACTCGCATGCTCACGCTGACGGGTCCCGGCGGCATCGGGAAGACCAGGCTGGCGCTGCGCACGCTGACCACGATGGCCGCCGAGTTTCCCGACGGGGCCTGCTACGTGGAACTGGCCGACC
>DASXKI010000382.1:0-6721 GCA_036496945.1 Streptosporangiaceae bacterium | reverse complement strand
AAAGGCCACGCGGGCGGCGGGCGCGGGCAGCCTGGTTCGGCCGAGAGCGCGTGTCACGAATACGGCACCGGCCGCGGCGACGCCGGCGGTCCCGGCGCCCACCAGGAAGTCGCGCCGTGAGCTCGGCTGGCTGTCGCCGTGGCTATCGGTCTCGCTCATGGGAGCCTTCCGCGATTCCTGAAGGTCTGCGAGAAGCGCGCTGGTTGCGGGCTATCGCGGTCTATTCAGGTATCGCTGCGAAGGCCGGACAAGTTGCAGATCCGGCATTGCTGATCGCCGCTCAGGCAAGCAGGTCACGGAGCACGGCGCCCCGCTCCAGGCGCTCGACCCGCGGTACTTCGGCCACGGCTGGGTCGGGAGCGCTCCGGCTGGACGGCGGCCGCGTCCGGCTGCCGGTCAGGACTGAAGCAGGCCAAACGGACTCGGCGCCGCGAACTCGACCTGGAGCACGGGCTGCCCGCTCGGCAGTTGCACGGTCCCGAAGCTGAGCGGCACGTAGGGCGGGCTCTGCGCGTGCAGGACCGCCTCGAGCGCCCTCAGGTAAGCGCTGCCGCTGCTGGCGGGCGTTGCGCCGTCAGACTCCGCCAGGTAGGCAATGCGCAGCGGGACGCCAGGGTCGGCGGCGGCCGCCGCGCCGCCGAAGCCGACGATGTCGACCGGGTGCTGACCGGCCAGGAACGCGATGGTAGTGAGTAGCCGGGAGTCGACAAGCCCCGCCGCGAGCTGGGCCCGGGCGACGGTCCCGGCGGTGATCCGGCTGTTCCGCAGCAACTGCGCCCCAGATGACTTCCTGGCCGACAGGTCCTTGCTCAGTGCGGCGCGGAACACGGCCGGGCCTAGCGGGGCCATGACTCGGATATCGATCCGGTCAGGCCCGGCGCCGAAGCTGGCGATGACCTGCGGCGCGTACACGGAGCCGAGCTTGCTGCCGAACTGGCTACGGATATCCGCGGTCGCGATCACAAGCACCGACCCGTACGGGTCCTGCGCCGTCGGCTGGAGGACCGTCAGGTTACTGGCCGGGAAGCCGCGCCCGGCCAGGTCTGAGCATGCCGCTGCGTCGCAGGCCACCGATACATCGCGGCCGACCTGCGCGGCTACCCAGCCGACAGCCTCGCCGCGGACCGCCGCCGAGCTGGCGAGCCGCTGACCCCCAACCTCCGCCGCGGCCGGCGCGTTTCGTTGCAGCTTTGCGGGCTTGTGACTGGCAACCAGCGCGACGACCGCGGCGATCGTGGCGACGGACGCCATGGCCAGCCCCGCCAGCTGCCAGCGCCGAGCGGGCCTGACCCTCGTAGCGCGGGCAGCAGGCTGGCTCAGCTTGACGGTGACGGCGGGTGGCGCGGTGACGGCGGGTGGCGCGGTGGCGGGTGGCGCGGTGGCGGGTGGCGCGGTGGCGGATGCTGGGGCGGCGGCGGGGCCAGGCGGGTCAACTCGCCTCGGCGCCACCGGCCGCCGGGCTCCCGGCGGCGTCTGAATCGCGCTCGCGCCCGGCGAGCGCCGTGGCAGCGAACCGACAGGCCGTGGCCGCTGGGGCTGCTGTGCTTGCTGGGCGTGCTGTGCTTCCTGGGCGTGTCCTGGTGGTGCATCCGCCGGGGGAGCCGCTGGTCCTGCGGTGGCCGGGGTGCGGGCGGTCAGGTAGCCGCGGCGCACTTGCCCCGGCGTCAGCCCGCCCGCGCCCGGTACCCGCCGCGGCAGTTCCGGCGGCCGGTCCGACGGCAGTTCCGGCGGCCGGTCTGACGGCCGCGGAGGGCTGTCCTCTGCCATGCGGCGCACCCCCCAGCTGCACTAAGGGCGCCTGGTCCAGATCAACAGCGCAGCACAGGATGGGCCCGCGTACAACCGAAACCGCCCATTCGGTCGACATGAACACGCGGCCGGTGATCCCGGCTCGGTGCGCGACGTCGCCGCTAGCCTGCCGCGATGGTCGCCACGTACTCGTCGAAGCGACGCAGGCTCGTCTCGAAACCTGTGCGCGCGTCGGCGCTCGCGTACATGGCCGGCACGTTGGTCTGATGCGTCACGACCTCGGTCCGGCCGTCGCCAAGCTCGGTCAAGGTGACCGTTGTGATCATGCCGCCCTCGAGGTCGGCCTCTCGCCAGACCAGCCTTTCCGGCCGCTCGACAGCCACGAAGACCGCACGCATCGTGTACTGACTGCCGTCGGCCAGGCTCACCATCGTGGTCTCGAATCTGCCGCCCGGCCGGAGCTCCACCGTGATCCCGTCGATTGGCGTCGTGGTCCCGTCCGGGCCCCAGAAGTGAGTGAGGTGCTCAGGCCGCGTCATGCAGTCGAAGAGCAGGTCCCGGCTCGCCTGGTGAGTACGCCGGTAGGTGAGCTCGCCGGGCTGAGTCATGATTCCTCCTTGGCATCGTCGGTGGCATCGTCCGTGGCATCGGGGTCGGCATCACGGTTGGCTTCGCGTAGTGCGGCCAGGTGCTCATCGAGCCGGTCATACCTGTCGTGCCAGAGCTGGCGGTGCCGGCCGATCCACTCGGACACTGTGTCGAACTGCGCAGGCTCGAGACGGCATGGTCGCGCCTGCGCGGCGCGCGAGCGTGAGATGAGCCCGGCGTGCTCGAGCACCTTGATGTGCTTGGAGATCGCCTGCTGGGTCAGGGCGAACGGAGCGGCCAGCTGCCCGACCGTCGCCTCGCCGGCCGAGAGGCGAGTCAGGATGGCCCGCCGCGTCGGATCGGCGAGCGCTGCGAAGGTGACGCTGAGCTCGTCGGCGGCAGCCGTCGTCATCGAGCGGTCACCGGCCAGACGCGAGCTGCGCCGTCGCCGTCGAACAGCTCGTGCGGAATCTGCCGCCCGGCCAGCAGCGGCACGAGGTCACGGCTGCGCCCGGCCAGGCGCGCACCGTCGCCGGCCGACCAGCCAAGATCGGTGGCGATCACTGTGATGCCTGCGAGCGGGAAGCCGAACAGGCTCTGGCTGCGCCGGCTGGTCAGCGAGTCAAGCACCCCCGTCAGCGCAAGCTCCGGGATCTCGTACTCCAGGGCCAGCGGCCAGGTGATGTCGAGACCGTGGATCACGTCGTGGCTGAGCGCGCCGGGCAGGCCACCGCCCGGCGGACTCCACGGCGAGTCGGCGTTGTCCCGCAATGCGCTGATCAGCTCGGCGGGCCGTAGCTGACTGTCCCTGTCCGCGATCTCGTCGGAGAATTTCGTGAAGTCACCGCCGCACTGCTGGAGGCCGGCCATGAAGTCCTCCGTAGAGATACGGAACGGCATGGTCTGATGCGCCAGCACGTGCGCTGGCGTCCAGCCGGCGCACAGCGACTCACCCCGCCACTGGCCGGGTGACAGGCTGGTGAGGGCGTCCGCGAGTGCCCGGCGATGCGCGGCGATGACATCCATCATGGCTGCTCCTCGATGTGAAACTGGCTAGTTGTACAACTGTTGAGTTTAGTAAGGGCACGGGGAGACGTCAACCCAGCGAAGGGCAGTCATCTGGACAGGCCAATTACCTGCCCCCCCGACCCCGGTGATTACTCTCATGGATAATCGGTGACATCGCGTAGTCGCGCGCAGGCGGCAGGTCTTGCCAGCCAGGCAGTCTTGAGTTGACCGGAACTGAGAGGTCCTGGTGCCAGGCGACGATGTAGTTGGCCACGAACTGACCGGAGACGATCCGGGCCCACCGTCAGCAGCCGGCGGCGCTGCACCGAACCCGCAGAGCGGTACCCGGGGCGCGGGCGCGACCCCGACGCAATCACTGCCGGCGCGATCACTGCCGGCGCGATCAGTGCCGGCGCGGCGCGCCACCATCAGCAGGCTCATACCGCCGCGCACGTGGCTGGCCATTTTCACCGTCAGCCTCGGGCTGTTCCTGGTGCGGTTCCTGGTGCCGACGCCGGTGGCCCAGGCGGACAACCGTGACGGCCCGCGCCTGATGTGCGGCCTGGGCCTGGGGCCGGTCACCGGCGGCCACGCCCGATTCTTCCGCTACGCCTACTTCGAGTACGTCCCGCAGTCCGCTTGTGGCACTCGCGTCCCGTATCCGTCGTCAGAGCTGGTCCCGCTGGAGATAGGCAGGGTACTGACGCCGGTCTTCGGCCTGTCAGGCAGCCTGAACCTGATCGCCGTCGGGGTGCTCATCTGCGCCCTGGCATCTGTCGGCATCGCGAGCCTCGCAACCGGGCTGCGCGTGCGGTTGTGGGCACAGCTGCTGGTGGCGGGCGTGCTCTGGGTGATCATGGCGGATGCGTCGTTCTTCGACACTTTCGCGGGCCCGTTCAGCGAACCAGCTGCGCTAGTTGGCCTGCTGCTCGTCGCCGCCGGGGTGCTGTATCTCGGACGCGGCTGGCGCTCGACCATCATCGGCCTGATCCTGGCCGGGACCGGCGGCTTCTTCGCCATCGTGTCCAAGGAGCAGTACCTGATCCTTGCTGCGCCCATCTGCGTGACCCTGGTGCTGGCGAGCGCGAACCCTGGCCGCTGGTATCGGCTGCGCAGGTTCAGGACCAGGCAGGTCGGGGCGTCCCTGCTCGTCGCCGTGTTCCTCGCGATCACGGCGGCCGGGTACGCCGGCTGGGACTTCACCAGCCACTACGGGAAGCGGCTGCACTACATCCAGGCCGTCGACATGATCTTCACTGACATCGTGGTCCACCGGGCCGGCGCTCCGGCGCAGCTGCGCGAGCTGGGCCTGCCTGCCAGCTGGACTCGGTATGCCGGCCGTTACTACTGGGAGGCCGGCTCGGTTCGCACCAGCCCCGACTTCAGTCGGTACGAGCGACAGCTGGGCTCGGGCACCATCGCCCGCTACCTGGCGGCCCATCCCGGCACCACTGTCAGGATCGGCCAGTCCGCCGCCGAGCAGGCCCAGCTGATGCAGGTCACCGCGCTGGGGGACTACCCGGTATCGGCCGGGTATCCGCCGGGGCATATCGAGTCCCGGGTCCTGGTGTTCACCTGGCTCATGCAGCGCCTGCCGCAACGGCTCGGCCTGCTGTGGTACGTGCCGCTGTGGTGCGCGATGGCAGCCATCGCCATCGTGGCGCTCGCCCGGCCGCGCCGTCGGCCATGGCACCGCGACGGCGCTGTGCTGGTGCTCTGCATGACCGGCTGTGCCGTCGCAGCGTTCATCCCGCCCGCCTTTTTCGCCGGCATCTCCACGACGAGGCATATGGTCGGCATGAACCTGGCTACCGCACTGGCCCTGACGGTCGCGGTGGCGCTCGCCGCATCGCTGGTGCACCAGCTGATCACCAGACCAAAGCCGCGGCCGGCGGCTAGCCCAGTGGCGAGCCGGCCCGAACTGGCCAAGCGAAGCTCCTGAGACGAGCTCGTGCGTCCGTGCCGCGTGCCCGCCCGGCTGGCGGATGGGCGGGGCCCGCAATAGTGTCGAAGTATGAGCACGACGCTGCCGCTGTTCCCGCTCGGAAGCGTGCTGTATCCCGGCCTGGTCCTGCCGCTGCACATTTTCGAGGACCGGTACCGGCAGCTGGTGGTGGATCTGCTCGACGGGCCCGAGCCGCGGGAATTCGGCGTGATCGCGATCCGGCACGGCCGGGAGACCGGCGTCGACGGCGTGTCCGCGCTGTACGAGACGGGCTGCACCGCAGTCCTGCGGCAGGCCGAGAAGCACGAGGACGGCCGCTACGACCTGCTCACCGTCGGCGACCGGCGGTTCGCGCTGCTCGGCCTGGGCGAGCAAGCGCCGTACTTCAGCGGTGACGTCGACTTCCTGCCTGATGACCTCGGCGACGAGGCCGAGGCTCGCCTGGTCGTGCCCGCCGTGCACAGGGCATTCCGGTCCTACCTCGACGTGCTCACCGAGCGGGGCGGTGCCCAGATCACGATCCCCGACCTGCCAGACGAACCCGTGCTGCTGTCCTACCTGGTCGCGGCCGCGATTGTCGTGGACGTGCCGGTGAAGCAGCAGCTACTGGAAGAGCCGGACGCGCATCGCCGCCTGCTGGCCGAGCGGCGGCTCCTGGCGCGGGAGGTGCAGCTGCTGCGGTCGCTGACCGCCACGCCAGCGCCCGATCTGCGCTACTCGCCCTACAGCCAGAACTAGCCCTACGGCCAGGTCTAGCCCTTGCGGTTCCGCCCGGTCGGTGTCATCACGGTGACCGCGGCTTCGGTCGTCAGGAGCTGGAAGGTGAAGCTCTCCTGCAGGTAGAGGGTGACCGTGGATTCGGTGTGGGACTGATACCCGATCGACAGGTCCTGGCCCAGATGCAGGCTGAAATCGCCGCCGCGCGTCGTGAGCACCACAGCCCCGCTGATGGCTGGCGCCCAGACCAGCTCGCCGTCGAGCACGTTGCGCAGATGCCGGATGACCGGATAGCCGTGGTGGCTGGCCTCGCTGACGGCCGTGTAAGCCTCGGCAGATAGCACCGCGGTGTAGGGGCCGTCTACTCCCGCGGCTCGCAGCTGGCCCACGGCCTGCGCGAACGCCATCGGGTAGTCGGCGACCTCGGCCGGCAGGATGAGCGGCGGGTTGCTGGCACCCGGCGCGATGCCGCCGATGCCAGCCGCCTGATACCCGGCGAAGATAGCGGTGTCCTCGGCGAACGCGATCTGCCGCGCGGCCTCCCTGGCGGGCTGCCAGTCCGAGTCCGCCGACCCGCGCGCCACGTCGTCGATCTGCTCCCGGCTCAGCGTGAACGGGACTCGCAGCTCCACCAGTGGCAGCACCTGGCGCTGCCTGGCCTGTACTCCGGCCGCCGGCGGGTCGATGCCCGCCAGGTGGCCGGTGCCGACCGCC
>DASXKI010000381.1:0-10851 GCA_036496945.1 Streptosporangiaceae bacterium | reverse complement strand
GCCTTCGGGCGAGGTAACGCTGGCTGAGGTAGATGATTATCTTGCGGCCGGAGCATGGGCCGCATGCATTGGGCCCGGCCGGGCCCGGAGTTGCGGTCGCAGGTGCGCGTGAGCCCAGGCGGCTAGCGTGGTTGGCGTCGTCGTGATGATGCTGCGTTCATGGTCGGGGATGAAGTCTGGGCGCATCACCGCCGACATGCCGACCATGCCCTCGACCTGCTTGTCGCCGAAGCCCGCCGATCGCAGGGAACGGCGCTGGGCGTCGTCGGACATTGTCTCGGCTCGGATCGGGCAGCCGAGCGCCTTGGTGAGGATGTCGGCCACCTGGGCCAGGGTGAGGTCTTCGGGGCCGTGGACGGCCTGAACGTGACGGCCTGACCAGGCGCCGGACAGCAACCGGGCCGCGGCGACATCGCCGATGTCGCGCGGGTCGACCCACGGTTGCGCGTAGTCGACCGCGGCTGCCACTCGCACGACGCCGTTGCGCAGTGAGTCGAGATCAAAGAGCAGATTCGTGAAGAAGAAGCCGCAGCGCAGGGACAGCACCGAGGCGCCGGTGGCGTCGAGGAGTTCCTCGGTGCGGGCCAAGCCGTCGATCGCCCCGGCCCCAGAGCGCATTTCGGCGCCGACGCTGCTAAGGAACACGGTGCGGGTGATGCCGTTCTCGGTTACGGCGCGGGCCGCGTTGGCGCCGAGCTGGGCGTACCAGGCCACCGGGTCGGCGTCGGGGCCGGCGGTGTCCGGGGCCACCCAGAACAGGGCGTCGGCATCGCGGGTCGCTTGCACGACGGCATCGGCGTCGGCTTGGTCGGCCTGAACGACGTCAGCGCGTGCGACCACGCGCGGGGCGAGCCGGGCCGGGTGGCGGGCCAGGAGGGTGGGGCGGACGCCCGCCTGCAGGAGTAACTGGACGACCCGCGACCCGACGTGCCCGGTGGGCGTGGTGACGACGATCTTCACGTGCCCCAACTTAGTGAGTGGGTCCGACACTACGGCGAAGCGTTTCAGGCCATGGATGCACCGGGGCAAACGGCACGTGACCGGAAGGCGACCAATCGAAGTGTTATGCCCGTAAGGTTGCCGTTGCCTGTTCCGGCCGGAATCCTTGCAATCGTGATCCAGCCGCGGGGGAGCCTGTCGACACGCCGTATGACGGCACACCGGGTCGTGCTCGCGGCCGCGGGGCTGACCACGCTGGTCGCGGCCGTGATCGGGGCGGCACTGGCCGTCTTCGTCGGCCAGGGGCTCCCGCTCGCGATACGCCACGACCTTTCGTTCGCGCCCGGCACCGCGCTTTCGATCGCCGGCCCTGTGAGTAATGACCAGACGGCGGCGACGGCGAGCACGCTGCGGACAGCGGTCCGGAAGTCGCTCGGCGGGGTGCCGTTCGGGTTTTGGTCGGGGACGTGGTCCGACCCGCTGGACCTGGTGCCGGGCTCGTTGCCCGCCCGGCCGGTCCGCGCGAGCAAGGGGAACACGCCGCTGCTCGAGGCCGCCGCGCTGGATGGCATCACTAGCCACGCCGTCCTTGTGTCCGGCAAGTGGCCAGCGGCGCCCACCTCGAGCCAGGGATCCCGCTCACAAACAGCCCGCGCTCCGCCGGTCTCCTACGCAATTCCCGCGGCCCTTCCGGCGTCCGCAGCAGCGCTGCTGCACCTGTCGCCCGGCGACGTGCTCACGCTCAAGGACGAGATCGGCAACGCCAGGATCAGCTTTCGGATCACGGGCCTGTTTGCGCCGCGCAGGCTGTCCGGCACCGCCGCCTCGTACTGGGCGCTGAACACGATCCCCGCCAGCGGTTCCAGCATCCAGAGCGGGAACACCGCGTACGGCCCGCTGCTGGTCAGCCCTGCCGCCTTCGCGCCGACCGCAAGCAGCACCGGCTCCGAGACCGCGGGAACGCTCACGGCAAGGACTGGGAGCTGGCTCGCGCAGCCGGACATGGCGAAGTTCACTAACACGGACCTGTCCGCGATTTCGGGTCAGGTGTCGGCGCTCCAGCAAGCGCTGCTGAGCTCCAGCGTGCTGAGCGGCATGCAACTGTCCACGAGCCTGCCGTCGGTGCTGAGCGCCACAGCCAGCAACCTGTCGGTCGCCCGGTCGCTGCTCGCGATCAGCGCCCTCCAGCTGCTGGTGCTCGCCCTCGCCGCGCTGCTCGCCGTCGCGCGGCTCCTGGCCAGCCAGCGCGAGGGGGAGACGGCGCTGATCAGCGCCCGCGGCGCCACGCGCTGGCAGCTCGCCCGGCTAACCGCAGCCGAGGTAATTCCGCTCTGCGCCGCCGCCGCGGCCGTGGGCGCCCTGGTCGGCATCCGGCTCGCTGGCCTGCTGACCACCGCGGGACCGCTGAAAGCGGGGGGCGTGAAGCTGCCAGGCCCGGCGTTCCTGCTCGGCGTCAGCGGGACGGGGAGTCCGGCGGGCACCTGGCTCGACGCAATCGCCGCGGCGCTCGCGGTCACGGTGATTGCCGCCGCGGCGATGCTCGGGCCCGTGCTCGGCACTGGGCCCGCGATGACGGAAGCACGGGTCCGGCGCGGCCGGCAGGCCGCGATCGTCGGCGCTACCAGGGCCGGTGCTGACCTTGCGCTCGTCGTGCTCGCGGTCCTGGCCGGCTGGCAATTGCGCCGCTACTCCGCGGGCAGCGGCGCGAACGCCACGATCGACCCGGTGCTCGCCCTCGCCCCGGCCCTTGCGCTGGCGGGCGGGACCGTCGTCACGCTGCGCCTGCTGCCCGCTGCGGCGAGAGCTGGGGACCGGCTCGCCGGGCGCGGGCGGCGGCTGACCGCGTCACTCGCCGGCTGGCAAGTGAGCCGCCAGCCGCTCCGCCAGGGCGGTGCCGCGCTGCTGCTCGTGATGGCCGTCGCCACGGGGACCCTGGCTCTCGCCCAGCACGCCAGCTGGACCCGGTCCGCCAGCGACCAGGGCTCGTTCGGCGCGGGCGCGGACGCACGGGTCGACACGCCGTCCCCACTGACTCCGGGCGCGACCGGCGAAATCACGAACGCGGCCGGCGTCCAGCACGCCATGCCGGTCTACGTCCAGCTCGGAGCGTTGCCGACCGAGGTCCTCGCCATCGGCGCTGCACAGGCCGCCAATACCGTACGGATCCGCCCAGACCAGGTCGGCGTCCCGGCGGCGAAGCTGTTCGACGAGATCACGCCGAAGTCGTCGCCCGGCGCTGTTATCCCCGGTCGTCCGGACGGCATTACGTTCACCGCCGCCCTCACTCCGGCAGGCATACGCGCCCAGAGAGGCGGCATCCTTCCAATCGATGCCGGCCAGGCGAGCCTAATCGCCCGAGAGCTCGGGCCCGTCGCCGCCACGGTCACCGTGGCCGACAGCACTGGTGACATGTACCAGCTCGATGCGGGCACGCTGCCCGCCGACGGCCGGGAGCACATCCTGGCGGCATCGCTCGGCGGCGCCGATGTCAGCTACCCGATGCGCCTGGTCCAGATCGCGATCACGTACCAGATGCCCCCCGCTCAGGCGAGGGCTCAGGAGCCGGCGCTAGCCCTCACCGTTACCGGCCCGACGCTCACCGGCTGGCACGCGAGCGCCACGTCACCCGACCTGCAAGACGTCCAGTCGATGGCCGCAGAGAACGGCCCGTCGAAGTTGCCGGCCAGCGACACATGGGAGGCCAAGGGGGACATCGCAACATTCACCTTCAACTCCGGCTACGGCCAGGCGGTCAATTTCGGCGGTCCTCCGCAGCCGGTCTCCGCGCAGGTGGCCCTGAACGCTCCCGCAGGGAGGACCCTGCCACCACTCCCGGCAATCGCCACCAGCGCGTTCGCGGACGCGAACAACATCGGCACCGGATCGGTCGTGCAGGCCACGCTCAACGGCCTGCAGGTCCCGCTCTCGATCGTCGCCGTGGTCAAGAGCTTCCCAACTGTCACCGCTAACACCGGCGCGCTCATCGTCGACCTGCCGGCCGCCCAGCAACGGCTCGTCAGCCAGGGCACGCCGCCGCTCGGCGTCACCGAGTGGTGGCTGGGCACCCCTGACCACCAGATCCCGCCCGACCTGGCCAGCGCGCTGCCACCAGGGAGCGCCATCACCGGCGCCGCCCAGGCGACTGCGGCGCTGACCGGCAACCCGCTGTCCGCCGCGCCGCAGCAGGCACTGCTCGCCCTCGCCGCCGCGGCCGCGCTGCTCGCGATCACCGGATTCTGGGTGTCGATCGCCGCGAACGTCCGGCAGCGGCGCGCCGAGACCGCGCTGCTCGCCGCCCTCGGCGTCAGCCAGCGCTCGGCGGCGCTGCAACTGTGCCTGGAGAAGCTGATGCTCAGCGTTCCATCGGCCGTGCTCGGCCTCATTCTCGGCACTGTGGTCGCCAGGCTGCTCGTGCCCGCGGTCACCCTGAACGCCGCCGCGACACAGCCCGCCCCGCCGCCGGTGACGCTGTTCGACCTTCCCCAGACGCTGCCGCTCGCCGCGGCCGTCGCCATCCTTCCCGCGCTCGCCACGGCGCTGATCATGGTCAGGCGCCCGGATCCGGCGGCTGGACTACGCGCGGCGGAGGCGGTGTGACATGAGCCTACGCACCGCAGAAATGAACACCAAGCGCCTGACCGGCATGGGCGCGGTCGCCACCCTGGCGATGGCGGTGCTCGTCTTCGGCTGCGTGCTCGCCGCCACGGCCGGGCCGCGCGAGGCGCTGAAAATCAGTACGCAGGCGCTGCGCCAGACACTCGCCCGCATCCCGCCGCTGGGACGGACCCTGACGGTGAGCACCTCCTGGAGCCAGTTCATCCAGAGCATCGAGGTGCCACAGGCCAGCTTCACCGATGGCCAGCTGAGCAACCTCGAAGGCCAGTTCAACAGCGACTTCAACCAAGGCGTCCTGCACCTCGCCCCGGTCTCCGCCGACTGGGTGAGCATGACCACCGGCGAGCACCGGGTGGACAGCGCCCTGTCCGGCACCGGCGGCGACGCGGTGCAGATGGAGGTCAGCTACCGCCTCCCGTACACCGGCTACGTACGGGTACTCGCGGGCAGCCTTTCCGCTTCAGCCCCCGCCGCGTCCAGTCATATCGCCGGCTTCTTTCCGACGATCAACGTGGCGGTGACACAGCAGACCGCGAGCAAGTTCGGCCTGAAGGTCGGCTCGGCGGTGCAGACCGTCGGCCCGACGCTTCCATCGTCGGGCACGGCGTCCGCCATCACGCTCAAGGTCACGGCGATCGTCGCGGAGAGCCAGCCCGCTTCGACCTTCTGGGCAGCCGACCCGTCCCTGGCAGTGCCCAACCTGAACGTGCCGGGTAACGCACCGCCGTACTGGACATCCGGCGTGTTCGCCCTGCCTGACGAGTCCGACGCGGTCCAGCAGGACTACGGCCCTGCGTCGCTGAACATGCAGTGGGTACTCCCCATGGACTTCAGCGCACTGCTGGGAAACCAGGCGCAGCCGCTGGCCGCGGAGCTCAAGAGGATCGTCATCGAAGGCCCGCCAGTGTTCGGCCCGCTGTCAAACGTAGGGAACGTGGCAACGGTCAGCACGGGCCTGCAGCAGACGCTCGGCGTGTTCATCGCCAGCGCTGCCGAATTCCTCGGCATCGCCGCCGCAGTCGACGCGCTGCTGTGGCTGCTGTACGTGAGCCTGGCGGTCACCGCCGCCATCGTGCTGCTGCTGGCCGCGCGGATGATAGTGCTGCGCCGCGCGACCGAACTAGCGCTGCGCCGCGCCCGCGGCGCGTCGCTGCTCCAGACCGGCCTCGCCGCCGGGCGCGGCGCGGCGATCGGCTGCGTCCCGGCCGCCGTCATCGCGGGTGCCGTCGCGGTGCTGCTCGTCCCCGGGCAGAGTCCGCCGGGCGGCTGGTGGCCAGGGCTCGCTGTGATCGTGATCGCTGTCGGTGCGCCCGCCGTCCTGGGTGCCTGGCACCAGCGGCTCCCCCGCTCCGGTAGAGGCAGGGCCGCGGGCGGCTACTCCCGACCCGGACAGAGGGGACTGAGCCAGCCCAGCCTGGGTTACGGGGCGCTGGGCTACGGCAGGCGCGGCCGACGCCGGTTCCGCGGCGGGTTCCGGCTGGTAGCCGAGGTAACCGCAGTGCTTGCCGCGATCGCGGGAATCGTGGTGTTCCGGCAGCAGGGCACGCAGCCCGGCACCGGCGTGAACTTCTACACCAGCGCCGCGCCCGCGCTGGTGGCGATCCCTGCTGTCATCGTCGTGTTGCGGATCTACCCGCTGATCCTGCGCTGGCTGTTGCGCGGGGCCGCCCGAGGGCGGAGCGCGACCGGGTTCCTCGGCCTGGCCCTGGCCGCGCGGGCCGCGCTCACCACGGTCCTGCCCGCGTTCGCGCTGGTACTGGCGATCACTGTGGCCGCCTTCGCCGGAATGGTCCGCAACGCGGTGACACACGGCGAGATCAACGCCTCCTGGCAGGCCGCGGGCGCGGACGTGACGCTCTCCAGCGTCGGAACGGCCGAGTCGATCCGCGCCGCCGCCCTGCATGCGTTCGCGACCGTGCCGCGGGTAGAACACACCGCGGTGGTGTCGGAGTGGATCCTGAGGGCGCCGAAAGGGGCCCTGGTGACCGCCCTCGCCGTCGATCCCGCCAGCTATTCGGCGCTCGTGGCGTCGTCACGGACCTGGCCCGCCGTTGACCCTAGCCTGCTGACCGGGGACAGGGTACTCGCCTCCCCGCGGGCCCTCGCGGACTTTGGCGGGGCCAAGACCGTGACGCTGACCAGCGACAACGGCTCCGCGCCGATCCGAGTCCGGGTCGCCGGGACGGTGTCTGGCACGCCCGCGCTGACCGCCGGCGGGGCGTTCGTCCTGATGCCCGAGTCCCTGGTCGCGCACGACCCGTACGTCGCGCCCAACCTCATGCTGCTGAACGGGCCGGGGATCGACACCGCCAGGATCACGGCCCTGGTGGACAAGCTGGCACCGGGGGCAGCTACTGCGTTCCGTTCGAAACTACTGGGGCAGCTGACCGGCGCGCCTTTGCAGCGCGGTGCGTTCCTGCTGTTCGCGCTGGCACTGGCAGCCGCCGCGGGGCTGGGGCTGGCAGTGATGCTGCTGCAGCTGGCCCTCGGGGCGGCGGACCGGGAAGCCAACCTGGCGCGGCTGGCAACAATGGGACTCGGCGATGGGCAGCGGACCCGGCTGGTGCTGCTCGAAGTGCTCCCGCCGGTCATCGCCGCAGCGGTCGCGGCCGTGGCGGCCGCGGTAGTGCTGCCGCGGATCGTCGCGCCTGCGATCAACCTGTCGGTTTTCACCGGCTCCAGCTCTGGCGTGCCGCTCGTGCCCGATGTTGCATCGGTCGCGCTGCCGATCGCCGGGCTGATCGTGGTGGCCGCTGTGACGCTGACAATCGAGATACGGGCGCGGCGCGGCGTCGTGTCGACCCTACGCGGAGGTGGATGAGAGTTGGCTGGGCTTGAGGCGCTCCGGGTGGACGCGGCGCGAAGTTCCGGCGCCGGCTATGGCGACGGAGCGCTGATCGTCTGCGACCGGCTGGTGCGTATCTACAGCGCCGAAGGCATCGAGGTCCAGGCGCTGCAGGGCCTTGACCTGGTGATCTCACCTGGCGAACTGACCGCCTTGGTGGGCGCATCGGGATCCGGCAAATCTACCCTGATGAACATCCTGGCCGGGCTCGACGCGCCGACGGCCGGCATGGTCCGGGTCGTCGGGCACGACCTGGGGTCGATGTCGGCGCGGCAGCGGAAGCTGTACCGGCGTGCGGTGGTTGGGTTCATCTGGCAGCAGACATCGCGGAACCTGCTGCCGTACCTGACCGGCCTGCAAAACGTCCAGTTGCCCATGCAGCTGGCGGGCGCGTCGCGCTCGGTGCGCCGGTCGCGTGCTCTCGAACTACTTGAGATGCTCGGGGTTGCGCACTGCGCGAGGCGACGGCCCGACCAGATGTCCGGCGGCGAGCAGCAGCGCGTAGCGATCGGCGTGGCGCTCGCGAACTCGCCGTCGCTGCTGCTGGCCGACGAGCCGACGGGCGAACTGGACACGGAAACGGCTGCGTCTGTTTTCGGTGCACTGCAGACGGCTAACTCTGAGCTTGGGGTCACTGTGCTGGTCGTGACGCACGACCCGGAAGTCTCGGGGATGGTACGGCGGGTGATCGCGATCAGGGACGGGCGGACGAGCACGGAGACACTGCGTTCCGATTCGGCGGACGGCTCCGGGCTGGGGCATGCCATGGAGTATGCGGTGCTCGACCGGTTCGGGCGGCTGCAACTGCCGCCCGAGATGACCGACGCGCTCGGCATGCGCGATCGTGTCCGACTGGAAGCCGAGCCTGACCATATCGGGGTCTGGCCCGACTTCTCTATTGCCCTACCCAGCGCCTCTTCTGCAGAAGGAGCCGATGGCGCCTCCGCACCAATCCCAGGTGAGGCCATTGGTGAAGAACATGATTGACGTCCGGGATATGACGCGGACCTACGGGAGCGGGTCGACCGCGACGGCGGCGCTGCGCGGCGTCACTTTCAGTGTCGGCGAGGGGAAGCTGGTCGCGCTCGTCGGGCGATCCGGGTCCGGGAAGACGACGCTGCTTAACATCGTCGGCGGCCTCGACACCCCGGACGGCGGCTCCATTTCCGTCGCCGGGCACGACATGATCGCAATGGGCGAGCGGGAGCGGATGCGGCTACGGCGGGAGACCGTCGCGTACATCTTCCAGTCGTTCGGCCTGCTGCCTGTGCTGTCCGCCGCCGAGAACGTCGGCGTCCCGCTGCGGATCGCCGGCGTCATGCCGAAAGAGCGCGAATCCCGCGTCGAGTTGCTGCTGTCGAAGGTCGGGCTCGCCGACCACGCGAAGCAGCGCCCGGCCGAACTGTCCGGCGGTCAGCAGCAGCGTGTGGCGATCGCACGGGCGCTCGCCACACAGCCGTCACTGCTGCTCGCCGACGAGCCCACCGGCCAGCTCGACCGCGAGACCGGCCGGCAGATCATGCGGCTGCTCCGGACCGTGGTGGAGTCGGAGGGCGTGACAGCGCTCGTCGCCACCCACGATCCGGCGCTGATCGACCTGGCCGACTCGGTCCTGCACCTGGTCGACGGCAAGATCACGGCATAGAGGCCGCGCGGCTCCCGCGCGTCCGGGTTATGTGCAGGGAACGGGGCCGTCGCCGGCTCGCCGCCGCCCTCCGCAAGCAGCCGCTGGTGGCCTTGCGGCGAGAGTCCGCGCATCCCGAGGTTTCTGATGCGTGCGGTGCGCGGATTCCGGGGTAGACCCCAAGCGACGCAGCTCGCGCCCACTGGACCGATCAGGGGGAGGTATGGTCATGCGCTTGTGGCGGATCGGTAACGCGATGCTCATGCTGCTCGTGCTGCCCTTGGTGATCTACCTGCTCAATCGCGTGCTGGCGGCGCTGGAACGGATCCGGCACGCTAGCGACGAGATTCTGGCCGACGGCGCGCAGCTAGTCGCCGACCTCGACGGCGTGCCGGAGGCACTCGCAACCACCGACCAGACCGTCCGGGATGTCTCGGCCGGGGCCACCCGGTACGCGGGCTCGGTCGCCAAGCTACTGGGGTAAGTGAAGGAGGTGCCGTTCATGCGAGCAGCCGCCCAGACGACGCTCGTTACCTCAGCGATCATCGTCGGCATCACGGCGGTGGGTCTGATCCGCGTGACCTTTCACCTGCAGGCAATTCGGGCGAACCTGGCCGCCACGACCGGCGCAGCGCAGGCCGTCGCCGATCTGACCAGCACAGTGCCGGACCGCCTCACATCGGTCAACGCAAGCCTCAGTCCGGTCCGCGAGTTCACCGACACGGTTTGATCTGGTCCGAGGGGGAGGACTCCGTGCAGCTACGCGCCAAAGTCCGGCCGGCATCTGCCGGCGCGCACCGGTCCGGTTGGATAACTGGCTACGCCATCGGCGCCGCTGTCGTCGCAGCAGTAGCAGCGCTCGTCTCAGCGATTGTGGGCTACGCATGGTCCATCGCCGATGAGGCGCCGAAGATCAATGCGGCGCTGAAAGACGCTGAACGCAACACCGCGCCGCTGGGTGCGTTGCGTACCACCGTCGACGACGCCTCCGCGATTGTGGGCGGGTTGCAACGTGGCCGCGCCCGGCTGGGAGGCTAGCGATGTCTCCCTACGACCGCTCAGCCTGGGTGCGGGCGATTGCGGCTGGCTTCGCCGTTGATGTTGCGGTGGCGACGCTGCTGAGCCTGCTCATCTATCAAGTGAAGCGCATCGACCGGCGCGTGATCGAGGTGCGGGATACGCTGCGCGGCGCAGAGGCGACGACCGCGGAGACGGCGCTCATCCCGCAGGTCGCCGACGGCATCGATGCCGTGCTCGCTGAGGGCCTGCAGCACCATCTTTTCCTCGGCCGAGTGCTCGGGACGGTGAAGCGATGAAGCGCCGCCTGGTGGTGCTGACGGTCGTCGTCATCGCTGTATTCACCGGCGGCCTCGCGCTGTATCTCTTCTGGGTCGGAACCCTGCTGAACCGGATCGCAGGGAATCTGGAGGACTCAGCAGACCTCGTCCGCGAGATCGACGGCCATGCGAAGGTAATCCGTCCTGGCGTGGCGCACATCAACCGGATCGGCGGTGTCGTGGCCGGCGCTCTGCCGCTGCTGTACGGGATGGCGGAGCAGATCGTCCGTGGTGTCGCCTCGCCGCCGCCGAATCCAGAGGCAGAGAAGCCAGCCGGCCAGTCCGCCACCCGCCGCTCACGGCTGCACGACGCGGTTGGCTTCACGCCACCGAGCTAGAGGCGGCGGCCAGTACACGGGCAAACCAAGGCCGGCGGTGATCGTGCAGGACGATCATTTTGATACCGACTCGGTGGCGCTATGCCCGTTCACCACCGATCCGACGGATGCTCCGTTGTTCCGGCTGCTGGTCGAGCCCGATCCCGGCAACGG
>DASXKI010000380.1:0-14350 GCA_036496945.1 Streptosporangiaceae bacterium | reverse complement strand
GCGACGCCGCCGTCTATTCGAGCAACGATGGCGGCCGGACCGGGTTTACCGCGGCTATCCCTGGCGGCGCGGCAGGCAATCCGCTGCTGGTGGTGGCGCTCGGATCCGGCGGCCCGGCGATCGCGGTGACGGGCCAGGGCGCGCAGTGCCTGAGCCCGGCTGGGATTGCGAAGGTGGAGAAGTCCAAGCCTGGCTGGAAGCCGCCTCCTGGGGCATCGGTGCTCTACGCCAGCGCCGACGGCGGCGCGCGCTGGACGTCGGCCGGCTCGGTGCTTCCGTTCGGCGTCGGATTCGACGCGGCGGCCGCAGTGGATGGGACGCGTATGGCCATAATCGACGCCTGCGGGCGCCTGCAACTAAGCACAAGCGCGGGAGCGCGCTGGCACGCGCAGTCCCTCGGCCAGGCGACGTTCTGCACTGTGTCCGAGCTCGGTATCGAGATCTGGCTGGCATGCCAGGCCAGCAACCGGACCTGGGTGCTGCACTCCGCCGACGGCGGGACATCCTGGATGGCGTACCGGCTGCCCGCGGCTGCCAGCGGTATCAGCGGAATCTTCGCGACCCGGCCAGGCGCCGCAGTGATGCCCATCGGCGGCTCGATCTGGCGCACCGCCGATGGCGGGAAGTCATGGAACCAGTCCTGGCCTGTCATCTAGCCGCGGGGGATACCGCTCCGGCCGGCCGGCGGTCGTCGGTCAACGGGTAGATCAGGCACTCGTTGCGTCGATAAGGGTGCGATGTACGGCACGGCGAAGGATGTCCAGCCGGGCAGTATGCTGGCGGTACTGCATCCGCTTAGGCAGCCTGAACGAGTTCGGGACCCGGCCCAGACCACGCGCCTGTTTTGAGATCCGCCTCGCTGCATCTCTCCTAGATCGCGAGGCGACCGATGAGCGCTACCGCAGTGACCTCAAGCCGTTCGCGGCGGAATCAGCCAGCGGCCGCCACAGGCCGGTTCCGGCGCGGGCGAAAGATCGCCAGCACCGCCGCGTCCGTTGTCCTGGTCGCCGCCATCTTCGGCTTCGCGCTCCCGCACGTCGCGTCCTATCGCAGCGTATGGGCCAGCGTCCAGGTGATGACGTGGCCGCACATGCTGCTGGTCGTCGTCGCGGCAGGAGCCAGCCTGGCCGCAGGCTGGCTGGTGATCTGTTCGATCCTGCCGTCGGTACGGCTGCGCGAAGCAGCGGCGGTCAATCTTGGCTCCACTGCGGTGGCCAACACGCTGCCGGCTGGCGGGGCCCTCGCCATGGGCGTCAGCTGGACGATGCTCTCGAGCTGGGGCATCAGCGCAGCCGAATACGTGCTCTACACGCTGGTGTCGGGTATCTGGAATGTCTTCGCCCGGCTGGGCCTGCCGGTCATCGCCGTGCTGATCATCGCGACGGTAAGCAGGCCTCAGGCTGGCCTGTTTGCTGGCGCCATAGCGGGCGTGGTCCTGCTCGTTATCGTGGCCGCTTGCTTCGGGCTCCTGCTGCGTAGCGAGTCTTTCGCGCTCCGGGCGGATGCGGTGCTCCAGCGGGCGCTCGCGATCGCCTGCCGGCTCGCGCACAGGCCGCTGCCCGCCGGCGGGTCCCTGCAGCGATTCCGTCAGCTGGCCTCCGGGCTCCTCGCCAGGCGAGGCTGGCGGATCACCGCCGCGACGGCCGCCAGCTCCCTGACGTTGTGGCTGGTGCTCCTGGCGAGCGTGCGCGGCGTCGGGCTCTCCCAGTCCCAGGTGCCCTGGCAAACCAGTCTCGCAGCGTTCGCGTTCGTCCGTCTGCTGACCGTCTTGCCAGTTACGCCGGGCGGTGTTGGCGTTACCGAGCTAGGCCTCGTCGGCATCCTGGCCGCCGGCGCCGACCACAAAGTCGCCGGGCAGGTAACAGCGGCTGTCCTGCTGTACCGGGCTGTCACTTACCTGGCGCCCATTCCCAGCGGGGCGCTGGCTTGGGTTGCATGGCGGTACGCACCGGCGCTCAGGCGCGGAGACAACAGGTCAAGGACGACTGGCCAGCCGGGACACCAGGACGTCCTTGGCGTGCAGCCGATCGCGGAGCCGTTGCCTGACGCGAAAGCGGCGATCAGCGCCGGCTAGCTGCTGGCGGGAGCTCGTTGCGTAGCGAGATCTCGTCGGTCTCGGCGATGCTATCGGCCTCGATCGCTCGCAGTCCCTGGCCGAGCCGCTCGCGCGCCTGTCGCAGGAGCTTGAGCGAATTTGTGGACGGGCTCTGCGCAGCGGCGCGCTCCGGATCTGCGCCGTGCTCCTCGATCAGGTGCGTCTGAAGGGCTGCAGCGACTTCATCGGCTGCCTTCAGGGCCTGGTAGATGGCCCGATCCCGGGCGATGTCCTCAACCATGCCAACAGTATCTCGTGCGCCTGATTTCGGTGGTGCGGTGCCAGCCCTGGCGCCAGGATCACCGGCGCACGGCCAGGTACCGCGTGAGGTGGTCGATCACCGCACGGGCGTCGTCCTCGATGCCGTAAATAAACGTGGACTTGCGCTGCCGCAGCACGGGCAGCCCCAGCGCGTACAGTCCCGGACTGTCGACCACACCGCCGTCGTGGCGCAGCTGGCCCTTCGCGTCGACCACGGGCACGTCGAGCCACCCGTAATCGGGCCGGAAGCCCGTCGCCCACACGATGGCGCGGATCTCGCCGCTGCGCAGGTCAAGCTGCAACCGCGTCGACTCGGGCAGGCGTGTCGGCGCGAAGCGCTCCGGAGGGCCGACCTCAGCGTCGCGCCCGTGCGTCCGGGCCCACTCGTCGAACGTGTCAAGCAGTCGCCCCATCTTGAGATCCGCGAGCGAGAAGACGTTGCGCAGGCCGCCGGAGAACAGCGCGCGGCCGTCACGGACTGCTGCCCAGCGGCCCGCCAGTTCGACGCCGATCGAGGCGAGCGCATTCAGATCGAGCGTCGTCCGCTCAGGAGTCCCGGCGAGCTGGGGCGAGGGCAGCCGCCGGGCCCGCGTGAGGTCGTCGACCTCGTCGTACCGCTGGTCCCACAAGCCTGACGCGTCCATCCACCACAGGACATCGCGTCCGCGGTAGGTGCGCGGCAACCGCACGTGCTCTCCCACCGAGAGGGTCACCGGCCGGCCCGACCGCTGCAGCTCGGCTGCCAGCTGCACGCCCGTCGCCGACGCTCCCACGACGAGCACACCGCCATCGGGGAGCTTGGCGGGGTCGCGGTAGTCGAACGGCGTCAGCTGCTCGACGTCCGCCGGGACCGCATCCTTGAACTGCGGCACCGATGGCTGATTGCAGGCGCCGCTGGCGATGACCACAGCCCGGCAGCGAATCTCGCCGCGGGTCGTCCTCACGAGGTATCCATCGTCGGTACGCCGCACTGACGTCACGTTCGTGCTGGTCCGGACGGGAGCGCGCGAGGCCGTGGCGAAGCGCTCGATGAACTCGGTCACTTCGCCCACCGTCATATAGCCGTCGGGGTCCGGGCCTTCGTAGCGAAGGCCGGGCAGGCGGCTTTGCCAGCTGGGAGTGAGCAGCCGGAGGGAGTCCCAGCGTTCGCGCCGCCAGGAGTTCGCTACCTCGCCGCGCTCAAGGACGACGTGATCGATGGAGCGGTCGCTGAGGAAGTGACTGGCGGCGAGGCCCGCGTGCCCCGCACCGATGACGACCGTGGTGGTGCGCTCGATGATCTGGCTCCTCAGCGTTTGCCGGAGCGCGCGTGTCGGCAAGCCGCCACGCGGCCGCTCAAGCGACCTCGACGGTGACGTTGGTGGGGTTCGTGAGAGCGTCGAACACGGCGGAGCGCTTCTGGGACTGGGCTACCAGCGCTTCAATGTCCTCCTTCGATGCATCGGCGTCGATGGTGAACGTCACCTTGATGTCGTTAAAGCCGTTGCGGACGTCGGTGTCGGCACCGAGGATCCCGCGGATGTCGTGCGCGCCTTCGACCGTCGACTCGACCGAGCGCAACTGGATGCCGCGGTTCTCAGCGACGGAAGCCACACCCGCCGTCAGGCAGCTTGCCAGGCCGACGA
Organism: Streptosporangiaceae bacterium; assembly: GCA_036496945.1. Taxonomy (GTDB): domain Bacteria; phylum Actinomycetota; class Actinomycetes; order Streptosporangiales; family Streptosporangiaceae; genus JAJYUU01. The sequence goes on along the minus strand of DASXKI010000380.1, from coordinate 10,369 downwards.
GGAGGTACTCGATCGGCGTGATGCCGTTGTCCTCCGCCGCGAAGACCTCGGGGTGGTCGGCCTCGAACACCGACTCGTCCTTGTGGCTCCGCTCCTCGCCAAGACCGAAGAAGCTCTGGACCTTCATCGTGCTGTGAACGCCGCCCTGCCACTTAGCGGACGCGCGCCAGGTGAACTGAGCGGCCTCAGGCGCGCCCTTCAGCACTTCCCGCGCATCGAGCAGCGCCTGCACGTTGACACCGTTGGTGACCGTGGTCATCTCGAGTTATGCCCCTTTCGTCCACTTCCCAGATTCCCTATTGGGACGCTTGACAATATACCGGCCGGGGGCGGGTTAACATAGCCCCTATGACGGAGCCAGCCTCGACGCTCGCGGCCGGCTCGGTCGGCACTGTCGAAACGCACTACCTCGACCTGCCGGAGCCGGTCTGGCTCGACTGCGGGCGGGAACTGCACCCGGTTCGGGTGGCGTACGAGACCTATGGCACTCTCTCGCCCCGGCGCGACAACGTCATCCTGGTCTGCCATGCGCTCAGCGGCGACGCCCATGCGGCGGGTTTCGCTAAGACACCGTCCGAAGAGAGCACGCGCGACGGGTTCGCGGCCGAGGCCCGCGACGGCGCGGCCGGCAAGGGGCTCGGCTGGTGGGACGGGATGATCGGCCCCGGCAAGGCGTTCGACACTGACCGCTTCTTTGTCGTCGCCACGAACCTGCTCGGCGGCTGCCGCGGGACGACGGGGCCGTCGTCGATCGACCCGGCGACAGGCAAGCCGTACGGGCCGGACTTCCCCGTGATCACGGTCGCGGACATGGTGCGGACCGAGCGCGCGTTCCTGGACGCACTTGGCATCGAGCGGCTCGCTGCGGTAGCCGGGGGCTCGCTCGGCGGGATGCAGGCGTTCGAGTGGGCGATCCTGTTTCCTGATCAGGTCGATGCCGTCGTGGCGATCGCCAGCACGCACGCCCTTCAGCCGCAGGGCGTGGCCTGGAACGCGATCGCACGCGACGCGATCATGCGCGACCCGGCCTGGCAAGGCGGCCGCTACTACGGCACTGGCGCCGCGCCCACTGCCGGCATGGGTGTGGCGCGGATGGTCGGCCACGTCACCTACCTGTCCGCACAGGCGCTGGGCGACAAGTTCGGTCGACGGCTCCAGTTCGCCGACGACCTCCGCTACACGATCACCGAACCGGAATTCGCGGTCGAGAGTTACCTCCGGCACCAAGCCGACTCATTCGTCAGGCGCTTCGACGCGAACACTTATCTCTACCTGTCGCGAGCGCTGACGTACTTCGATCTCGGACGGCAGTACGGCAGCGGATCGCTCGCGCGGGCGCTGGCTGACGTCTCGGCGCGGACGCTGCTGATAGCGTTCAGTTCTGACTGGCTGTACCCGCCGGCCGCGTCAAGAGAGATCGCCGACGCGCTCCGCGGTCTCGGCAAGCCGGTCGAGTTCCATGTGATCGAGGCGCCGTACGGCCACGACTGCTTCCTGCTTGAGGAAGCGCGGCAGACGCCCATCATCCGCCAGTTCTTGGGCAAGCACAGTCTTCTTGCCGAGGGCAGGGCCGGCGAGTGACCTCAAGGAAGAGACCTTCATGACCGACAACGGCTCGCGTATCGAGGAAGCCCGCGCGTTCGGATTCGAGACGCGACAGCTGCACGCCGGGCAACGGCCCGACCCGAACACGGGCGCGCGGGCGGTGCCGATCTTCCAGACGACCAGCTACGTGTTCGAGGACCCGGAATCAGCGGCGGCGTACTTCAACCTGCAGGAATACGGGAATACGTACTCGCGCATCATGAACCCGACCGTCGCGGTGTTCGAGGAGCGAGTGGCGAACCTCGAGGGCGGCGCTGGCGCAGTGGCATTCGCCAGCGGGATCGCCGCCCAGGCAGCCTCGCTCTTCACGCTGCTGCAGCCGGGCGACCACGTTGTCTCGTCCTCGGCCCTATACGGCGGGACGGTGAACCAGTTCAAGCACCTGCTGCGCAAGATGAGCGTGGAGCTGACGTGGGTCGATCCCGACGATCCGGAGGCGTGGCGGCAGGCGGTCCGCGACAACACGAAGGCGTTCTTCGCTGAAACGATCGGCAACCCCGCCGGAAACGTGCTGGACATCGAGACTGTGGCGTCCATCGCGCACTCCCGCGAGCTACCGCTGATCGTGGACAACACGTTCGCGACGCCGTACTTGTGCCGCCCGATCGAATGGGGCGCCGACATCGTGATCCACTCGGCGACTAAGTTCATCGGCGGCCACGGTACGAGCATCGGCGGCGTCGTCGTCGAGGGCGGCACGTTCAACTGGTCCAACGGACGGTTTCCCGTGGTCGCGGATCCGTCGCCGGCCTACCACGGCCTGCAATTCCACGAGACGTTCGGGACGTACGGCTACCTGATGAAACTCAGGGCCGAGACCCTGCGCGATCTCGGCGGGGCGCTCTCGCCGTTCAACGCTTTCCTGTTCCTGCAGGGGCTTGAGACGCTGTCGCTGCGGATGGAACGCCACGTCGAGAACGCGCGAGCGGTCGCGTCGTTCCTCGAGGCGCACGAGATGGCGTCCAACGTGACCTACTCCGGGCTGCCGTCGAGCAGGTACCGGCCGCTCGTGGAGAAGTACCTGCCGCGCGGGGCAGGCGCGGTGTTCTCGTTCGACTGCGCCGGCGGCCGGGCCGGCGGGCAGGACCTGATCCGCGGCGTGACGCTCTGGTCTCATCTGGCGAACGTCGGGGACGCGAAAAGCCTCATCATCCACCCCGCCAGCACGACGCACCGCCAGCTGAGCGACGACGAACTCCGGGCGGCCGGCGTCGGGCCGGGAACGGTGCGACTGTCGGTCGGCACGGAGTGCGTCGAGGATCTGATCTGGGATCTGGAACAGGGCTTCGCGCGCGTCGCCGGGGCAGCGGCAAAGAAGGAAGCGACGATATGACCGATCTCCGGCGCTACCAAGACCCGTTGACGATACAGCGCTTGCTCCACACCGCCAGGACGATCGCGATCGTAGGCCTGTCGAACAACGAGTTGCGCGCTAGCTACTTCGTTGGCTACTACCTCAAGCGGCACGGCTACCGCGTGATCCCGGTGAATCCCCGCGAGACCGAGATCCTCGGAGAGACGAGCTACGCGAGCCTGCTTGACGTCCCTGTGCCTGTGGACATCGTGAATGTCTTCCGCGCGCCTGATGCACTGCCGGGGATCGCGCGGGAGGCCGTGGCGATAAACGCAGGCGCCCTCTGGTGCCAGTTCGGGGTGATCAACGCCGACGGCGCGCGCATCGCCGAGGACGGCGGCGTGACGGTGATCATGGACCGCTGTCTCAAGGTTGAGCACGCGCGGTACGTCGGCCGCATGCACTGGCTCGGCTTCAACACCCAGCGCATCACGTCCGTCCGCGCCGGGCTCCAGTAGCTGACGAGAGACGGTGACAAGCGCTCGCGCCTAGACGCCCTGCTACGGCAGGGTGGTGGTGGCGGCCGGGGGTGGTGGTTGCTCGGTCATGGCGGTGTCCTTCGCGAGCGAGAGCGGGCGCTGCAATCCGGCCTGGCTTCTCACTGAGTAACGCGGTTTTGTAGCGGCCGTCGGCTGCTGACTGTCCGAGTCTGACCTCAGCATACGCATGAAACCAGAAACGCGCAATATATTTCTAGAATTGTGTGGTAGGTTTTAAAGGTGGAGAGCTGGAACTTCCTCACCAACCACGCCAGGGTGCTGCTGTGCATCGCCCGTGATCCTGCCGTGCGGCTGCGCGACGTCGCGGCCAGCCTAGGCATCACCGAGCGCAGCGCCCATGCCATCGTCGCGGACCTGACCGTGGCTGGATATGTCGTCAAGCACAAGCATGGCCGCCGCAACCGCTACCAGATCCAGGCGCACCTGCCGCTGCCTGAGCCCGCCAGCCTGGAACCCGCCATCGGCGACGTCCTGGCCATGCTGATTGGCGGCGCGGAGCACAAAGGCGGCTGATGGCCGACGGACTTGCGTGCCGCGACCGCTAACCGGACCGCCAGTTGGCCGGCCAATGCGACGGCCGTGACGTAGTGGGCCTCGTCGGAGGCTAGCCAGGTGATGGCGTTGCTTACGTCGACGGCTTCGATGAGTTGCACATCCGCAAGGTTGCCCGCCGAGTCACCTGGCCTGGCGCCGTCCGGGTCGGCGCCGCATCCGCAGGGCGGCCAGGAAGAGTGCGCCGAGAAACACGACGATGCCGATGATCAGCAGGTACAACAGTCCCTTGACGACCACGCCGAAGATGCCCAGCACGACCGCCGCGATCACCACCAAGAGGAACAGGACAATCATGGGGTCCTCCGATGACGTGCGAGTCAGAACACCGATAGGGCACGCCCGGCTTAGCCCGTTAGGAAGCCGGGCGCTGCCACCGGCCTTAAGGCAGAGGCTGAAGCGCGCCGGGGGCAGCCCGAGAGCCGGCCCTGCCCCCGGCGGCCCTCAGCGGTGCGCGAACCGGCCGCGTCGGCTGGACGACTGGCCGCTGATCAGGTGGTAGGCCAGCAGCAGGACGGCCGCCCCGGCGATGGCCGTGAGCGAGGTGGACAGGTTGAAGAATCCGTGGATGGTGTGGATATGGAAGATCTTGGTGGCGACCCAGCCGCCGAGCAGTGCCCCGAGGATGCCGATCGCGCACGTGAGTATGAGGCCCTGCCTCTTGCCGGGGATCAGCATATTGGCGATCAGGCCGGCGATCAGGCCGAGGACGATCCATGCGATGACGCTCATAGCTACCTCCTTCGTCAGCTGGCCAGGTGAGGTAGGTGGTCCGTCCAGCGGGCAGATTCCAACGGGAGAGAACTCTGCGGCAGGTTGTCTTCGCTCTTCGGGCGCAGCGTCTTTCCGCACCGGTCCGTGAGCAAATGAAAAACTCCGGGCCCTCAACATGCATCCGCGAATATGGCGAATGCGGCTACCGAGGTCCGGAGCAACACCCCCAGGCTACGCGCCTTTCCGTTTGCGCGCAAAGAGCATTCCGGAGCCAATGGCACGTTCGTCCGGCAGCCACTGGTGCCTTGTCATTCTGCCAATCGGTCTTCGTTTCGCATTGCCGCGGCGCCACCCGCGACACTAGCCTCGATGATTCGTGATCTTGGGTCTGTGGGCCAACGTTGCGGTTAGTCGCTGTGTTTCAGCGGGTTGCCGTGGCTGCCAGCCCGGCTGTCGCGCCGGGTGGGCGGGGTTCCACTGGCCCGAGGGTTCTCCTTCCTGGTTGCAGGGATGGTGGGGTCCGGTCAGCCGGGTGCCAGGGCCTGCAGCCGGTTTATGGCTGCGGCGATGTCGCGGGCCCAGGGCCATCGGGCTGCCAGTCGAACGCGGAGCCGTCGCCGGCCGCGGACGATCCGTCCCGCGGCCGAGAGCAGCCGGAGCCGCAGGCGCTTGGGTTCCCAGCGGCGGGTGCTGCCGGTGAGGGCGAGCATCTGCATCCAGGCGAGCAGCTCGCACGCCAGGGCGACGATCTGGCACCAGATCTGGTTCTGGTCGTATCCGTGCAGGGGCAGGTTGCGTAGTCCGGTGTCCTTGGCGCAGCGGATCCGGTCCTCGCAGCGGGCGCGGCGGCGGTGGCGTAGCTCGAGGTCGGCGAGCTGCCCGCTGCGGGTGCTGGTGGCGAAGCACGTGAACCGGTGGCCGTCGATGTCGGTGAACCGCAGCTGCGCCCCTGGGTGAGGGCGTTCCTTGCGGACGATGACCCGCATCCCTTTCGGCCAGCCCGCCAGGTCGAGCAGGCCGGTGAGCTCGGCGACCCAGGCGCCGTCTCGGACCAGCCCGCGGCCGTCATAGGCCGGCGTCCACGCCCGGGCCGGGATCTTGGTGATGGCCTGCTGCATCTCGTCGGTGATGGTGAACCCGACCGAGTACTGCGGGCGTCGGCCCGGCCTGGTCAGCCAGTCCAGGAACTCATGGGTGCCGCCGCCGGAGTCAGCGCGGACCAGCACCCGCCGCCGCATTTCCTCCGGCAGCTGAGCGATGGCGGCCCGGGTCGCGGTGATGTGGTCGGCTGCGGTGTTGGACCCGGCGTTCCCGGGGCGGAGCATGATGGCCAGCGGCTCCCCGGACCCATCGGGCCCGTGGTCGGCGAACACGGTCAGCGGGTGGAACCATACGTCTTCTTCCACGTCGGCGCGGCCTGCTCCTTGTCCGAGTGCGCAGTGACGATGGTGGCGTCGATGTCCACCGGGATGAGCCCGCCGTCCGCACCTGGGGCCGCGCCGCCCGCGAGCTGCCACGCCCGGTCCCGGCCCGCGGCCCGCGCCTGCGCGATGGCGTTCAGCGCGGCCGCCGCATCGGCGGCCAGCCCCGTGACCAGCCGGGACACGACTGGATCGGAGGCCACCGGCCCGAACAGGGCCGGCTCGGCGCGCAGCACGCCTATATCGGCAAGGCAGTCGCCGCCTAACGCGACCGCCACGGCCAGGTCCAGCACGATCTTGCCCGGGTCATGCACCGCCCGCGGTGACTGCCATCGTGCAAGCCCGGCCGACAGCCCGGCTTGCAGCCCGGTGATCCGGGCCGTCTGGGTCAGCAGCAGCGCACCCGCATGGGACACGATCCCCGGCCCGTCCGCGGACACCATGATCTTCGGGCGGCGGGCTGTATTCTGCATCTGAAAAGTGCCTTCGGCTGGTAGCGGACTGGACCTTCGACAAGCCCTATCCTCCCAGTTCAAAGGCACTTTTACTTCAACGACGCGGCTCAGCTAATAGGCAGGCGAAGGCCGAGGTTAATCCGGGCCCGATCGCGACGGCGCCCTCAGGGGCCGGCCAGGGGAGCGTGCGGCGGTGCATCGTGCCGCAGCGGCTGCCACCTGTAGGCGTCGCCGTGCCGGGTGATCGTGCCGAGGCCGGGGAAAGGCAGGTGGTAAGCCTGGATGAGGAGGTGCTCGTCGGCTGCACGGTCCAGCAGCCGGCGGCGGGTGCGCACCGCCTGGGCGGTGTCGTGGTCCCACGGAGTACACCACCCGGGATGGCTCAGCTGCAGCTGATCGTAGAACAGGTCGCCTACGCAGAGCAGCCGCTCGCCCTCGCTTTCCAGCAGGATCGCCGAATGCCCTGGGGTGTGACCGGCGGCGTCGATGATGCGGACGCCGGGCAGGATCTCGGCGTCATTGCCGAACGGGCGTAGCCGGTCGCCAAACAGCCTGATCGCCTCACGCGCCGATGCGAGGTGCTCATCGGCCGCGGCGCCCGCGGCCTCCTTACCTGACCAGAAGGCCACTTCGGCGGCGTGGGCGAACCCCGTTGCCCGGGGGAACGTCAGCTCGCCTGACCAGGTCGCGCCACGGCAGTGGTCTTGATGCAGGTGGGTGAACACGACCGCGGCCAGCTCGGCGGCTGGCGCCCCAGCGGATGCGAGCCCGCCGCCGAGCCTGCCGACCAGCGGCTCGATCCGCGGTCCGTAGCCGAGGAAACGGGCGCCAAGCCCAGCGTCGATGACGGCGTGTCCATCGCTGGTCTGCACGAGCACGCAGTTGTAACCGCAGGAGATTGTGGTCTTGTGCCGGCCCTCTGCCGCCAGGGCGGCGTGCAGTTCGTGGTCGGGCACGCCAGCCGCAGGAGTGAAGAATGCCGCCAGCGGCGGTTCCCACGGCGGCGTCATCTGGCCGTCGCTGATCACCGCGCAGCTCAGGCGCCCGACCATGAACTGGTAGATCACCGGGCCATTCTCCTGCGATTCGCGCGCTACGCGGGCCGGTTCCGCAACGGCAGCGAGGACGCCGGGACCGCGGGGCCGTGAAGCGCCGGGGTACGCAGTAAGTTGACCAAGTCCGGGCCCGGCCTGAGACACGATCCCCGATCCGTCCTCAGACACCATGAGCCTTCGGGCCGCAGGCCGTATTCTGCACCTGCAAAGTGCCTCTCGGATCGGTACAGACGCACCCTCGACAAGCGCCATTTTCCCCGGTCAAAGGCACTTTCCGCTTCAACGGCGCTCCTCCGCCATTATCCAGACGAAAGACCGAGGCTAGAAGACGCACCGGCAGCACCGATGCGGACGTTGCCTGGCCATTCCTCGGCCGGGAACGGCGACGACCTCGCCAAGAAGCCAGCCGCAACTCCCCGGCCACCGCCACCGATGGGGATGACGTCGGCGGCCAAGCGCAGAGCGTGAGCGGAGCCCATATCTACGGCTATGACTGCGCCGGGAACCCCACCCTCACTGACGTCGGTTAGCGGAACTCCCCGACGCCGCCATTACCTCGGCCGTCGCGGATGCCGACATTTCCGTCTCGTAGTCGTAACGCCACCCCGGGCGCCGCGCGGATAGCCACTTCTGGCAGTTGTCGCCTGGACCGTGCCAGCTGGGCGTTCGGCTCGCGCACTCTCGTGACCTGCCAGGATGTGCAGGCCGCTTAGGCCCCGCGGTCGCGGGGTATGGAAATCGCGACCGTGATTCAGGCCTGGCCGACGGTCCAGCGCGCGCGATGGCAAGCAGTTTGTGGCTATGCCCGGCCTTTACCTCAGGATCCTCTCGCTGGCCCAATTAACGGGCAATATTCCTGACATCAAGGTCGGCCAGTAAGCCCTGTGCAGCTCGACGATGACTTAGACACCTTAGCCGCCGACATCCGCACTCTCATGGATGTGGAAGTCGGCGTGGCGTCCAGCTGACCGAGTTAGCAAGGAGGTTGTCATGAGCACCACCTTCGAGACCACCAGCGAGCTTCGTCCCTTCCGGGTCGACATGCCTGACGAAGCGATCGCCGACCTTCGGCGGCGCGTCGCCGCGACGCGCCGGCCCTCCCGCGAGCTCGTTGCCGATCGGTCGCAGGGCGTGCAGCTGACGACGATTCAGGAGCTCGCCCGCTACTGGACGAGCGACTACTACTGGCGCTCGTGCGAGGCGCGACTGAACGCGCTGCCGCAGTTCACGACCGATATCGACGGGGTGGACATCCACTTCATCCACGTGAAGTCGCCGCACCCAGGCGCGCTGCCGCTGATCTTGACGCACGGCTGGCCCGGCTCGGTCATCGAACTGCTCGAGGTCGTCGGCCCGCTCACCGAACCGACCGCGCACGGCGGACGCGCCGAGGACGCGTTCGACCTTGTGCTGCCGTCCCTGCCCGGCTACGGCTTCTCGAGCGAGCCGGCCGAGATCGGCTGGGACCCTGGCCGCGTTGCGCGCGCCTGGGCGGAGCTGATGTACCGGCTCGGCTATACCAGGTACGTCGCACAGGGCGGTGACGTAGGCGCCTCGGTCACCGACGCGATGGGCCGTCAGGCACCCGAGGGACTGGCCGGCATCCACATGAACTTGCTGGTGACGGCGCTGGGCGGTGGCCCCATGCCGGCGGACACCGAGAAGGAACGTGCAGCGCTTGAGCAGACGAAGACATTCCGGGCGAGCGGCTTCGGCTACTTCCTGGAGCAGGCCACGCGGCCGCAGACGATCGGCTACGCCCTGCTGGATTCACCCGTCGCCCTGGCGGCCTGGATGCTCGACCACGACACCGACGCCTACGAGAAGATCTCCAGAGCCTTCGTCGACGGGCAGCCGTCCGGTGGTCTCACCCGCGACCACATCCTCGACAACATCACCGTGTACTGGCTGACCGGCACCGGGGCCTCGGCGGCCCGGTCGTACTGGGAGAGCGGACGAGCCCAAGCTCGTGCGGCCAGCCAGGCTCCGCCGGAGGTCTCGCTCCCGGTGGGCTTCACCACGTTCCCCGGCGAGATCTTCCGGGCCCCGCGCAGCTGGGTTGAGAGGGCCTACCCCAACCTCACCTACTTCAACGAGGCCGAGAGGGGCGGCCATTTCGCCGCCTGGGAAGAGCCCGAGTTGTTTGCGAGCGAGGTCCGGGCGGCGTTCCGGCCGCTCCGCGAGGGCGGAGACGCGCGCTGACGGCACGCTGCGGGATTCCGGGCGGCATGACATACATCGGAAGTGGCGATCCCTCTCGCAGGCGCAATGACTACTACCCGGGGTGGTCGGCACACCCAGGGACGCTGACGGGGTCGGCATGCGATCGGCGCAGATCCGCCTCGCTATGAGCAGTCGGCGATGGCGCGGCGACGGAAAGCCGTTTTAGTGGCTTCATGCCACGCCGTAGCCATGTCCGCGTTTCCCGGCGCGCAAGTCGTGAACGAGCCTGGGGCGATGCGCTGGAACGAGCAGATGAGCCGCGACTTCGAGGGCAGCAAGGCGTTCTACGCGGCCGTCTTCGGCTACGAGTACGGCGATATGAGTGGCGACGGCTTCAAGTACGCGACCGTCAAGGTCGACGGCAAGGACGTCGGGGGCATCGGCGACCTTCACGCTGGCGTGCCGGCCGGCACCCCGGCCGGCTGGCGGGTGTACTTCGGCGCCGCGAACATGGACGCGTCGGTCGCCCGGGTGCAGGCCAACGGCGGCT
>DASXKI010000379.1:0-14956 GCA_036496945.1 Streptosporangiaceae bacterium | reverse complement strand
TCGACCGCGACCGCGCCGATAATGTTGGGCGTCCCGGTGGAGAACGCATCGATGCCGGGCGCGGGGTCGTAGCGCGGGCCCATCTCGAACTGATCGCGCTGGCTGAACCAGCCCCAGATCGGCTGGCGCAGCTGCGACTGATGCGCCCCGCGTACGTACAGGACGCCGGGCGCGCCGGGGCCAGCGTTCACGTTTTTGTAGGTGCAGCCGACCGCCTGGTCGGCGCCGGTCGCATCGAGCTCGACCGGGACAGTGCCGACCGAGTGAGACAGGTCCCACAGCGCCAGGGCTCCCGATGCATGGATCAGTTCGGTAAGCCGGGCCATATCGGCCAGCGCCCCGCTGCGGTAGGCGACGTGAGACAGGCAGACCAGCGCAGTTCGCTCGTCGAGCGCGTCCGTCACCGCGTGCTCGCTGACTCCATCGTCCAGATCGGTGTGAATCAGCCGCAGCTCCAGGCCACGCTGCGCGGCGATGCCCTCGAGCACGTACCGGTCAGTCGGGAAGTTGTCGTCGTCGGTGACGATGACGTCCCGGCCCGGCCTGGCATCCAGCGCGGCGCAAGCCAGCTTGTACAGGTTGACGGTGACAGAGTCACAGACCAGCACCTGGCCGGGGGCGGCGCCAACCAGGTGCTCGCCCACCATGTTGCCGGCCTCCGTGGGCAGCTGGATCCACTTCTCCCACGACCTGACCAGGCCGACGCCCCAGTCCTGGTCGACGACCTCCGCGATCCGCGCTTGCGTGCGTACCGGAAGCGGACCCAGCGAGTTGCCGTCCAGGTAGATCAGGTCCCGGTCCTGCTGCACGAACCGGTCACGGAACGACGCGAGCGGATCGGCAGCGTCCAGAGCCTGTGCATATGACGGATCTGCGGAGAAAGTCGTCACGGTTCCACCCTAACTGAGTAGCTGCGCGCTGACGCGGTACCCGGCTGAGCCCGCCGGTAACACTCAGCCGCCCGCCGGGCTCGTCAGTGCCGGAAGTCAGACCGCTAGCTCCCGTGCTGGGAGGTGGTCTGCCGACGCCGATCCGGCACCGCCGTAGGATCGAGGGATGGCTGATGCAGAGCAGGTTGCCCGTGTCCTGGTGATCACGGCCCACCCGGACGACGTCGACTTCGGCGCGGCCGGCACGATCGCGCAGTGGACCGACGCCGGCCTCGAGGTCAGCTACTGCATTGTCACGAACGGCGACGCGGGCGGCAGCGACCGGTCAGTCACCCGTGCCGAGATGGCGGCCATTCGGCAGGCTGAGCAAACCGCGGCCGCCAAGCAGGTCGGCGTCCATGAACTCCACTTCCTCGGCTATCCCGATGGCCGCGTCGAGCCTTCCATCAGCCTGCGCCGGGACCTGGCCAGGGTGATCAGGCTGCTGCAGCCCGACCGGGTTGTATGCCAGTCACCGGAGCGCAACTACGTCCGGATGGGCGCAAGTCACCCCGACCACCGGGCGGCTGGCTCGGCCGCGCTCGATGCGGTGTATCCAGACTCCCGCAACCCCTTCGCGTTCCCGGAGCTCCTCACCGAGGAGAAGCTCGAGCCGTGGACCGTGCGCGAGGTCTGGATCTCGGGCAGCCCAGCGCCGACGACGTATGTCGACATCACCGACACCTTCGCGCGCAAGGTCGCTGCGCTGCGATGTCACGCCAGCCAGATAAGCGACCCGGACGAGCTAGAAGAATTCCTGCGCGGCTGGCTGAGCAGGGCAGCAGTGCAGGGAGGCCTGCCTGAGGGCAGGCTCGCCGAGGCGTTCCAGGTGCTTCAGACCGGCTAGGCAGCGGGCGAATTGCGCGTGTCCGACAATTCGCGGCATCCGCAGGGTGCCTCTATTTGCGACACGAGGTACTGGTGCGCCGGAGGCCAGCGGCCTAGGTTTGCCTAAGGCGGATCTGCCATGTCCCCGGAGGTGTTAGCGATGACGCACATCACCGTCACGGTTGACGGCGTTAATTACGTCGACCAAGTCGAACCTCGACTGCTGCTCGTCCATTACCTCAGAGAGGTCGTCGGCAAGACCGGTACGCCGATCGGCTGCGACACCTCGAACTGCGGTGCATGCACAGTGCTCATGGACGGGATCTCGGTCAAGAGCTGCGCGGTCCTTGCCGTGCAGGCGGACGGTTCGGACGTGACAACCATTGAAGGCCTGGCCAACGGCCAACTGCATCCAGTGCAGCGCGCGTTCCACGAAGAGCATGCTCTCCAGTGCGGGTACTGCACGCCCGGGATGATCATGGCGGTCACCGACCTGCTGCGCGATAACCCTCATCCGACCGAGGAAGAAATCCGGGACGGATTGGAAGGCAATCTCTGCCGTTGCACCGGCTACGAGAACATCGTCCGCGCCGTCAAGCGCGCGGCAGACGCGGGGGTGACCCAGTGACCGCGACAACCGAAGCGCCGGCTGCCGAGCTTGGCCGCGCGCGACTGCGCAAGGAAGATGCCAAGCTCATCACCGGCCAGACCAACTGGACCGACAACATCAAGCTGCCGGGCATGCTGCATATGGCGTTCGTGCGGAGCCCGTACGCGCACGCAAGGATCACCAGGGTCGACGTCAGCGGCGCGCTCAGCCAGCCTGGCGTGATCGCCGCCTTCTCTGGCGCCGACTTCGCTGCCGAGCAGGGCAGCCTGCCGTGCGCGTGGCCGGTGACGCCGGACATCCTTATCCCGCCGCACCCGCCCATTGCGGTCGACGAGGTCCGTTATGTCGGCGAGGCCGTCGCTGTCGTGGTCGCGCGCGACCGGTTCACCGCGGCCGACGCTGTCGGCTTCATCGACGTGGACTACGAGCCGCTACCGCCCGTCCTGGACATACGCACCGCGCTCGACGAGGACTCGCCGAAGGTTCACGAGGCTGGGAACAAGAGTTACGAATGGGTCTTCGCCAACGGTGACGTAGACGCGGCCTTCGGGGACGCGCCCGTTGTGCTGGAGCGCACTTACCGGCAGCAGCGCCTGATCCCATCCGCGATGGAACCGCGCGCCGTCGTGGCGCAGTGGATCGGCGACGAGGTCACGCTCTGGTCGTCCACCCAGATCCCGCACGTCTTGCGGTTCGCGTTGTCGGCCTTCTTCGGCATCCCGGAGCAGAATGTCCGGGTCATCGCGCCTGACGTCGGTGGCGGCTTCGGGTCCAAACTCCAGGTCACCGCGGAAGAGGTGCTCGCCGTGCTCGTCGGCCGCAAGGTCGGCAAGCCGGTGAAGTGGAACGAGGGCCGCACCGAGGGCAACATGACCGTGCATCACGGCCGGGACCAGTGGCAGCGGATCAAGATCGCGGCCGACCACGACGGCAGGATCCGCGGGCTATCGGTCGACCTGCTCGCCGACATGGGCGCCTACCTGATGCTGGTCACGCCCGGCGTGCCGCTGCTCGGTGCCTTCATGTACCCGGCCATCTACAAGATGGACGCCTACTCCTTCCGCTGCACCGGCGTCTTCACCACCAAGATGCCGACTGACGCCTATCGCGGCGCCGGACGGCCGGAGGCGACGTTCGCGATCGAGCGGATCGTGGACGAGCTGGCGCACGAGCTCGGCATCGAGCCGCTGGAGCTGCGCGAACGGAACTGGATCAAGCACGAGGAGTTCCCGTACACGACGATCTGCGGCCTGACCTACGACTCGGGTAACTACGAGGCGGCGACGGCTAAGGCCAAGGAACTATTCGACTACGACGGCCTGCGCCGTGAGCAGGCCGAGCGCAACGCCCGCGGCGACCGGATGCGGCTCGGCATCGGCATCTCGACCTTCACCGAGATGTGCGGCCTGGCGCCGTCGCGCGTGCTCGGCTCGCTGTCTTATGGCGCTGGCGGCTGGGAGCACGCCGCCATCCGGATGCTGCCCACCGGCAAGGTCGAGGTCGTGACCGGGTCCAGCGCCCACGGCCAGGGACACGAGACGGCCTGGAGCCAGATCGTGTCCGACGAGCTCGGCGTGCCGTTCGAGGACATCCGGGTGCTGCACGGCGACACGCAGGTGTCACCCAAGGGCATGGACACCTACGGCTCGCGGTCGCTAGCTGTTGGCGGGCTGGCCCTGGTCGGCGCCTGCGACAAGGTGGTCGCCAAGGCCAAGATCATCGCTGCGGCCATGCTGGAGGCCTCGGCGGACGACCTGGAGTTCTCGGCGGGGCGATTCTCGGTCAAGGGTGACCCGGAGGCGGGCAAGACCATGCAGGAAATCGCGCTGGCGACGTTCGCGGCGCACGCGCTGCCGGACGGCGTCGAGCCGTCGCTGGATTCGGACTTTACTTACGACCCGGACAACTTCTCGTTCCCCCATGGCACGCATTTGTGCGCGACCGAGGTGGACACCGAGACCGGGTTCGTCAAGATCCGCTCGTACGTGGCGGTGGACGACGTCGGGATCGTGGTCAACCCGCTCATCGTGGAAGGCCAGGTGCACGGCGGCTTGGCGCAGGGCATCGCCCAGGCGCTGTATGAGGAAGGCGTCTACGACGACGATGGCAACCTCGTCACCACGACGCTCGCCGACTACCTCGTCCCGTCGGCGGCCGACCTGCCGTCGTACGTCACCGAGCGCACCGAGACGCGGGCGAGTAACCGGCTCGGCGTGAAGGGTGTCGGCGAGGCAGGCACCATCGCCTCGACCCCCGCGGTCGTCAACTCGATCGTGGATGCTCTCCGGCCGTTCGGCGTGCGCGACATCACGATGCCGTGCACGCCGGAGCGAGTCTGGCGGGCCATCAACGCAGGAACCGACGCGAACGGCGGTGCGGCATGATCCCGGCCAAGTTCGACTACGTCCGGCCGTCCTCGATCGCCGATGCGGTCACGGCGCTGGCCGACGGCGGCGAGGACGCCAAGGTGGTCGCCGGCGGCCAGAGTCTGCTGCCGTTGCTGCGGCTACGGCTCGCCTACCCGGAACTGCTCGTCGACGTCGGCGCACTGGACGAGCTGCGCGGCGTCACCGACGATGGCGATCACTTGCTGGTGGGCGCTCGGACCACGCTGTACCAGCTAGTGCACGATCCGCTGATCGCCGAGTACGGCGGCCTGCTGGCGCAGACTGCGGCGCTGATCGCCGACCCCGCGGTCCGCCATCGCGGCACGGTGGGCGGAGCACTGGCGCACGCCGACCCGGCCGGTGACCTGCCCGCGGTGATCCTGGCGCTGGACGCGACGCTCATCGCGCGTGGTCCGGCCGGCGAGCGCGAGATCGCCGCGCGCGATTTCTTCGTCGACTACCTGACCACGTCGCTCGCGCCCGGCGAGATACTCACCGGCATCCGGGTGCGGAAGCTAGGGGCCGACTGGGGATATCGTTATGAGAAGTTCCACCGGACCGCGCAGGCGTGGGCGATCGTCGGCGTCGCGGCGCTGGTGCGGCGCTCCAATGGCCAGGTGGCCGAGGCCAGGATCGGGCTTACCAACATGGGCTCTGTCCCGATCAGGGCCGTCTCAGTAGAGGCGGCCGCGGCCGGAGCGCAGGCCAGCTCGCAGGCGCTGCGGGCAGCAGCAGCCAGCGCGGACGAGGGGACGCAGCCGCCTGCGGACCTGCACGGGGCGCCGGACTACCGGCGGCACCTCGCGCGGGTGCTGACCGGGCGCGCTCTGGAGGCAGCGGCAGGAGTCTGACATATGGAACTGGAGCACTCATTCTCGGTCCCGGTACCGGTGGAGCGAGCGTGGGATGTGCTCCTGGACGTCGAGCGGGTGGCGCCTTGCATGCCGGGCGCCTCCCTCGACTCCGTGGACGGGGACAACATCACGGGCAAGATCAAGGTCAAGGTCGGCCCGATCCAGATGACGTACGCCGGGACGGCGACGTTCACCGAGCGCGACAAGGCAGCGGGCGTCGTCACGCTCGAGGCGTCCGGCAAGGAGACACGGGGCGCGGGCACCGCATCGGCCTCGGTCCGATCCGAGCTCAAGCCCGAAGGTGACCAGACGCACGTCACCGTGCACACGACCTTGAACGTGACCGGCAAGCCTGCGCAGTTCGGCCGCGGCGTCCTGACAGAGGTAGGCGGCAGGCTGATCGGCATCTTCGCGGACAACCTGGCCGCGATGCTGGCAGCCGAGCCGGAGCACGGAGCCGGCGAGAGCGGCGCGGCCGACGGCGCCTCAGGCCCGCAAGCCGCCGCTCCTACGGGCGGCGCCGCCGACGAGGCGCTCCCGATCGACGTGCTCAACCTGAGCGGCCGGGCCTGGAGCAGCCTGCGCCAGGACGGTATCCAGACGCTGGGCGATCTGACCAGGCGGACCGAGCAGCAGTTGCGGGCGATCGAGAACATTGGCCCGGCCTCGCTGGCCGACATCAAGACCAAGCTGGCCGACCGTGGCCTGGCGCTGGCTGATTCGGCTGATAAGCCAGGCGCGGCACCGGTCGCGGCGACGATAGGGGTCCAGACCGACGCCAACGGCAGCCGGCCCGCCACCGGCAAGCACGCCGCGGCGGATGGGGACCTGGCTGAGGTCACCCCGCTGCGCCCGGCCAAGCACGAGATGGCCGACGTACCGCCGCAGCGCGAGCAGCCGGCCTGGCAGCCGCCGGACAACGAGGCCATCGACCTGCTCGGCGTGGCGGGCCTGCCTGTCCTCAAGCGCGCGGTCCCCGCCGCGGCCGGCGTCATCGCCCTAATACTGGTGCTGCTGGGCATCAAACGCCGCCGCCGCGGCCGCCACGCCCAATAACCCCAACAACCGCGCACTCCCGACGGCGGGGATTGTGATGGCGAGTGCGGCGGGATTGCGCCGGGGAACGCGGCCGGGATTGTGACGGGATGCGGCGCGGATCGTGATGTGGGAGCGCGGCGGGGATTGGGGAATGCGGCGCGGACCGTGGTCGGGAGCGCGGCTGGGATTGTGATGGGGAATTCTGTTAGCGCGGCCTTGTCGAGCTCCTGAAGGGCGCCGCGACTGAGACGGCGCCAACGGGAGTACTCAAGGGCGGGCGCGTGCCGGGTGCGGCGGCGGGCGTAACCGTAGCCCGGAGCAACGAACGCGCAACCCGCCACGGGCACAACAGCCCGCGGCGGGTCGCGACACGTGTGCCAGCCCGCCAGAGCACCCGGCAGGCACCCGCGCAGGTTTGCGGCGTAAGGCGTATTAGTCCAGCGACGACATTACGTGCTTGACCCGCGTGTAATCTTCGAACCCGTACATCGACAGGTCCTTGCCGTAACCGGAATGCTTGAAGCCGCCGTGCGGCATCTCGGCGACCAGCGGGATGTGGGTGTTGATCCACACGCAGCCGAAGTCCAGCGCCCGCGCCATCCGCATCGCGCGACCGTGGTCGGACGTCCAGACTGAGGACGCGAGCCCGTACTCGGTGCCGTTAGCCCAGCGGAGCGCCTCGTCCTCGTCGGTGAACTTCTGCAGGGTGATGACCGGACCGAAGACCTCGTTCTGGATGATCTCGTCGTTCTGGACCAGCCCGTCTACCACGCTGGCCTCGAAGAAGTAGCCCTTCTGGCCGACGCGCTTGCCGCCGGCCAGGACCCGCGCGTGGTCGGGCAGCCGCGAGATGAACCCGGACACCCGGTCGAGCTGGTTGGCGTTGTTGAGCGGCCCGAAGCTGGCATCCGCGTTGTCAGGGCCAGCCGTCACCTGTGCCTGCGCTTGCTCGGTCAGCGCGGCGGCGAACTCGTCGTGGATCCCGGGCCCGACGAGGACACGGGTGGCCGCCGTGCAGTCCTGGCCGGCGTTGAAATAGCCCGCAATCGCGATGGCCTCGGCGGCCTTCGCCGGGTCGGCGTCGTCGAAGACGATGACAGGCGCCTTGCCGCCGAGTTCGAGGTGCACCCGCTTCAGGTCCGCGGCCGCAGCCTGCGCGACCTCGATGCCGGCCCGTACTGAACCGGTGATCGACACCATCTGTGGCACCTTGTGCGAGACCAGCGCGCGACCGGTGTCCCGGTCGCCGCACACCACGTTCAGCACGCCCGGCGGGACGAACTGGCTGATCAGCTCGGCCATCAGCAGCGTCGAGTACGGCGTCGTGTCGGACGGCTTGAGCACCATCGTGTTGCCAGCGGCGAGCGCCGGCGCCCACTTCCAGACCGCCATCATCATGGGATAGTTCCACGGCGTCACCGCCGCGCACACTCCCACCGGCTCCCGCCTGACGAACGAGGTGAAGCCCGACATGTACTCCCCGGCGGACCGGCCTTCCAGCATCCGGGCCGCGCCGGCGAAGAACCGGATCTGGTCCACCATCGGCGGGATCTCCTCCGACGCCGTCAGTGCGAGCGGCTTGCCCGTGTTCTGCGACTCGGCCTTGACGAACTCATCGGCCCTACTCTCGAGGGCATCGGCAATCCGCAGCAGCGCGAGGCTGCGCTCGGCGGGCGTCGAGTCCCGCCAGCCGGGGAACGCCTCCGCCGCCGAGGCATATGCCGCGTCGATCTCGGCCGTGCCCGAGATCGGCGCCGTTGCGAAGACCTCGCCGGTGCTCGGATCGATCAGGTCTGCTCGCTTGTCGTACGACAGGTCAGTCCACTGGCCACCGATGAAGTTTTGAAGATCATTAGCCACGACGGACTCCGTTCCGGTTCATGAATGGTTTTGGGGTGTGCGCTCGTCGCATCCCCACGGTGAGCCGTACTCGGTGAGCAGGCCAAGGAATGGACTCGGGGGCATGGCCTCGGGGCCGAGGACGCCGGTGCCCGACCAGGCGCCGGAATCAAGGAGCTCCAGCGCGACCACGGGGTTGATCGCGGTCTGCCAGACCACGGCCTGGGAGCCGTACTCCGCCATCGTCGAGGCGTTGTCCACGGCGTGGTACAGGTAGACCTCGCGTGGCTGGCCGTCCTTGCCAGTGCCGGTGATCCAGGTGCCCGCGCAGGTCAGGCCGCTCATCTTGTCGCCGAGGGTCGCCGGATCCGGCAGGCAGGCGGCGACCACGTCGCGTGGCGACACGCTGGCGCCGCCGACGCTGACCGGGTCGGTCCGGTCCAGGCCGAGCTTGTGCAGGGTCTCCAGGACGCCGATGAACTCCTCGCCGAGGCCGTACTTGAAGGTGACCCGCTTGGCCTTGACCCAGCGCGGTATCAGCAGGACTTCCTCGTGCTCGACGTTCACGCACTCGACCGGGCCGATGCCGGCCGGGAAGTTGAAGGTCTCGGGCTCGCTGAACGGTGGGGTAGTGAACCAGCCCCGGCCCTCCTCCCAGATCACCGGCGGGTTCAGGCACTCCTCGATCGTGGTCCAGATGGAGAACGTCGGTGCGAAGTCATAGCCGGCCACGGTGAGGTTGGCGCCGTCCCGGACGCCGATCTCGTCGATCTCGCTGAATAGCTCGTCCGCGGCATATCGCGCGAAGATATCCGACAGGCCGGGCTCGACTCCGATGCCGAGCAGCGCGAGCTTGCCTGCCTGCTCCCACTGCCCGGCCATGGCGAACTGCTCGTCCCCGAGCATGACCCCGGTCTTGGCGTACGGCTCGTCCGGGTGCGGGTGCGACAGCGAATTGGCCATGTCCAGGTAGGTCACCCCGGCGGCCAGTGACGCCCGGAACAGCGGCATCACGAAACGGGGGTCGGTGGCGTTCATGAGGGCGTCGCAGCGGTGCTCGGCCAGCAGGGCCGCAGTGGCGGCCTCGTCCCTGGCATCGAGCTGGACGGCAGTGTAGGAGTCCTTCGCAGCCGCTGCGTGCTGCGCTTTGGCCAGGTCATAGTCAGCGATGATCAGTTCAGCGAACGGGCGGCGGGCGGCGATCCTGGCGATCGCGTTACCTACCCCGCCAGCCCCGATAAGGAGGATGCGCATGGCAGCGATCCTAGCCCTGGCTCTATCGGCACTCTCGACGGGACTAGTCGCTGTTTCGATACGATGCAACCGAATTCGTGGCTATTGAGCGCAATGCGTGCTAGAACCGTTGCACACATACCGACGTACCGTCGGCATGGGTCCACTGGACCTCGGCCTTCGAGCCGCACGGTAACGTCACGACTAGCAGGTCTTGCCCGGCCTGTCCGAGCCGGGTTTGGAGGGAGAGGCATGGCAACGGCAAGACAGACTTTGGAGCCATCAGAGCAGCCCCTAGATAAGGGGCTCAAGTCGGGCGCGCTCGGGCTGCTATCAAGCACCGTGATCGCGACTGCATCGGTGGCGCCCGCTTACAGCATCGCGGCCACGCTGGGATTCGTGGTCGTTGCCGTCGGGCTGCGGTCGCCTGCGGTGGCCATTCTCGCGTTCGTACCGATGCTGCTGACATCGATCGGCTATAGCGAGATGAACAAGGCCGACCCGGACTGCGGGACAACGTTCACATGGGCGACCAGGGCCTTCGGGCCGAAGACCGGCTGGGCCGGAGGCTGGGCGATCGTCGCGGCGGACGTCCTCGTCATGGCCAGCCTGGCACAGGTCGCGAGCCAGTACGTGTTCCTGCTTTTCGGGGCCAACGGCATCGGCAGCAACCCGTCGAGTAACTGGGTGCTGCTTGGCGGCATCATCTGGATCGTCTTGATGACCGCCATTTGTTATATCGGCATCGAGGTCTCGGCCAACTTCCAGAAGATCCTGCTATCCATCGAGCTCACTATGCTCGTGGTGCTGTCGGTCGTGGCGCTGGTCAAGGTCGGCAACGGCAGCGCTCCGCCTGGCCACATTACTCCCAGTATCTCCTGGCTGAACCCGTTCGACATTGGAAGCTTCAGCGCATTCGTCAGCGGTGTCATCCTCATGGTCTTCATCTACTGGGGCTGGGACACCGCGCTAGCGGTGAACGAGGAGACAAAGGATCGCACCCGCACGCCGGGCATCGCGGCGATCTTGTCCACGGTGATCCTGCTGGTGACCTACGCTTTGGTGATTTTCTCCATGCAGGCGTTTGCCGGAATCGGCGCCAAGGGTAACGGACTTGCCAACGCCAACAATGCGGGCGACGTACTCTCTGTCCAGGGCCACGCAGTCTTCGGTAACGGCACGGTGGGCAGTGTCTTCTTCCACTTGCTGCTGGTGATGGTGCTTTCGTCGGCCGCGGCATCCACTCAGACGACGATCCTGCCGACCGCCCGAACCACGCTGTCCATGGCCGCGTACAAGGCGATCCCGACGTCGTTCGCGAAGATCCACCCGCGGTTCCTGACCCCGACGGTTTCCACGATCGTTATGGGCGCGATCTCGATCGCGTTCTACGCAATCGTCAACAACGCCGCGAATCCGATCGGCTTGATCGGTGATGCCGTGATCGCGATCGGTCTCTACATTGCGTTCTACTACGGCCTCACCGGGTTCGCTTGTGTGTGGTACTACCGCCGGAACCTGACCAGCAGCTTCCGCAACCTGTGGATGCAGGGGCTACTGCCGGGCATCGGCGCTGTGATCCTGTGGTTCCTCGGCGGTTGGAGCGTGTGGCTCGACTACGACGTCAACACCGCGAACGACTTCACGTTCTGGACCGTCCCCGGCCTCCACTGGCAGATAGGCGGCGCGTTCGTGATCGCCGCGGGGGCTGCGCTCATCGGAGTGATCTTCTTCATCTACAACCGGATTAAGGGTCCAGCCTTCTTCCGGAAGGAGACGCTCACCCGGTCTACGCCCACGCTCGTCCCGGACAAGTAACCGAGTACGCGGCCGGCCCTGCGCCCGCGGCCCTGGCCGTGGCGCAGGGCTCTGGCGTTTCTTGGCGCAGCACGCTGGCACGTGACGGGCACCCGGTTAGCGATGGCTGGCTGGCCAGCGGGTCCGGGGCTTTCCCCGTATCGGGGCGCTGAGCGCGCGTGCGGCCGCTGAGCGCGGGGGCGTGCGCTGAGCGCGGGTGCGGGCGCTGAGCGCGGGCGCGGGCGGCTGTCGGCGACACCGCCTAGGCTGGGTAGGTGACCGCGATGGTTGTCGACTCCCTTCTGGACGGGCTGAACCCTCAGCAGCGCGCTGCTGTCCTGCACCAGGGCAGCCCGCTGCTCATCGTGGCAGGCGCGGGCTCGGGCAAGACGCGAGTCCTGACGCACCGGATCGCCTACCTGCTGGCTGAGCGAGAGGTCGAGCCGAACCAGATCCTCGCCATTACGTTCACCAACAAGGCAGCCGGGGAGATGGCCGCCAGGGCCGCGTCGCTGACCGGAGCGCGGGCGCGGTCGATGTGGCTGATGACCTTTCACTCGGCCTGCGTGCGGATCCTCCGCCGCGAGGGCAGGCGGTTCGGCTACCCCTCGAGCTTCTCGATCTACGACCAGGCGGACTCGCAGCGGCTGATGGCCTTGGTTTGCCGCGAACTCGAGCTGGACGCGAAGTACTTTCCGCCCAAGGGGATGGCCAATCAGGTCTCCAACCTGAAGAACGAGCTCATCGACTATGAGACCGTACTCGCCAGGGCCAGCGGATACCGGGAGAAGGCCCTCGGAGAGGCCTACGGCGAGTACCAGCGCAGGCTGGTCGCCGCTGGCGCGATGGACTTCGACGACCTGATCATGGTGACCGTCAACCTGCTTCAGGCGTTCCCTGACCTGGCCGCGGAGTACCACAACCGGTTCCGGCACGTCCTGGTGGACGAGTATCAGGACACCAACCACGCGCAGTACACGCTGGTCCGGGAGCTGGCCGGTGCTGGCAGCGAATCGGCGGCCGAGCTCGTCGTCGTCGGTGACGCCGATCAGTCGATCTATGCATTCCGCGGCGCCACCATCAGGAACATCGAGGAGTTCGAGCGCGACTTCGCCGGCGCACGGGTAATCCTCCTCGAGCAGAACTACCGGTCCACGCAAAATATCCTCGCCGCCGCTAACGCCGTGGTCTCCCGCAACCCTGGCCGGATCCCCAAGAACCTCTGGTCCGACGCCGGCAACGGCCCAATGATCACCGGTTACGTCGCCGACAGCGAGCACGACGAGGCAGCATTCGTCGCCGAGGAAGTCGACAGGCTCGCGGACTCGGGCGAGGCGGCGCCGGGGCAGGTGGCCGTGTTCTACCGGACCAATGCGCAGTCCCGCGTGTTCGAGGAAGTGTTCATCCGGTCTGGGCTGCCCTACAAGGTGGTCGGCGGCGTGCGCTTCTACGAGCGGCGCGAGGTCCGGGACTTGCTGGCCTACCTGCGCCTGATCGCTAATCCCGGCGACGAGGTATCGCTGCGGCGGGTGCTGAACACTCCTCGGCGAGGCATCGGCGACCGGGCCGAGGAGTACGTCGCCGCGTTGGCGAATCGCGACAAGATCAGCTTCGCCGCGGCGCTGGCCAGGCCCGATGACGTGCCAGGTCTGCCGGCGCGGTCGGCCAAGGCTATTGAAGGCTTCAACGAGCTGATGAGCGGCCTGCGGGCGATGTCGGAGGCCGGCCGCCCGGCCGGCGACGTGGCCGAGGCCGTCCTGGATCAGACGGGCTACGTGGCCGAGCTTCAGGCGTCCTCAGATCTGCAGGACGCTAGCCGCATCGAAAACCTCACCGAGCTTGTCTCGGTGGCCAGGGAGTTCGACGCCCGCAATCCCGGCGGGACGCTTGCTGAGTTCCTCGAGCAGGTGTCGCTTGTCGCCGATGCCGACGAGATTCCGGACGGCGAGGAGCACGGCGGCATGGTCACCCTGATGACGCTTCATACGGCCAAGGGCCTGGAGTTCCCGGTGGTGTTCCTGACCGGACTTGAGGAGAACGTCTTCCCGCACGAGCGGTCGATGGGTGACGATCGAGAGCTGGCCGAGGAACGCAGGCTCGCCTACGTCGGCATCACCAGGGCCATGGAACGGCTGTATGTGACCAGGGCAGCGACGCGCACCTGGTTCGGGCGGCCGGGTTATCACAAGCAGTCCAGGTTCTTGTCCGAGATCCCGGCTGAGCTGATCGAGTGGCGCCGGGACGAGTCAGCTGCGACCCAGCCGGCCTCGGAACGGCTGGCGCGGCGACCAGGCGTGCGCACTGTCGGGAACCGGCCTGTGCCCTCGCTGCAGCCCGGCGACCGGGTCAATCACGACTCGTACGGACTCGGTACCGTGCTGTCCGTCGAGGGCCGCGGTGACGATCCCGAGGCGAAGATCGACTTTGGTGGCGACTATGGCGTCAAGCACCTGGTCCTGAGATACGCGCCGATCGAAAAGCTCTGACAGGCCCTGGCCAAGCGGCATCAGACGGGCCGAAACCCAGGCCGGCACATCAAGTCCAGCGCCATGCCTATCTGGCGCACTGCCTGTCTGGCGCCGAGCTGGCCTCGTGGTCGGCTCGGCGCCTTTTCCATCCCATACGGCAAGGTCGCCATCGACGACGCGGCCGGTCCGCGCCTTAAACAGGGGCAGTGTCAGCGGGATTAAACATGAGCAAAGTGTCGGCGGGGCTTGGTATTATCGAACACGTGATCGAGTGAGTTAGAGACCTGTCGACCTGGCGGAGGGAGGCGCGCGATGACCGATCCCGGCTGGGCCATCCCCGGCATCCCGCGTGAGGTTCCCGCCGGTGCCGGCGACGCGCCTTGCGGTGCTGCCGGCGACACGCCCGCGGGCGCCGGCTCGTCCTCGCGGGCGGCGAAGTCCGCGCGGCAGCCCCGCCCGGCGGCGAGCGCCTCGGCCTCGGCCGGCTCCTCGTCCGGCGCGTTCGCGGGTTCTCAAGCCAGCGCCTCGCCGTCGGCGGGCTCTTCAGCCAGCCCCTCTGGTGACGCGACCTTCGGCGCCACTCCTCCCGGCGGCAGCGCTGACAACAGCGCCACCGACGTCGGCGCCACCGGCACCACCGCCGGCGCCGCCGCCTCGAGCCCGCCGGGCGGTGCCGGGGTGGCCGGTCCGGCCGCGGCGCTGGCGATGCTGGAAGCGGGGCTGGAGTTCCTGGCACACGCCGACCCGGCGTCCTGGCCGGCCGGGGTGCAGGCCGACTGCCTGCGGGCGCTGGCGGTCGCCGAGTCACGGCACGCCGCCGCGCACGCCCGGCTGCTCGCGGCGTTCGCCGTGCCCGGCGGCGGCCTCGCCGGCGACGGGCACCGGTCCCCGCGGGTATGGCTGACCTGGCAGACCCAGGCGACCCGGCGGGCCGACGCCGCCCACGTCGCCCGGATGCACGCCCTGCAAGCCC
>DASXKI010000378.1:0-22302 GCA_036496945.1 Streptosporangiaceae bacterium | reverse complement strand
CGCAGTGACCTGCCGCAGCGAGCCGCAGGCGGCGGCGGCACTGGACACGTTCGGCCCGCCGTACGTGGTGAAGGCCGACGGGCTCGCGGCGGGCAAGGGCGTCGTCGTCACGGCCGATCGGGGCGAGGCCCTGCGACACGCGCTGGACTGCGGCACCGTGGTCATCGAGGAGTTCCTCGACGGCCCTGAGGTGTCGGTCTTCGCACTCGCCGACGGCATAACGGCCGTGCCGCTGCGGCCGGCGCAGGACTACAAGCGGGCGCATGACGGCGACGCCGGCCCGAACACCGGCGGCATGGGCGCTTACGCACCGCTGCCGTGGGCTCCGCCCGACCTGGCCGAGCAGACCCTTGCCACGGTCGTGCTGCCTGCCCTGGCGCAGCTTCGGCAGCTCGGGCATCCCTTCAGCGGCCTGCTCTACGTCGGCCTGGCTCTGACCTCGCGCGGCCTGCGGGTGATCGAGTTCAACGCCAGATTCGGGGATCCGGAGACGCAGGTCGTACTTGACCGCCTCGGCACGCCGCTCGGCGGCCTCCTGACGGCCTGCGCGCACGGGGACCTAGCCTCGGCGCCGGCGCTCGACTGGCTGCCCGGCGCCGCGGTGACCGTGGTGATCGCAGCCGAGGGGTATCCGGCGAACCCGGTGCGCGGCGACCGGATCGACGGCATCGAGGCAGGCGACTACGTTCCCGGCAGTTATGTCCTGCATGCCGGGACGGCGAGCGATGGTGCCGGCCACCTGATAGCCAGCGGGGGCCGGGTGCTGAACGTCGTCGGCAGCGGCGCTGACCTGGCCGCGGCGCGGGCCAGTGCCTACCAGGCCGCCGGCCTCATCCGGCTGCGCGGCGGCTGGAACCGCTCAGACATCGCCGACCCGGCACGCATGCCTGCCGCCCGGACCTGAGCTCGCAGCCGAGCCCGGTCGGGATGGCGGACCGATCCGGCGGCGGGGCAGCCGGCGGCGGGCCGGCCAGAGCGGATGCGGCAGGATAGGGACGTGATTGACCGCTACACGCTGCCTGAGATGGGCCACGTCTGGAGCGAGGCGCACAAGTACGAGCTGTGGTGCCAGGTGGAGACGCTCGTGCTGGCAGCTCACGCGAGGGCTGGCACCGTGCCGGAGGAGGCCGTCGGCCCGGTGGCTGCTGCGCCGCCGCCCACGCCGGAGGCTGTCGCCGCCCTCGAGGCCGTGACCGGGCATGACGTGATCGCGTTCCTGTCGGCGTGGGCCAACAACACCACGCCGCGCGAGGCGGCCGCCTGGGTGCACTTCGGCATGACCTCTTCGGACTTGCTCGACACCGCCCTGGCGCTCCAGCTCGCCGAGTCGACCGACCTGCTGACCGACCGGTGCGAGCGGCTGCTCCACGTGCTGCGCGACCACGCGCTCGCGCACCGGTCGACGCTGCGGGTGGGCCGGACGCACGGCATCCACGCCGAGCCGGATATCTGGGGTCACCGGGTCGCCGATTTCGCCTTCGCTATCCACCGCTGCCGTGACCGGCTGCTCCGCGCGCGGCAGTCGGTGGCGGTCGGCAAATTGTCCGGGCCGGTCGGCACCTACTCCAACATCGACCCGGCGATCGAGGCCGAAGTCCTCGCCGAGCTTGGCCTGCGCCCTGCCGACGTCGCGACGCAGGTCGTGCTCCGGGACGGGATCGCCGAGTGGGTCAGTGTCCTGGCGCTCATCGCGACCGTCTGTGACGCGATCGCGATTGAGGTCAGGCACGGCCAGCGGACCGAGGTGTCGGAGCTTGCCGAGCCGTTCGGCGCGGGACAGAAGGGCTCCTCGGCTATGCCGCACAAGCGGAACCCGGTCCGGGCCGAGCGGATCAGCGGGCTGGCCAGGGTCGTGCGCGCCCAGGTCGTTCCGGTCATGGAGGGCATCCCACTGTGGCACGAGCGGGACATCTCCCACTCCTCGACCGAGCGGATCGCGCTGCCCGATGCCGCTATCGCCGCCGATTACATACTCGAGCAGACCACAGGCGTGATGGAGGGACTCGTCGTTGACCCGGCCCGGATGCTGGCAAACCTGGAGTCAAGCCACGGCCTCATCTATACCTCCGCCGTGCTGCTGGAGCTGGTGGCGGCGGGCATGTCCAGGGAGGACGCCTACACGCTCGTGCAGGGCGCGGCCATGGACACCTGGCAGTCGGGCGCCGACTTCCGGGAGACGCTGCGCAAGCACGCGGCAGTGCGCGGCCAGGAACTCGACGAAGCGCGGCTGGACGAGGTCTGCAGCCCGGAGCGCTACGTCCGCCGGCTCGGTGTGGTCTTCGACCGGCTGGAGCGGCTCGCGTGATCGCTCCCGGCCCGCGCGACGGGGACGGCGAACGCGACGTGGATGCCCGCCGGGCTGGCGAGCAGGAGCCTGGGCTGCGCCATATCTACTCGGGCAAAGTCAGGGAACTGTACGAGGCGGCTGACGGCGTTCTGCTGCTGGTCGCATCCGATCGGATCTCTGCTTTTGATTATGTGCTGGACACGCCCATCCCAGACAAGGGCAAAATTCTTACCCAGCTTTCCCTCTGGTGGTTCGAGCGGCTCGCCGACATCGCGCCCAACCAGCTTGTCGACGCGCCCGTCCCGGCCCAATTCGCCGGGCGCGCTATGACGTGCATGCCGCTGTCGATGGTGCCGGTCGAATGCGTGGCACGCGGTTACCTCACCGGGACCGGCCTGGCGGACTACCGCCACGACGGCACGGTTGCCGGGGTCGCGATGCCCGCCGGGCTGACAGACGGATCGCGGCTCCCCGAGCCGATCTTCGATCCCGATAGCAAGGCACCGCAGGGCCAGCACGACGAGAACATCACCATGACCGAGGTGGCCGCGCTGGTGGGTGCCGAGGCTGCGGCCGAGCTGGCCCGGATCACGCTCGCGGTCTACCAGCGGGGCGCGGACCTGGCTGGCGAGCGCGGCATCATCGTGGCCGATACGAAGATCGAGCTAGGGTTCGACGCCTCGGGTGCGCTCCGGCTGGCCGATGAAGTGCTAACCCCGGACTCGTCCAGATTCTGGCCAGCGGAAACGTGGCAGCCCGGCCGGAGTCAGGTATCTTTCGACAAACAGTTCGTCCGGGACTGGCTCACGTCGCCGGCATCGGGCTGGGACCGGCACGGCCAGGAGCCGCCGCCACCACTGCCCGACAGCGTGATCGACCAGACGCGGCAGACATACGTGGCAGCGTTTGAGCGTATCACCGGCACACGGTGGCGTTAATGCCAGGAACCCCCTGCGATCACTTTATGCATTCACTCAGATACGTTACGTAACACTGTCGTCATGGTCTGGGGGGCTCGATACCGGTGGAATACTTGACGTCACGACAGGCGGGCAATCTTGATGATTGCCTGCCGTCTGCATGGGCACATGACCCGGTCGTGCACCGGGGAGGCAGCTTGGTGCAGTCAACCGACGGGAGTTCCATCCAGATGACAAGCGGCCCAGAAACCCGCTATATCGTCCGCGGCGGCAACCCGCTACAAGGCACTGTCTTCGTGCAGGGCGCCAAGAACGCCGCCCTGAAGATGATCGCCGCATCGCTCCTGGCCGAGAAGGGCCGTACCGTCCTGCGGAATGTGCCGGTGATCGAGGACGTCCGGCGCGCCGTCGAGCTCGCCCAGGCACTCGGGGCCGTGGTCAAGTTCCACGAGGCCGAGCGCACCCTCGTCGTCGACGCCTCCGAGCTCACCAGCTCAGTGCTGCCCGAGGAGATCGCCCGCAGGTTCCGCGCCTCGGTGCTCTTCGTACCCGCGCTGCTGCACCGGCTCGGCGAGGCCACGATCGAAGGCGTCGGCGGCTGCAACCTGGGCAGCCGGAACCTCGACTTCCATTACCGCGGCTTCGCCCGGCTCGGCGCCATCGTGGAAGAGGGCGAGTCCGTCATCCACATCAAGGCGGACCGGCTGCGCGGCGCGCACCTGTACCTGGACACGCCCTCGCACACCGGGACCGAGAACCTGATCATGGCGGCGTCGATGGCGCCAGGCACCACAATCATCGACAACACCGCGCTCGAGCCCGAAGTGCTTGATGTCATCGCGTTCCTCACCAAGATGGGCGCGCGGATAACGGGCGGCGGCACTGGCTTCGTCACGGTCGAGGGCGTCGACGAGCTGACCGCCGTGGAACACACCGTCATGGCCGACCGGATCGACGCGGCCGTCTTTGCCATGGCCGCCGCGATCACCCGCGGCGAGCTGAGCCTGGTCGGTGCGTCGCTTGAGCACTTCGGAGTCGCGCGCTGGAAGCTGGAGCAGATGGGCGTGGAGTTCGCCACCCACGGCGCGATCCTTCAGGTCCGCCGCGACCGCCAGCTTCGCCCCATCAACGTGATCACCGACACCTATCCGGGCTTCGCCACGGACCTGCAGTCCCCGATCATGGCGCTGAGCTGCCTGGCCGATGGCACCAGCTACATCCGGGAGACCATCTTCGATGGCCGCTACATGCTGGCCGAGGAGCTCAACAAGATGGGCGCCAAGGTCGAGGTCGCCGGGAGCGCCGTGGTCGTGCACGGCCCGACGCCACTGCACGGCACCGAGGTCATCGCGCACGACCTGCGGACCGGGATCGCGCTGATCCTGGCCGGCCTCGCCGCCGACGGGGAGACCGTCGTGGCGCCGGGCTACCTGATCGACCGCGGTCACGCTTCGGTCGCGTCCCGCCTCGCCACTCTCGGCGCGGACATCAGCTCCGAGGTCGTCGGCTAGCCGCGCCACGCATCACAGCGCCAGCTTCATCCCCTCGTGCGAGGCCACGAACCCGAGCCGCGCGTAGAACCGGTGCGCGTCCGTGCGCGCCTTGTCGCTCGTCAGTTGCACGAGGGCGCAGCCGCGCCGGCTCGCCTCCTCGATAGCCCAGGCCATCATGGCCGCGCCCAGGCCAGAGCCGCGCTGACTCCGCGCCACCCGGACCGCCTCGATCTGGGCCCGCAGCGCGCCGCGGCGAGCGAGGCCGGGCAGGAATGACAGCTGCATCGTGCCGACGACCTGGCCGCCCTGATCGGCGACGATGAGCAGGTGCGCCGGATCGGCGTCGATGCTCTCGAACGCGGCGCTGTAGGCAGCCAGGTCCGCCTCATCCCGCACGCCGTCCCTGGTGGCACCGAGCTGGTCGGCTGCGATGAGGTCGACGACGGCCGTCAGGTCGGCTGCTGTCGCGGTCCGCAGCACGACGCGAGCTGCACCATCCGCCAGCACGGCCAGTGTGTCCATACCCGCCATTCTGGACGTGCCGCTACGCGCGGTGGCTGTAACGTGCCGCCGCGGCGAGGAAGGCGTCGTTGGCCTCGGGGTCAGCGATCGTGACCCGCACCCCGTCCGGGGCGTACGGCCGCACGCTGACGCCCGCGGCGTCGCAGTGGGCGGAGAATTCAGCCGACTGGTCCCCGAGCGGGAGCCAGACGAAGTTGGCTTCCGTCGAGGGCACCGTCCACCCGTCGCCGCGCAGCTCGTTCCGGACACGGTCGCGTTCCTTGACGACCAGCTCGACCCGCTCCAGCAGCTCCGACTCGGCCGCAAGCGATGCGATCGCAGCGACCTGAGCTAGCGAGTTGACCGTGAACGGCAGCATCGTCTTACGCACGGCCTGCACCACCGGCTCGTGCCCGATGAGGTAGCCAACCCGCAGGCCGGCCAGTCCGTACGCCTTGGAGAATGTGCGCAGCACGGCCACGTTCGGCCGGTCTGCGTACAGGCTCAGGCCATCCGCGGCGGCGGGGTCGCGCACGTACTGGACGTATGCCTCATCGATGACGGCCAGGCAGTCGGCCGGGACCTGGTCCAGGAACTCGATGAGATCGCTCTGCCGGACAGCCGTGCCGGTCGGGTTGTTGGGCGTGCAGACGAAGATGAGCCTGGTCCGGTCGGTAATAGCGGCCGCCATGGCGCGCAGATCGTGACCGTGCTGAGCCAGTGGCACCCGCACCGAGGTGGCGTTCGCCAGGTCGGTCAGGTACGGGTACGCCTCGAACGACCGCCAGGCGTAAATGACCTCGGCACCCGGCTCGCCTACCGCTTCCAGTAGCTGCTGGGCGATGCCGACGGAGCCGCAGCCGACGGCGACGTGCTCTGGCGGCACGCCGAGCCGGCCGGCGATCGCCTCGGTCAGCTCCACCGCGCCGTTATCGGGATACCTGTTAATGTGGCCAGCCGCCTCGGCGAGCGCCGCCTTGACGGAGGGCAGCGGCTCATGCGGTGACTCGTTGGACGACAGCTTGAATGTCCTGCCGCCCGAGGGCATCGGCGCCTTGCCTGGCTTGTAGCCGGCGACCTGATCGAGTACTGGACGGAACCGTGGGGACTGCTCGGACACCGTTGTCCTCCTGAGCCGCTCGCCGCTGGACCTTGTCCCTTCAGGGTAGTGCGGGATCATCACCATGCCAGCGCGGCCGAAGCATCGGCGGGTGCAGTAGCACCGCGCTGCCGCGCCGGTACAGCTGGGCTGGCCGGCCACCGCCCGACGCCGTGACCGCACCGGTCTCGACCAGGAAATGGTGGGCCCCCGTCACCTTGCGGTGGAAGTTACGCGGGTCGAGCGGCGTGCCCCAGACGATCTCGTACACGCGCCGCAGCTCGGCGACCGTGAACTCGTCCCGGCAGAACGCGGCTGCGAGGGAGGTGTACTCGAGCTTGGAGCGGGCGCGTTCCACGCCGTCCTGGAGGATCCTGGCGTGGTCGAATGCCATCCGGGTCAGGGCGCTGACTGGCTGCCAGCTCATCTGCGGCTGGTCGGGGGCGGGCAGATCCGGGGCCAGGCCCAGGTAAGCCACCGATACCGCGCGCCGGGTCGGGTCCCGGTCCGGGTAGCCGTAGGTCTGGAGCTGCTCCAGGTGCACGGGCGCGCCAGGCAGGCCAGCGCGCTCGGCCAGGACACGCGCCGCCGCAGCAGGCAGATCCTCATCGAGCCGGATGAAGCCGCCAGGCAAGGCCAGCATTCCCGCATACGGATCGCCGTCGCGGCGCCAGGCCAGGGTAGCCAGCTGGCCTGCCCGGACGGTCAGGATCACGAGGTCAACGCTCACTCCGATGCGGGGGACGGTCACACTCGCACGGTAGCGCTGGCGCCACCCTCCTGCCCTGGAGGTGCTGGTTCGTCCACGTTAGAATTACCGGGTGAACCGACTTGGGGAGCTTGAGCGCGCCATAATGGACGTACTCTGGGAGGCTGCGGACCCGCTGAGCGTGCGCGAGGTGAGTGGTCTGCTCACCGATCGAGATCTGGCTCACACGACTGTGATGACGGTTCTCGATCGGCTCGCCAAGAAGGGGTTCGCCCGCCGAGAGCGCAATGGCCGTGCGTGGCACTACCGTGCCGCCGAAAGCCGGGAAGCATACGTGACCGAGCTCATGCTGAGTGCGCTGGACCAGACCGGCGACCGGCAGGCTGCGCTGGCGAGATTCGCCCGCAGCGTGTCGGGCACCGAGGCCCAGGCCTTGCTGCGTGCCCTGGGAGCCCTTGGCGGGGCTGCCCGAGGTTGAGGCCGTGTCCGCCGCCGTTCTCATCCTCGCCGCGGTCGCCATCGGCTGCATTCCGGCCGCGAGCGCCCTCGCCGCCGCCTCGTGGCCGCGCCGATCACCAGCAGCCGCGATACTGCTCTGGCAGGCGCTCGGCCTCGGCTGGGGTCTGGCAGCGGTTGGCGCTCTGATCGGACTCGGGGCGACAGCACCTGGCGCCGCCGTGGTGAGCGGCGCGCTTGACCGGCTGGCCAGCATCGCCAGGGCTGGCCATGCCCCTTCTCTCGTCGATCTGGCCGGCACCGTGCGCCTGGTGTGCCTCGCGGCCGGCGTCGTCCTGCTCGCCGTCCTGTGCTGGATCCTGCTGGCGGCGTCGGCTTCGGTGCTGCGGGCGCGGCAGCGCCAGCGCGAGCTGCTGAGCCTGCTCGCCCACGGCGATCCCAAGGTGCCGGGCGCCCTTGTGGTCGACCATCCGGCCGCCGCCGCCTACTGCCTGCCGGGCCTGCGGTCGGCGATCGTGATCAGCGCGGGGACGCTCGACCTGCTCGACGCGGACGAACTCGCGGCCGTGCTTGCCCATGAGCGCGCCCACCTGCGCGAGCGCCATGACCTAGTGCTGTTGCCGTTCCTCGCGCTGCTGCGTGCGTTCCGCTGGGCTGGCATCGCGCGGCAGGCATACCGGGCTGTGGGCTTGCTGATCGAGATGCACGCCGACGATCGGGCGCTACGGCAGCGGCCAGCCAGGGAGCTGGCGACCGCGCTGCTGCGGGTCGGGGCTGCCGGCGGCGGCGGTGTCCCGTCGGGCGCCCTCGCTGTGGCCAGCCGGGCCGAGGAGTGCGAGGTCGCCGCCAGGGTGATCAGGCTGCTCCGGCCCGCTCCCGGCCTGAGCAGCGCCGTGCTGAGCCTGGTGTTCGTGACTGCGGCGGCCGTGGTCTTCGTTCCCGCCGCGCTTCTGGTGCTGCCGCTGCACTAGGTGACCGCGCTGGCGCTCGCTGCGCCAGGTCGCCTGGCATGCCAATCAGGGTTGACCGAGCCGGTCGTGACTTCTTGGTGCCGGACGGGACGGCTAAATGACCGGCGGCTCATTCGCGAGGCTGCAGAGAATGCGCCACCTGCTAAGTCAGCGATCCATGCGCAGGACAGTACAAGTACTGGTCGTGGTTGGAATACTCCTGATTCCGACTCCGGTGCTCGCGGCGTCGCCGCTCACCTCGCTGTGAACTTTAATTGTCTCCTGCGCCCAGGCTTGAGCCTCGAGCTCAGGTCATGAAAGTGTATGGAGCCTGGGACGGTAGGTACGACGCTGCCTAGGGACGTGAACAAGGCGACGTAGGAACGGTGACGAAGCTGACTGTCAGGCGGGCCGCTTATGGCGCGGTCACGGGACTCACCATCCTGGGCGTGAGCGTACTGGGCCAGTCGCTAGCCGCTCAGGCCATTATTGTGCCCGCGGATACCGTCAATGCGCCCTGCCTTTCCCCGCCAAAGACCGTAGTGCTGACGGCCGCGAATGTACCGAGCACGAGCGGTGAAGGCCCAAGGTCCGTCGGCAGCGGCCTGAGCCTGACTGCAGCGGAATTGGTGTCGAACGCGCCGGCGCCGGCCGACACCACCTCGCCATCGCCGACAGACACCACCTCGCCATCGCCGTCTCCGACCGACACGACCTCGCCGTCACCGTCTCCGACCGACACCACCTCACCGTCGCCAACTGACACGTCCTCCCCATCGCCGGCCGACACGTCCTCACCATCGCCGAGCGACACGTCCCCGCCAGCTAGCACGCCGCCGCCGAGTCCCAGCCCCGATCCGACGCCCAGTTCCAGCACGCCGCCAAGCCCAACGCCGACCCCAAGCTCCTCGCCGACGTCTCCGGTGCCCGGGCAGAAGACCCCTCAGTTGTGCGTTCTGACGCAGTCCCTTTCTACGTCGTCGATTATCACGGCCGGCACAAAGGCAAGCTTCGTGATCTGGGTCTGGAGCACCAAGGCAGCAAGCACAAGCGTGTTGGTTACGGCCAGCGTGGCACCAGCCCTGGACATTGCGGCGCCGAAGTTCAGCGCCTGCCCGGCAGTCAGCGGCACGACCTGCAAGATCGACAAACTGCGCGTCGGCCAGGCCGATGAGCTCAAGGCCACAGTCCAGGTGCAGGCGGGCGCCACGCCCGGCGAGCTAATCCTGCTGACCGTGGCAGCCTCTGCACCTGGGGCATCGGGCTACTCAAGCTCCGCGACCGACGTGGTCATGCTGACCCCGACGAACTCTGCCAGCACTCCCACCGGCACGTTTCTTACCGTGCCTAGCACACTGCCGCCCATCCCCGGCACTGGCATCTCGCCGACTGATCCATCGGGCCTGTTCCCGACCGTGGGGACTTTGCCTACAACAACAACACCGGGGCCGACTGCTAAGGCGCGCTCGATTTTGCGCGCCGCCAATACTGCTTCCACGGTCCCGCTCGATGACACGCTGATCGGCGGTCAGCTCGCCGGGCTTCTCGTGCTGTTCGGCGCCATTGCCCTCGCCGTCGTCAGAGTCTCGCTGCGGAAGCCCAAAGAGAACGAAGGCAGCAGCGCCAGCCGGCCGTCGCAGCAGAATCGCTAGCCGCGAGCACCAGGCTTCTCGCCCTCGCACGCACGCAGCCTGATCAGGCTCAGTCGGCGATCCTGATCCGCAGGCGGCGGAAGCCGCGGCCCTTGTTCTCGATCTTGGCGACCTCGATGCGGCCGATGTGCTTGGTGCTCGCCACGTGCGTGCCCCCGTCGGCCTGCTGGTCCAGGCCGACGATGTCGATGATCCGGACATCCTCGACCTCGGCCGGGACAAGGTTGGTCGCGGTCCTGATGATGTCCGGCAGCTCGAAGGCCTGAGCCCGCGGCAGCACTCGCGCCTCGATCCGACGGTCGGCCGATATCTCGGCGTTGCAGGCGGACTCGACCGCGTCACGGAAGCCGTCCGGTAGCTCTGGCAGGTCGAAGTCCATGCGCGCGGACAGCGCCTCCATGTTTCCACCGGTCACGAGCGCGCCGTAGTCACGGAACACGACACCGCACAGTACGTGCAGGCCCGAGTGCGTCCGCATCAGCGCGGTGCGCCGCTCGTCGGCCACTGCTCCCCGCACCGCAGTCCCGCCCACCGGCAGTGGGTCGCCGTCAGCGGGGATCAGGTAGAGGTCGTCGCCTTTGCGAGCGCCGGCGATCCGCGTCTGCACGCCGCCCCACAGCAGCACGCCCTCGTCAGGCGGCTGGCCGCCACCGCCCGGATAGAACGCGGAGCGATCCAGGACGATGCCGTCCGCACCGGAATAGAGCACGACGGCGTCCCATTCGCGCAAGGTCTGGTCGTCGAGCTCGAGCCGGTGCGTACGCCACTGCGCTTCGGTCATGGCTGCTTCCTGCTCGCGGTTACCAGGGTCCGTACGGGCCCTGGCGCGATCCGGATCCAGGCTTGATCAACTTGACCTTGGGCCGGACGTCGACCATGTAGATGGCCGCGGCCACGAACGCCACGATCGGGAAGATGCTGAGAAGCTGCAGCGAGCCGACGGCGCCACCGATGCCGATGACGAACGCCACGCCGAGTATCACCAGCCAGATCGGCTTGGTCTGCTTGCCTGCCGCCGGGAAGGCGGCGGTTGGACGGATGAGCACGTCCACGAACGCCCACGTCTCGATCACGAACGCGCCCAGGAGCAGCACCCAGAAGAAGAGGTTCACAATCGACAGGGCAGTCGGGTTCACGATGGTCACGCCGCCACGCTACCTGTTCGGAGCGGGCGGCGGGAACTGATGGAGTGTCCCGCCCTGACCAGTGCCCCCGGCCCCGGGTACCTGCCACGGGCCGTCGCCCAGCCCGGCTGGGCCGATAGCGTCCTCGTCCAGCCAGACCTCGGCATCTTCGGCGTCGGGAGTGTCGCCGGCGCCTGTCTCATCGTCAGCCGCCTCATCGTCGGCCAGCCCGGCGTGCGGCGCGATCGCGAGTCTGCGCGGCTGCCCGGCCAGGGCCGCGGGGCTGAGGTTCTCCGGCCAGGTCAGCGCCGCCTCGTCCGGCGCGAGTCCGGTCTCGTCGTCGACCAGCTCGCCAGCTTCCGCCCTGGCCATGGCCGTCTCCCGGCGAAAGGACTCGTAGACCTCGATCAGCATCTGCTTCTGGCGCTCGGTCAGCTCAGGATCGGTCAGCACGGCCTCGCGGACCACCGACCCGGGCGGCCGGTCCTCGAGGAAGCCTGCCTGGACATACAAGGCCTCGGCCGAGATCCGCAGGCCCTTCGCGATCTGCTGGAGGATGTCCGCGCTTGGCCGCCGCAGGCCGCGCTCGATCTGGCTCAGGTACGGGTTCGAGATGCCAGCCGACTGCGCCAGCTGGCGCAGCGAGATCTTGGCCTGCTCGCGCTGGTCCCTGATGTAGGCGCCGATCGCGCCGACGTTGACCGGGCTCATTCCGCAAGTCTTGCACCACGGTGCTTGCAGTTGCAAACGCTTGCGGTTGCAAACACAGCAGCCCGGCCGTGGGGCCTGGGTCTCTGCTCATAATCGCGGCAAAAGGTACGCCGGAGGCGTGAGGCACCTCACAGCCGACAGCCTGAGCCCCGCGGCACCGTGCCGTTCACCAGCCGCCGGGAGACGCAAACGGGGAGCTTCCACGCATCTGAGGTAGACGGCGTCATCGCGCCGGCGAGGAATCGGCAGCGCCGAGTCTGGCGTTGGTCGTGGTACGGCAGCACGAAACGGCTAATCCGGCTGCCACCCGGCTGATGTCTGGGCCACGTCCCGAGTAACGCCGCGAGCGCATGGCCCACAGCACTGTGGGTCTCCTGCGTGCTAGGGCGTGCTTCCCTCGATGGAACGGAGACTGCAATGCGCTGGCGTACGAGCCTCAGCTCGGATTCGACGACTGCCGCCGCCACATCACGCCGTGACCGGCGTGGCACGCGGCGGCTGGGCATCGTCGCCAGCCTGGTAGCAGTGCTCGTGGTCTCGCTTGCCAGTGCCGCGTTCGCCGGCGTCTTCAGCAGCGCGACCGCTGCGGCGGCTGGGCCGCCGCAGCGCAGCACGCAGCACCTCCCGACGAAGGGCTCAGCCGCGTCGCATTCAGCGACGCCGCATTCAGCCGCGCGGCGTTCAGCTGCACAAGGCATGCCGGAGCGAGCCCAGACCTCGTGCACGTCTGTCGCGCACATTGGCGATTCGACGTCGGTGGGCATGGTGTCGTCGACGTGGCTGCCCGACCCGGCGCAGCGGCTGGCCGCCCAGTACCGTGACGTCGGCGTACGGCACACGCAGATCGACGCGTCGGGCGGTCGCTCGATCGTCGAGGAGATGCCGGGACAGGTCAATGGCTACCGGGTCGCGAGCGCCTGGTACCAGGCAGGCTTCCGCGGCTGCTGGGTTATAGCGCTCGGAACCAATGACACCGCGAACGTCTCCGCCGGATCCAATCTCGGCCCGCTGGCACGGATCCAGGAAATGATGGCCGCTGCACACGGTGCGCCCGTCATGTGGGTCAACACGCAGACCGACCTCAGCAGCGGCCCGTGGTCTGAGGCCAACATGCAGTCGTGGAACAACGCGCTGGTCCAGGCCGCCAAGCAATACCCGAACATGCGCATCTTCAACTGGGCCGGCATGGTCCAGCCGTCGTGGCACTTGAGCGACGGGATCCATTACACATCGGCTGGGTACGCCGTCCGCGCCGCCGCCATCGCAGACGCGCTCGCCCGCGCGTTCCCGGCCGTCGGCCACAGCAAGGGCGTGCTCGTCAACTAGGCCGTCACACCGGCCGGTCAGCCGCACGAGGTGCTGCTGACCGGCCATTTCCGTGCCATCTTTTGCCAATCACGATACGTAGTCAAGAGACTACTGCGGGTAGTTCCCCGGGCACTGTGGGTTTAGCCAGGGGGGACCATGCCGAAGCCGGTCGGCTCGGGTCAGCGTTACATGCCGGGCCTCGACGGGCTTCGCGCCGTCGCGGTGCTCGCGGTCATTGCGTTCCACGAGCAATTCAGCTGGGCGCCCGGCGGCTTGCTCGGGGTCGGGGTGTTCTTTACCCTGAGCGGCTACCTCATCACCGACTTGCTGCTGAACCGGTGGCTGAAAACCGGGCACGTGCAGCTAGCGAAATTCTGGCTCGCGCGTGCCCGCCGTCTGCTGCCCGCGCTGTTCGTCATGCTCGCCATCGTGACGGCGTGGGTCACCCTCCTGGACCGGGCGCGCCTTGGCAGCCTGCGCGGCGCAGTGGCGGCCGCGGCCACGTACTCGAGTAACTGGTACCTCATCGTGGCGGGCCAGTCCTACTTCTCGCGGTTCGCACTGCCGCAGCCCCTTGACCATCTGTGGTCACTCGCGGTTGAGGAGCAGTTCTACCTGATCTGGCCCTGGCTGCTACTCCTCGGCCTGATCTGCCTCCGGCGCCGCACCACGGCCGCGATCCGCTGGCTCGCACTGCCGACGCTGGCGCTCGCCGCCGCATCTGCCATCGCCATGTACGTGCTCTACCATCCGGCTGTCGACGCGACGAGGGTGTACGAGGGCACCGACACCAGGGCATGCGGCCTGCTCATCGGTGCGGCGCTGGCGATGGCCTGGCCGAGCGTCGTCGCATCGGGTGCCGGGCGGACCTGGACTCGCGTCCTGGACGTGCCTGCGATCGCCGGGCTGGTCGTCATCGCGCTGATGGTCTGGCGCGTGGGCCAGTACTCGCCATTTCTATACCGGGGCGGCATCGTCATCCTCAGTTTCGCCACCGCCGCTGTGGTCGCCGCCTCGGCCTGCCCTGGCAGCATCACGGGCGCGGCACTGGGCTGGCGTCCGCTGCGCTGGATCGGCGTCCGGTCCTACGGCATCTACCTGTGGCACTACCCGGTCATCGTGCTGACGACGCCGGCCAACAGCACCGAGTACCTGCCCAGGGCCATCGCCCAGATCGCGGCCAGCATCGGGCTCGCCGCACTGTCGTGGAAATTCGTCGAGGAGCCAGTGCGCCACGGCGCGATCGCGCGCGCCTGGCACCGGATCCGGACCAGGCGAGTGGCCACATTGGGCGTGTCCAGGCTGACCGCAGCGATCGCTGCAGTGGGAGTCCTCCTGGTGGCCGGCGCCGGCCTCGGCGGTCTGGTGGCAATCCCGGCCGCGTCTGGCGCTGCGGTCGGCGCGGGCGGTTCGCTGTCCGCCTCGACTAGCTCGGTCAGCCACGCGGGGGCCAAGCATGCGCACGCGGCTTCGGGCAAGAGCCCATCACCGGGCGCCGAGGCAGCCGGACTGCAGCAGAGTCCGGGACAGCTGCGCACCTCCTGCACGTCCGTCGCGCACATCGGCGACTCGACGTCCGACGGCCTGGTGTCGCCTGACTACCTGCCGCTCAGGCGCCAGCGGATCGCAGCGCGTTACGAGGGCGTCGGCGTGCAGACCGTCTACACCGACATCACCGGAGCGCGCTCGGTGGTCGAGGTGATCCCGGGCACCACGAACGCGTACGTTGCCGCCCGGAACCTGATCAGGGGAGGCTTCGACGGCTGCTGGGTGCTCGCGCTCGGCACCAATGACACCGCGGACATTGCCGTGGGGTCTAATGTCAGCCTCGCCGCCAGGATCAGCGAGATGATGGCCGTCACCAGGGGCGAGCCTGTCATGTGGGTGAACGTCATCTCGCGGCTCCACTCAGGTCCATACGCCGAAGCGAACATGCAGAAGTGGAACGCCGCGCTGCTGAACGCCTGTGCGACCCACCCGAACATGCGCGTGTTCAACTGGGCCGCCCTGGCCCAGCCCCCGTGGTTCATCAACGATGAAATCCACTACACCTCGGCTGGATACGAGAAGCGCGCCCTCTACATTGCCGACGGGCTCGCCGAGGCGTTCCCGCTGAACGGCGCGAGCCCCGGCTGCATGGTGAACCTGCCTAGCTCCGTCACGTCGCCGCCGCCGAGCCCCTCGCCCACCATGCCGTCATCGGCGGACCCATCGCCGGCCACGACAGCGCCCGCAAGCACGGGGCCCGCAAGCACAGGGCCCGCAAGCACCGGATCAGGAAGCACGGGAACAGCCAGCACAGGATCAGGAAGCACGGGGCCGGGGAGCACGGGGCCCCCGACCCCGACGCCAGCTAGCCGAGCAGTTCCGTCGCCGTCCTGATCTCGCCGACAACCCGCCCGCCGCCGGTGACAGGAGCGGTGGCGAGCTCAGCCAGCGCAGCCACGTCCGTGCCGGGCACCGCATCAGCGCCTAGCATGCGCAGCAGCGCGACGGTGACCGGCACGCGGCCGCGCGCGGCGCCGTCCTCGATCTTGAAGGCGCCGGCGCGGCCGTCTGCCAGCGCGAACCCTTCGACGCCGTCGGCGCCCGACTTCAGCAGCAGTCCGGGCACCGCCTGCATGAGCGCGCGCTCCGGCCTGGTGGTGCCGGACGTCCACTCCGGGTAGGCCCGCATAGCGTCGGCCACCGCACGCTCCGCCGTGCCCCGCTCGGCCAGCACGACGGCGCGGAAGGCGCGGGCCAGCCCGGCCACCGAGATGGCCATCAGCGGGGCGCCGCAGCCGTCCACGCCGACGACGGTCACCGGCTCCCCGGCCAGCCGAACGACTGTCGCCTTGATTTCCTGCTGGAGCGGATGCTCGGGGTCGGTGTAGGTGGCCGTCGGCCAGCCGGCCGCGACGCAGGTCGCCAGCATCGCCGCGTGCTTACCGCTGCAATTCATGTGCACCCGGTCGGGCTGTGCGCCGGCCCGGACCATCGCCCGGTGCGCCTGCTCGTCGAGCGGATAATCCGGCGGGCAGAGCAAGTCATCTTCGCTCAGCCCGGCCGAGGACAGGATCGTTCGCACGCCGGCGACATGGAAGTCCTCGCCGGAGTGGCTGGCGGCCGCTAGCGCCAGGAGCTCGCCGTCGAGCTTGAGGCCGCTGCGCACCATGGCCGTGGCCTGGAACGGCTTGTTGGACGAGCGGGGAAACATCGGCGCATCGGCGGTCCCAGCCGTCAGCAGCGCGGTCCCGTCCGCCGCCAGCGCGGTGACGGCGCCGCGGTGGCGCGACTCCACGAAGCCAGACCTGACCACCTCGGCCAGGACCGGATTGGCGGGCGTCAGCTCAGTGCTCATTGGACACCGGGCTCATTGGACACCGGGCTCATTGGACACCGCGCTCATTGGACACCGCGCTCACCGGGCACCGCGCTCACCGGGCACCCCCAGCATGGCGCGCGCGTCGGCCGGGCTCATCGCCGGCCGCTGCGCCAGCTCGGCAGCGGCCGCAGCCCGCTCCACCAGCTCCGCGTTGCTCGCCACTGGGCGTCCGCGGGCGAACGTGACCGTGTCTTCCATGCCGACCCGCAGGTGGCCGCCTGCCGCCAGGGCCGCAAGCAGGACCGGAATGCTGCTCCGGCCGATCCCCGTCGCCGACCAGGTCGCGCCCGCTGGCAGTGCCGAAACCGCCTGGACCAGCGTCGCGGCGTCACCGGGCATGCCGCCGGGCACACCCATCACGAGGTCGCAGTGCACGTGGCCGCCTGCCGGCTTGCCCAGCTCGCCGAGCAGCCGGTGCAGCGCGGCGATGTGCCCGAAGTCGAACAACTCGAATTCCGGCACCACGCCAAGCGCCTGGGTCTTGGCGTAGAGCTCCTTCATGAACCCCCACGGATTCATGAACACGTCGTCGCCGAAGTTGACGGTGCCGCAGGTCAGCGAGCATGCGTCCGGGCCGGCGTCGAGCACGGCAAGCCGCCGCTCGAAGCTGTCGGTGACAGCGCCTCCAGTCGACAGCTGGACGACCAGGTCGGTGGCCTCGCGCAAGGCGTGCACCGTGTCCTTGAGCCGCCCGAGATCCAGCGTCGGCTTCGCCTCAGCGTCCCTGATGTGCACGTGAATCACCGCCGCACCAGCCTCGCGGCACTGGATGGCGGTGGTGACGAGCTCGTCCAGGGTGACCGGCAGTGCTGGGACCGCGGACTTTTCCGACTCCGCGCCAGTAGGAGCGACCGTGATCAGGGTGGCCTGGCCCGGCCTGCCGGTCCTGCTGTCAGCTTTCGATGCCGATACGCCTGTCATGCGATTCGCGCCCTTCCTGCACCGCGGCACTCGCGAGCTACCGCAGTCTACGCGGCCCCGTTCCCACTCAATGTGCAGGTCATACCGGTACCGCGCGGGACCTGCAGGCCGGGTCGCCATGCAAGAATGCGGACTCGTGCGAGCCGTAGTGCAGCGTGCCAGCAGGGCGAG
Organism: Streptosporangiaceae bacterium; assembly: GCA_036496945.1. Classification (GTDB taxonomy): domain Bacteria; phylum Actinomycetota; class Actinomycetes; order Streptosporangiales; family Streptosporangiaceae; genus JAJYUU01. The sequence goes on along the minus strand of DASXKI010000378.1, from coordinate 4,633 downwards.
CGTGAGCGTGGATGGCGTGGTGACCGGCCAGCTGAGCGCGCCCGGCCTCGTCGTCCTGGTGGGGGTGACCCACACCGACACGGCTGCCACGGCGGCCGGGCTCGCCGCCAAGGTCTATTACCTGCGGATCCTGGCCGGCGAGAAGTCATGTGCCGATGTGGGCGCCCCCCTGCTGGTGATCAGCCAGTTCACCTTGTACGCCGACACGGCCAAGGGCAGGCGGCCGAGCTGGAGCGCCGCGGCGCCGGCGGCCGTCGCCGAGCCATTGGTCACCGCGTTCGCCGACGGGCTGCGCGCGCTCGGCGCCAGCGTCGAGACCGGCGTGTTCGGGGCGGATATGCAGGTGGAGCTCGTCAACGACGGCCCAGTGACGCTGATCGTCGAGCTTTAGGGAACGGGGCCGTCACCCAGCCGCCGCCACTCCCGCCGCGCGGCCCGTCAGATGCGCCGGCCCGCAGCGGCCGGGTTGCCCTTCAGGTGGCGGCGAGCGAAGTCCAGGGACTCGGCCAGGTCGGCCTGCCGGTCGGCGAGCGTCGGCACCCGGTGCGTGCTGACCTCCAGAACCACATGACCCGCGTAGCCGGTCTCGGTGAGCCAGCGGAGCAACTCGGCGCACGGCTGCGTGCCGCGGCCCGGCACGAGGTGCTCGTCTGGCAGGCCTGGCTTGGTGCCATCGCCTAGGTGCACGTGCGCGAGCCGGTCGCCGAGCGCCTCGGCCATGGCGAGCACGTCGGAACCGGACACGGCGGCGTGCGAGACGTCAAGCGTGGCGGCGGCCGAGTCCATCTCGACCGGATTCCAGTGCGGTGCGTAGGCCGCGATCTCGGTCTCGCCCCGCAGCAGCGGGTAGAGGTTCTCGACCGCGAAGGCAACGTTGCCCAGGCCGGACATCTCCGCGATGCCCGCCTCGAAGTCTTTGGCGTACTCGCGCTGCCACCGGAACGGCGGATGCACCACGACGACGCGCGCGCCGAGCGCCTCGGCAAGGTCGCGCGATTTCGCCAGCTTCGTCCACGGGTCGCGGCTCCATACCCGCTGGGTGATCAGCAGATTCGGAGCGTGCACTGCGACGACGGGGATGGAGTGGTAGTCCGACAGTTTGCGCAATAGGGCGGCATCCTGGCTCACCGGGTCAGCTGTCACCATGACCTCGAGCCCGTCGTAACCGAGCCGGGCCGCGGTCTCGAAAGCGTCCGGAGTGCGCTCCGGGAAGACCGAAGCGGTCGACAGCGCGATCTTGATGGCTGTCACGCGAGTGACCTGCGCAATCGCCTCTCCTTTGGCCGTGCTCGTACTTCCAGCTTATGCTGCTCGGCGCGCCGGGCCGCCGGCGGCGGCCGGCTGTCGGCACAAGCCTGTACGTTCCCAGCATGCCGAGATCCGCAACCACGACTGCGTTCGAATGCTCGGCCTGCGGCTGGCGGACAACCAAGTGGGTGGGCCGCTGCGGCGACTGCGACGCGTGGGGAACTGTCGTCGAGAGCCGCGGCGAAGACCTCGGCCGGGCTGGCGTCAGCTCCCTGAGAGCCTCGCGTGCTCAGCTTCGGGCGGCCCAGCCGGTCACCGCCGCGGTGCCTATCGGCCAGGTCGACGCCGCCGCCGCCAGGGCCTGGCCGACGGGCATGTCCGAGCTGGACCGGGTGCTGGGCGGCGGGCTGGTGCCCGGTGCCGTCGTGCTGCTGGCCGGCGAGCCGGGCGTCGGGAAGTCGACGCTCCTGCTGGAGGCTGGTGCACTCGCGGCGGCCTCAGGCCGCGTGCTGTACGTGTCGGGCGAGGAGTCAGTGGCGCAGGTACGGCTGCGCGCCGACCGGATCGGCGCGATCAGCGACTCGCTGTACCTGGCCGCCGAGACGGACTTCGGCGCGCTCCTCGGTCACGTCGAGGCGGTCGATCCCGCGTTGCTGATCGTCGACTCGATTCAGACGATCAGCGCGACCGGCGTAGACGGCGTGCCAGGCGGCGTCACCCAGGTGCGGGAGATCACCGCCGCCCTGACGGCGCTGGCCAAGCAGCGCACGCTGACGACCGTGCTGGTGGGGCACGTGACTAAAGACGGCTCGGTTGCCGGGCCGCGCACACTGGAGCACCTGGTCGATGTGGTGCTGCATTTCGACGGTGACTCGCGCGGCCAGCTGCGCATGGTGCGCGCCCTGAAAAACAGGTACGGCCCCACGGACGAGTTCGGCTGTTTCGAGCTTGGTGAGTACGGGCTGACTGGGCTGCCCGACCCAAGCGGGCTGTTTCTGTCCGAGCGCCACTAGCCGGTGCCCGGTACCTGCGTGACCGTGACGCTGGAGGGCAGGCGGCCGCTGCTGGCCGAGGTGCAGACGCTGGTCTGCGAAACAGCGGGCGACCTGCCGCCGCGCCGGGTGGTCTCCGGGCTCGACTCGGCCAGGGTTGGCATGATGCTCGCCGTGCTGCAGCGCCGGGCGGGGCTCGGCATTGGGAAGCGGGACGTGTTCGCCGCCACCGTCGGCGGAGTGCGGCTGACCGAGCCGTCAGTCGACCTGGCCGTCGGCCTCGCGGTGGCGAGCGCGGTGTCGGATCTCAGCGTGCCACCAGACCTCGTCGCGATCGGCGAAGTCGGCCTGGCCGGTGAGATCAGGCGCGTGACCGGCGTCCAGCGGCGGATCATCGAAGCGGAGCGGATGGGCTTCCGGCGGGCGATCATCCCGGCCGGTTCCGGGCTCCCGGCCGCCAGTGGCCAGTCGCGAGCGGGCCGCGCGGGCCGCGCGGGCGATGGTCACCCTGGGCACTTGCACGTGGCTGGATCGCAGCTCATAGTGACGGAGGTGGCCGACATGCAGTCCGCCATCGCGGCGGCGCTCGGGCGCCGGTAGCCCCGGGCCCGTAGCCCCGGGGCCGTGTCTGGGCGCGCCAGATCAGCCGGCGCACGGTGGCGCGCCCGATTAGCCAGCGCCGTCCAGGGCACTGTCAGGGCTGCGCGCGACGGCAAGGTCGCGCTTGGTTCCCCTGGCTAGACTTCCCGTGTCAACGAGATCGTGAGGGCAGGTGCTTGCGATGAGCATCGGGCGAGACGAGCACCGACGCGCTGCACTCGCGATCGTCGCGCCGGGTACCGCGCTCCGCGATGGCCTGGAGCGGATCGTGCGCGGCAACACCGGTGCGCTCATCGTGCTCGGCTGTGACGCGGTTGTGCGCGAGATCTGTTCCGGTGGGTTCGAGCTGGATACCGAGTTCTCCGCCACGCGGCTGCGCGAGCTGGCCAAGATGGACGGCGCCGTCGTGCTCGACCAGGCCGGCGCCCGCATCCTGCAAGCGGCTGTCCAGCTGGTGCCCGACCCGCGGCTGCCCACGCAGGAATCAGGTACTCGCCATCGCACGGCCGAGCGCGTCGCTAGGCAGACCGGATTTCCGGTGATCACCGTCAGCAAGTCGATGCGTACCATCGCGGTCTTCGCTGGGAGTGAGCGATACGTGCTCGAGGACTCGGCGGCGCTGCTGACGCGCGCCCATCAGGCGCTCTCGACGCTTGAGCGGTACAAGCGGCGGCTTGACGATGCTGCCAGCGCGCTGTCCGCCCTGGAGATCGAGGACAGGGCGACAGTCGGCGACATCGCCGTCGTTGCCCAGCGGCTGGAGATGGTCAGCCGCGTCACCGATGAGATCGGTGGGTTCCTGGTCGAGCTCGGCACCGACGGCGGGCTTCTCGGCCTGCAGCTTGAGGAGCTGACGGCCGGGACCGCGCGGGAGCGGCAGCTGCTGCTGCGGGATTACGCGCCGGATCCACGGACCGCAGCCTCCGGGCCGCGTGGTCACTTCGACGACGCCGGCCGGCTGCCGACCAGCGGCACGGCAGCCAGCCTCGGCTCCCCTCGTGCGGACCCGCTGGCAGTCCTCAGTGCCGACGAGCTGCTCGACCTGCCCGCTATCGCGGCCGCGATCGGCCTCGGCGCCGCCGACGGCCTGGACCAGCACGTCACGTCGCGCGGCTACCGGCTCCTCGGTCAGATCCCGCGGCTTCCGCAGGCGATAGCCGACAACGTGATCGAGCATTTCGGCGGGCTCCAGAAGCTGCTCTCGGCCAGTGCACAGGACCTGCGGCGCGTGGTGGGCCTGGATCCGGCGCTCGCGACGAGCGTGCGAGAAGGACTGTCGCGCCTAGCCGAGTCGGCGCTGATGGAGCGCTACTCCTAGCCCTGGGGCAGCGTGGCGCCCGGTTATTGCCAACGCGCCATGGCCTGCCAGCCTCGCTCGCGTCGCCCCGGTGAAGCGACGGTGCGCCGCAGCTCCGACTGGTCGGAGCTGCGGCAGCTCCCACTGGTCGGGCAATCGGGATTGTTACGGATATTCCGGGCCCCGCTGGGCGCGGTTTCCATGATCAACTTTCACATTTCACTGCGGAGGTGCTGTGTAGCGCCCGACTTGTCCGTTTCGGACGCACCGTAGCCATGAAATGTGCTCGCGGATCGACGCAAGAAGCCCAAGCGGGGGGTCGGGAGGCGGAATTCGGCCCTGTGCTGCTCGACATTCGCGGGGCGTGTCGTCCCAGGGGGCTATGGGAGGATCGGTGGACGATGACCACGCCCTACACGTCGCCGGTGTTGCATTGGTATGCGACTAATGCGCGAGATCTGCCATGGCGGCAGCCAGGAGCGACGCCGTGGTCGAT
>DASXKI010000377.1:0-4378 GCA_036496945.1 Streptosporangiaceae bacterium | reverse complement strand
ATCGCGAGGCCGGGCGCGACCTCCACGATCAGCGCGCTGTCGCCCTCGACTGCCGGGTAGCCGCGGGCGCGTGTGGGCGTGCCAAGGTAGGCCGCGAACTGCCGCTGCAGCCTGTCGATAGGCAGGTAGACGCGCAGTTCGCTTGGCTTTGCCGGCCGCCGGGGCTGGCTCCGGTTCGTCGATGGACCCGACGATCAGCGCGTCGACCGGCGGCCTGCCGGGCAGCCAGCCGGCCGCGACCGAGCCCTGGACGACGAGCACACGCTCCCCCTGGCCGCTGCCGAGGACGTCGAAGGCCACCAGCCGCTCGCCCGAACCGGTGACCTCGACCTCGAGGAAGGCACCGCTGGGTAGCCCGTCGATCCGCTTGGTCGACCAGACGTTCCCCACCACTACTGCTTGCAGCATCACCGCTCCCTTTCGATCGGGACGCCGAGTGCCAGCGCACGGTCGCGCGCCAGCGGGGTCAGCACGGCGCGCGGGCCGAGGACGAGGCGCTGACCGGCCTTGGCCGCGGACGCCACCAAGCGCTCGGTCACGGCACGCACCAGCGTGTCCGAGGTCGCGACCGAGAAGACTGAGATCACATAAATTTGTGTTATCTCAGTTCTGTCTGTAATTTATTACGCATGCCGACTGATGCTGAGATCACGTTCGCTGACCACGCCGGCCGTTTCTATGCCCGCCGCTACGGCATGGCACCAATGGTGGGCCGGCTGCTGGGCTATCTGGCGATCTGCGATCCGCACGAGCAGAGCATCGCGGAGCTGGCCGAGGCGTTGCTGGCCAGCCGGAGCGCGATTACCGGTGCGGTCAGCACCGTGGACACTCTCGGCCTGATCCGGCGGTCGCGGGCTGCGGGCGAGCGGATGGACCGCGTCTGGATCGACATGACCAGTGCCCGGTCGACGGGCTTCGACGTGACCGAGTACCAGGAGCAGGGCGATCTGGCCCGCGAAGGCCTGGCGCTGCTAGCCGATGAGCCGCCCGAGCGGCGGGCAGTGCTCCTGGAGTGGGCGGCGTTCGCAGACTTCCTGGTGGCGCGGCTGCCGGAGCTGGAGAAGGACTGGAAAGCCCACCGTGAGTCGCTGCGCGCCGCGGGTGAACTCCCCAACCCCCCATCAGATCACTGAAAACGAGGAAGCCCGTGACGATCAACCCGGCCAGGCCGGCAATCAGCGCCCATGCCGTCCGCAAATCCTTCGGTGAGCACATCGTGCTCGACGGGGTCGATCTCGCCGCCCCGGAAGGCACCATCTTCTCCCTGCTCGGGCCCAACGGTGCCGGGAAGACGACGATGGTGCGCATCCTGTCGACCCTCATCGCGGCCGACGCCGGCGACATCCAGGTCGGCGGGCACGACGTGGCCGCCGACCCGGACGCGGTGCGCGCCCTGATCGGCGTCACCGGCCAGTTCTCCGCGGTGGACAACTATCTCACCGGCGAGGAGAACCTGCGCCTGATGGCCGACCTTCGGCACCTCGGCCGCGCAGCGGGACGCCGCCGGATCGCGGAGCTACTAGAGCGGTTCGACCTGACCGACGCCGCGCGCAAGCCGCTATCGGCCTACTCCGGCGGCATGCGGCGCAGGCTGGACCTGGCGATGACGCTGGTCGGCAACCCGTCAGTGATCTTTCTCGACGAGCCCACCACCGGACTGGACCCGCGCAGCCGTCGCACCATGTGGCAAATCATCCGGGAACTGGTCGCCGACGGCGTGACGATCTTCCTCACCACCCAGTACCTCGATGAGGCCGACCAGCTGGCCGACTATGTCGCTGTGCTGGATCACGGGCGGATCGTCGCTGAAGGCACGCCCGCCGAACTGAAGCGCCGAATCCCCGGCGGGCACATCCAACTCCAGTTCGCCGAACCCGGCGCGCTGCGTGCGGCGGTCAGCATGATCCCGAACGCCACCCCGCACGACGATCAGCTGATCATGCAGGTCCCGGGCGACGGCAGCATCGCATCGCTGCGCCGTGTGCTCAACGAGCTTGATGACGCCCGCATCACCGTCGAGAACCTGTCGATCCACACTCCGGATCTCGACGACGTGTTCTTCGCCGTCACCGGCCACGCCAGCGCCGAACCCGCCACCCGCCACGCACAGGAAGCCCTTCAGTCATGACATCCCTCGCCTACACCTTCGCCGACTCGGCGACGATGCTCCGCCGCAACGTCAAACACCAGCTGCGCTACCCGTCCCTGACGCTCATGCTGGCTGGCATCCCGATCGTGTTCCTGCTGCTGTTCGTCTACGTTTTCGGCGGCCAGCTCGGCACCGGCCTCGGCGGACACGGCGCTGGGGGCCGCGGCGCCTACCTCACCTACGTCGTCCCCGGCATCCTGATCATCACCGTGGCATCCGCCGCCCTCGGCACCGCGATCTCCGTGGCCACCGACATGACCGGAGGCATCATCGACCGGTTCCGCACCATGGCCATTTCGCGGGGTGCCGTCCTCACCGGCCACGTGATCGGCAGCCTGCTACAAACCCTCGCCGTTCTCGTGCTCGTTCTCGGCGTTTCCCTGGCCATAGGCTTCCGGTCCCACGCGAGCGCCCTTGAATGGCTAGCCGCCGCCGGCGTACTCGCGCTGTTCGCGTTCGCGCTCATCTGGCTGTCCGCCGCCCTGGGCATGGCCGCCAAGAGCGTGGAAACCGCCAGCAACACCCCCATGTTCCTCACCCTGCTGCCGTTCCTGTCCAGCGGGTTCGTCCCCACGGCCAGCATGCCGGCCGGGCTGCGCCAATTCTCCGAGTACGAGCCCTTCACCCCGGTCACCCAGACCGTCCGCGGCCTGCTCATCGGCGGACCTATCGGCTGGCACGCGATCGCCGCCATCGCCTGGAGTGCCGGCATCGCCTTGGCCAGCTACCTCTGGGCGGTTCGTCTCTACAACCGCCGCCGGGCTGCCGAGCAGAACTGACCTCGTGGTCCGGCAGGCGATCCGCCCTGTCGACGCGGCCCGGCCACCTGAGCCGTGCCGCGCCGGCAGGCACCGCGGGGGGCTCCGGCCGGCCTTCTGGCGAACCTGCGCAGGATCAGCTGACGGCCGGTGTAGTGTGCGGCGCGTGCCGGCCCGCGTACCCAGAGTGACGCGTCGGCGCGGCACCACTGGGCGGAGGGGCCCGCCGAGCCGCGCTCAGGGGCGTCGGCACGACAGCTTCACGGGAGGGAACATGAAATCCAGTCGCATGATCCGCATCGCGGGCGCGCTCCTCACACCGTTAGCGGTCGTGGGCGCACTCGCCTTACCCGCGGGACCGGCCTCCGCGAACGTGGCCTGGCACGGCCGCCACACCGTCCTGTTTGTCTCCAAGCAGGCCCACTCGTCCAACGCCGACCGGTCCTGCCGCACAGCCGCCTTCACGACCATCCAGTCAGCCGTCCATGCGGCGCCGGCGGGGGGCACCGTCGTGGTGTGCCGGGGCATCTACCACGAGCAAGTGGTCGTAACTAAGCCCCTGTCACTGCAGGGGCGGCGCGCGACCATCAACGAGCGGCACGTCACCCCGACGCTTGTGGTCAATCCGCCTGGAATCGGCCCGCTGACCATCTTTGCCGGCGTAGTCATCCTCAGCTCTCACGTCGACATCAGCGGCTTCACGATCAGGAACGCCCAGGGCGAGGGAATCCTGGCTGCGGGAGTCACCGGCACCATCCGCGACATCTCAATTACGCAAAACGCCGTTGAGCACAACGATCTGGGTGGCGGCGTGCCACCAGCGTCAACCTACTTCGAGTGCGCCGCTATGGGCCAGATCCCTGGCGACTGCGGTGAAGGCATTCATTTCCTGGCCGTGGCCTATTCCACGATCCGCGGCAACTTCATCAGCGATAACTCCGGCGGGGTCCTGCTGACCGACGAGACCGGCCCTACCCATCACAACACGGTAGAGAGCAACATCGTCACCAACAACGCGAGCGACTGCGGGATCACAGTTCCGGGGCACAACCCCCACGCTCTGAGCGCCGCCGGGGTCCCGCAGCCTTCGGTCGCCGGAGTGTACGACAACGTCATCCGGAACAACGTCGTGACCGACAACGGCCAGAAAGGCGAAGGCGCGGGCGTCCTGTTTGCGAACGCCGGACCGGGCACCGCGTCGTACAACAACCTGGTCGAGGGCAACTACATCGCGGGCAATGAGTTGTCGGGCGTGACGCTTCATGCTCACACACTCGGCCCGGGCCAGTTCGAGGACCTTAGCGGCAACACTGTGACCGGCAACGTCATTGGTACCAACAACACTGGCGGCGACCCGCTCGACTCGCCCGCACCGCCGCAGGATCCGCTGACGACGGGCGTCCTGGTGTTCTCGGGCGGAACGCCCATCGCCATTACGGTCGCTCACAATGTCATCTTCAGCAACGCGATC
>DASXKI010000376.1:0-5153 GCA_036496945.1 Streptosporangiaceae bacterium | reverse complement strand
ACACCAGGGCACGCGGGTGGTACTGGCCACCAACGTGGCGGAGACCTCGCTGACTGTCCCCGGCATCAAGTACGTGGTCGACCCGGGCACCGCGCGGATCTCGCGATACAGCCAGCGAACCAAGGTGCAGCGGCTCCCGATCGAGGCCATCTCGCGTGCTTCGGCCGACCAGCGCAAGGGCCGCTGCGGCCGCACCTCCGACGGCATCTGCATCCGGCTGTACAGCGAAGAGGACTTCGACTCGCGGCCGGAATTCACCGATCCGGAGATCCTGCGCACCAACCTGGCCTCGGTCATCCTCCGGATGGCGGCCCTGGACCTGGGCGTCATTGCGGACTTCCCGTTCGTCGACCCGCCCGACTCCCGGAACGTGGCCGACGGCCTCCGGCTGCTCGAAGAGCTCGGCGCGATCGCCGGCGGCGGTGCGGGCGCCGCGAGCCGCCCGGGCGGCGTGACCCGGCTGACCGACACCGGGCGCAAGCTGGCCGAGCTGCCCGTCGACCCTCGTCTGGGCCGGATGATCCTGGCCGCCGGGCACAACGGCTGCGTCCGCGAGGTGCTAATCATTACTGCGGCGCTCGCGATCCAGGATCCGCGGGAGCGACCGGCCGACTCCAGGGAGGCGGCGGACGCCATGCACCGCCGGTTCGCCGAGCCGGGCTCGGATTTCCTGGCGTTCCTGACCCTGTGGGACTACGTGCGCGAGCAGCAGCGGCAGCTGTCATCGTCTGCATTCCGCCGCCTGTGCCGGCGCGAATACCTGCATTACCTGCGCGTGCGCGAGTGGCAGGACGTGTACAGCCAGCTTCAGCAGGCGGCTCGTGACCTAGGCATTCTTGTCGGTCGCCAGGTCAGCGCTGACGGGCCTGATCAGGGCGGCCAGAACGATGCCGATCAGGGCGGCCAGGCCGCCCCGCGCCAGCAAGGCCGACGGGACCGACGGCGGCGCCAGGACCGGCCAGGCAACCAGAGCCCAGGCAACCAGGCCGCCGACACCAGCGCCCGGTACGCCGCCGATCTCGCCGACCGGATCCACCAGTCGCTGCTCGCGGGGCTCCTCTCGCACATCGGCATGCAGGACGCCGACCGCGGTGCCGCCGACCGCAGTGCCACCGACCGCAGTGCCTCTGACCGCAGCGCCGCGGGCGGCCGGCGTCGCGGTCCGGTCGAGTTCGCCGGAGCCCGCGGCGCCCGGTTCGCGATCTTCCCTGACTCGCCGCTCGGGCGCAAGCCGCCGCAATGGGTCATGGCAGCCGAGCTCGTCGAGACCTCGAGGCTGTGGGCCAGGACGATCGCCCGGATCGAGCCGGAGTGGGCCGAGTCGCTGGCCGGCGACCTGGTCCGGCGCAGTTACAGCGAGCCGCACTGGGATGCCCGGCGCGGCGCCGTCATGGCCGCGGAGAAGGTCACCCTGTACGGCCTGCCGATTGTCGCCGCGCGCCAGGTCAACTACGGCAGCATCGACCCGGCTGGCGCCAGGGACCTGTTCATCCAGCACGCACTTGTCGAGGGCGACTGGCAGTCACACCACCCGTTCCTGGCCCGTAACCAGCGGGCTCGGGACGAGGCCGAGGAACTGGAGCGCAAGGCCCGGCGCCGGGGCCTGGTCGCCGACGACCGCGCGGTTTTCGACTTCTACGACGCCCGCATACCCAAGACCGTCACCTCGGCCCGGCACTTCGATTCCTGGTGGAAACAGGCTCGCCATGCCGACCCCGGCCTGCTCGACCTCAGTGTCGCCGACCTGACCGGGCCGGCGGCTGAGGAGTTCCGCCCCGAGGACTATCCGGCCCGCTGGGGCGACATCCCGCTGTCCTACGAGTTCACGCCGGGCGAGCCTGACGACGGCGTGACGGCGGACATGCCGCTCCGCGACCTCTTCGACCGGTCCGAACCTCTCCTCGGCTGGCAGGTGCCGGGCCTTCGGCAGGAGCTTGTGACTGAGCTCATCCGCGGACTGCCGAAGGACCTGCGCCGCCACTTCATCCCGGCTCCGGATACCGCCAAGGCGGTGCTGGCCTCGCTCGGCGAGCCGCGTGGCGATCTGCTCGACACGCTGAGCAGCGCGCTTGGCCGCCTTGGGGGAGTACGGATCCCGCGCTCAGCGTGGGACCCGGCCCGGCTGCCCCCGCACTTGCGCGTGACATACAGGGTGCTGGACGACGGCGGTGACGTGCTCGCTGCCGGCAAGGACCTGGATGAGCTGCGCGCACTGTTGCGCCCGCAGCTGGCAGCCGCGCTCACCGAGGCGGCCGCCGGCCTGACCCGAACTGGGCTGACTCGCTGGGACTTCGGCTCCCTTCCGCGCGAGTTCACCAGCGGCCAGGTACGCGGCTATCCCGCCCTGGCCGACGCGGGCAGCTCGGTGGACATCCGGCTGTTTGACACCGAGGCGGAGGCGGCCGCGTCGATGCGGCGTGGCACACGCCGGCTGGTGCTGCTCGCCGTGCCGTCTGGTGTGCGATCGATCGCCGGGCGGCTGCCCATAAACGCGAAGATGGCGATGAGCAGCCACCCGTACTCCGGTGCCCAGGCGCTGCTCGACGACTGCGCCGCGTGCGCGGCCGACCAGGTCATCGCCGACGCAGGGGGCCCGGCGTGGGACGCAGACGGCTTTGCCGCGCTGGTCAAGGCCGCGCGTGACGGACTGGCGCCCCGAACGGCCGCGGTGCTGGACTCCGTCGCCCAGATACTGGCGGAGGCGCACGAGGTCGAGCTGCGGCTGACTAGTCCGGGACCCGGGACTCCGGCACTGGCCACCGCCCTGGACGACATGCGTGCGCAGCTCGCCGGCCTCATCTACCCGGGATTCATCGCAGAAACCGGTGCTGCGCGGCTGCCGGATCTGGTGCGGTACCTGCGCGGCATCTTCAGGCGCCTGGACAAGCTCGGCGGTGACCAGGCCAGGGACGCTGAGCGGATGGCAACAGTGCGACGGGTCGCCGCGGATTACGACGCCGTCCGCCGGGAACTGCCGCCGGCCGCCCGCGCCCGCGCTGAGGTCGTCTCGATCCGCTGGCAGATTGAGGAACTGCGGGTCAGCCTGTTCGCACAGGTACTGGGCACGCCTGGACCGGTCTCGGAGAAGCGCATCCGCGCCACGCTCGACGCCCTGCTCGATCGGGTCTAGCGGGGCACGTCACGCTGGGCCGGCATGATCATGCTGCGACGGAGATCGGGCGGGAGAGAATGGTCCGCGTGTCGAGCGACAGAGGCGAGGACTCCGGTGCTGCGGCGCTGGCCCGCGTGCTGCCGGCGATCGGCGGCATCGAGGTGGTCGAGCGGCTGGCGGGACTGAGCGGCAGCGACTTCACTAGCGTCATGCTGGAGGTGGCCCGGCGGCGCGCCGCCAGCCAGACTCCGGCGACTGTGCTGCGCAGGTATCGCAGCGACCGGTTCGTGCAGCCGGCCGGCGCGCCATGGCGCCGGCTGCGGCGCGCTGAAGACCTGCTCGCTGCGCACGTGCCGGCCGAATTCGAGGTGCTGACCCTGGCGCCGCTGGCGCCGCTCGGCACGCACTCGGCGCTCGGGCCGGTCAGCCAGGACAGGGTCGTCACCGCGATGCGAGCCTGCGAGGCCGCCGCCGACCCGACGAACGCGCTCGCGCTCGAAGCGGCGTTGCGCCGGATCGCCACGCGGGACGCACCGGTCCGGCTGGCGGCGTTCCAGCGCGTCGTGCGGGCGCAGCAGGTCGAGCGGGCCGGGTACCTCGCGCACTTCAGCCTGCTCGGCCTGGTGACCGCCGGGCGCGACGACGGCGGTCACCGATTCGAGCGGGAGGCGGTGGCCGAGCATGTGTGCGCCGTTGCCGCCGGGCTGGCAGCCGCTGGCTTCGAACGGATCCAGCTCGCGCTGACCCCGCTGACGCCGACCGGTCAGGCGGTAGCCGAAGCCGTCGCCACGCTGATCGCCGGTGCTGCGGTCGAGGTCGTCCGCGACAATGGCCGCGAAGCTGGGCGCGGGTACTACCGCGACCTGTGCTTCAAGATCAACGTCAACGCGGCGGGCGAGTGGGCGGAGGTTGGTGACGGCGGGTTCACCGACTGGGCCGCGCGCCTGACGGCAAGCAACAAGGAACGTCTGCTGATAAGCGGCATCGGCATCGACCGGGTGGCCGCGCTAATGGCGTCATGAAGGACTCGTACATCAGGGAATGGATGGAGGCTATCGCCACTCCCTGATGCCCAGTCTCGGCGCAAGCACCGGCTAGTCGCCGTCGTGGTCGTCGCTGTGATGGCCGCCGGTTGCACGGGGGCGCAGCCAGAAGAACGCGATCAGGCCGATCACGAGCCAGGCGGCGATCGAGTGCGTGAGCGTATGCGCGATGATCACTGCCCCTACGATGGCCGCGATGAGCAACGGGACCCAGCGCATCGTGCGCCAGCGCCGCGCTCGCTCGGCCCGCCGGTGTGCCCGCCGCTCATGCCTGAGGTGCTGGCGCTCGCGCTCCAGCTGGACCTTCAGCATCTTGCGGTGATGACGACGGTCGCCATTCGGCGCCGGGCCGCCCAGCTCGGTTTCGGGCAGGTCGGAGAGTAGCCCGGACAGGTCCGCCATCGTCTTGGCCCGCATCGCCCGGTCGAGGCGCTCGCCGAACTCGGCCTCGTCGAGCCTGCCGTCGCTGAAATGCCGGGAGAGGCGATCGGCGATGTCGGCCCGTTCGGCGTCGCCGACCCGCATGTCAGCGGCGGGCCAGCTGGCCAGCCGCAGCGCCTGAGTGGGCGGCTGTGGCGGGCTCACCGGATTAGACATCGTGTACTGGCCCCCCTGGTCAGTTGCGCCATGCCTGCACGTCATTGGTGAAGTCGGTGGCAATGGACCGCGCGGCCCCTTCGTCCGGGATCAGCAGCCAGCACGCGACGTAGAGCGGGATACCCGCACCGCCGACGATGGTGAGCACGGCGAACGCGATCCGGACGAAGAGAGCGTCGACGCCGAGGTACCCAGCGATGCCGGATGCCACCCCGGCGAGCATCCGGTCGTCGCGACGTCGCGTCAGGGCGCGCGGTCTGGGTTGCGGTCCAGGCACCTGCTTAGGGCCGACCTGGCTGATCTGGTCCTCCTGCGGAGGCGTTGTGGTTGTGTCCATGACCTCAGCTTGGCCGTCAGCGGCCGGCCCGACTATCGGGATGAACCCTGACTGGACCCTGAAC
>DASXKI010000375.1:0-6634 GCA_036496945.1 Streptosporangiaceae bacterium | reverse complement strand
TCAGGTACTTTTCGGACAAACTTGAGACGAAACATGCTGAGACTTTAACTGCCCATTACCTCTCGCTAACCTGATATTCATCATTTGCTCAACTACCGCCGTCGGCGGACGCGGAGGCGGCGGCGGGAGCGGAGGCGGCGGCGGGCCGTCTCCGGGGTCCTTACTGGTGAGCGTTACTGCTGAACATCACGTCGGTGTCCCAGTGAGTGAAGCCCAGCGATTCATACAACCCGATGGCCGCGGTGTTGGTCTCGTCGACGTAGAGCATCACCTGGGCGAGGCCCTGGGCGCGCAAATAGCGCAGGCCAGCGAGGGTCAGTGCGCGGCCGAGGCCGCTGCCGCGCTCGTCCGGATCGACGCCCACGACGTAGACCTCGCCGATGGGCTCGTGCCCATGGCCGCCGTCATTGGCTGACGTCGCCACGTCGCTATTAATCGCTGGACCACCCTGAGTCGTCGGGCTACCGTCAATTGATGCGCCGCCATGAATCACTGCGCCGCCATGAGTCACTGGGCCGCCATGAATCTTTGTCCAGTGGAAACCGACTAGGTGCCCGGCTCGCTCGGCGAGGAAGAACCCGTCCGCGTCGAACCACGGCTCACGCTCGCGCATATCCAGGTCGTCTCTGGTCCAGGCGCCCTGCTCTGGATGTCGGGAGAATGCGCGGTGATTGAGCGCCACCCAGGCATCCTCATCCGCGCCGATCCGGAACGTCCGCACCGAGACGCCGTCAGCAAACTGTGGCTTGTCGATACGCGTCTGGAGCGATCGGCGCATCTGCCACAGCGCTCGGGAGCGCTGGAAGCCGGCTGCGGCGGCGAGCCGGACGGCAGCCGGCAAGTCGCCGTGCGCCCACAGGCGCAGCCCCGAAGGTCCGGCTTCGGTCGCCAGCGCGCGCCCGAGTACCACGCCGAGCCCATGCCGCCGCGCCGCCGGGTCGACGACCATTTCACCAGCCGGCCCCTCGACCGGATCGGTGGGATCTAGGTGCCCGTAACCAGCGACCGCGCCGTCATGCCAGAGCAGTATGTTCCGCGCCCGGGGGTCGCCGCCGTAGCGCAGATGCAGCATGACGTGCTCCGACAGGGGGCTGACGCCGTCTTCCTCGGCGGCGCGACGGACCAGGTCGAGCACCTGTGCCGCCTGCTCTGCGGGCAACGGACCGCTGACGCCAACGTGCGTCTGAGCAGCCCAATCCTCTGGGCTATCGGTCGGCATGTGCCACCGTCGGCAGGCCGCGCAGGCCATCGGGGGCCGCCAGATCGTCGCCGGCATCGGGAATGGCGCCGTCCTCGTTCCCGCCGGCGACCGCTGCAGCATCAGCGGCGTCGGGGCCGGGCGCGCCGCTCTTGACCGGCACGAACCGGTAGCCGACGTTGCGAACGGTGCCGATGAGGGCCTCGTTCTCTGCGCCGAGCTTGGCGCGCAGCCGCCGGACGTGCACGTCGACAGTCCTGGTGCCCCCGAAATAGTCGTAGCCCCAGACTTCCTGCAGCAGCTGGGCCCTGGTAAACACGCGGCCAGGATGCTGCGCCAGGAATTTCAGCAGCTCGAACTCCTTGAAGGTCAGGTCGAGCGAGCGGCCGTTCATACGGGCCGAGTAAGTCGTCTCGTTCACCACGAGGCCACCGGAACGGATCTCGTCAGGAAGCTGGGCAGCCGACTGGGCGCGCCGCCCGATAGCCAGCCGCAGCCGCGCCTCGACTTCGGCCGGGCCAGCTGTGTGCAGCAGCAGGTCGTCCGCGCCCCAGTCCGCCGACACTGCAGCCCAGCCGCCATCGGTGACAATCGCGATCACCGGGATCGGGTTGGCTGTCGACCGCAGCGACATCAGCACCCGCCGGGCGAGCATCAGGTCACGGCGCGCGTCAACGAGGACCGCATCGGGAGCAGGGCCGCTGGTGACGTGCTCCGCCGAAGCGGGAGCTACCCGGACTCCATGCGGCAGCAGGCTCAGCGACGGCAGGATATCCGCGGGCGGCTCGCGCCCACTGGTCAGCAGCAGGACATTGCTCAACTGCCGCCACCTCCGGCCCCCGGCGCAAACTGCCGGAACAAGAACCAATCTGCATCCCGCGTCTACACCCGGGTCGTCATTGTCCGGTGCCGCTATGAGCGAGGATAGCTGACATGGCCACTGTGACCATGCGCTACTGGGCAGCAGCGAAGGATGCGGCCGGCGTTGCCGAACAGCGCCTGACCGCTGACACGCTCGCGGCGGCCCTCGCGCAGGCTGCCGAGACAGAAGGATCCGGGCGGTTGCGTCCCGTGCTCGCCAGGTCCTCGTTCCTCATCGACGGGGATCCGGTCGGGCTGCGCGCGGCCGAGACGGTCCTGCTACGCGATGGCAACGTCATCGAGGTGCTGCCGCCGTTCGCGGGCGGCTGACATACTCCCCGGCGACTCCCTGGCAAATTTGCTGCGTTCCGGCGGACGAGCCCGCGACCAGGGGAAGTCCGGCCAGATCCGATTGAACCGCGCCAGTCCGGCGCACGTAGTAGGGGATATGGCAGGCCTCGGAAGCGCCGGCGCCGGCGCTCGCAACTCCCGGCGGATTTCCTCCGACGAGGAGCTCATGCGCGCACTCTATGCCGAGCATGCCGGTCCGCTGCTGAGGTATGCGGTCCACCTGATGAGCGGCGACCGGCAGCGCGCGGAGGACATCGTGCAGGAAACCCTGCTGCGGGCCTGGAAGCACCCCGAGGCCATCGCTGGCCGCCCGGCTAGGCCGTGGCTGTTCGCAGTCGCCCGCAATCTGGCAGTCGACTCATACCGGGCGCGTAAGGCCAGGCCGCACGAGGTTGGCGAGGCTGCGCTGGAGGTGCTGGCCGCGCCCGATGATGCGGAGCGAGCGCTGGAATCCTGGGCCGTAGCCGACGCGCTGAGCTCGCTTCGGCCAGAGCACAAACGGGTGCTGCTGGAGACCTACTATCGGGGCAAGTCGGTCGCTGAGGCGGCCGCAACACTGGGCGTACCTGCCGGAACTGTGAAGTCGCGTACGTTCTACGCACTCCGTGCGCTCCGGCTCGCGCTGGAGGAACGGGGACTGGCGCCATGACGATCAGCGAGTACAGCAGCCCCGCGTGCCGGGAGTTCCGGCAGCTGCTCGGGGTGTATGTGGTGGGCGCCATTGACCCGGCAGAGCGGACGATTGTCGACGAGCACCTCGGGCAATGTGCGTCGTGCCGCGACGAGCTGGCCGGGCTGGCAGGCCTGCCGGCCATGCTGAGCCGGGTGCCTGGCGCAGACGTCGAGAGGCTGAGCCTGGCGTCCGGTGGGCTGCCCGAGATGACCGAGCCGTCCGCTGAGCTCCTGAATTCATTGCTGCAGCGGGTCTCAGTCAAGCGCCGGAGCCGCATGTGGCGTGGCGCGCTGACCGTCGCCGCGTCGGCGGCGATCGCCGCGGGTGCTGTCACGGCGGCGACCCAGCTGGCCGGGCACCAGGGGCCGGTGGTGACGGACGTGGCCAGTGGTAACAACGCCCGCACGCACGTGGCCGCGGTCGTCGACTACGCGGAGACTCCTTGGGCCTCGACCGCGATGCGGGTGCAAGTGAGCGGGGTCAGGCCGGGGACGACCTGTCAGTTCTGGGTTGTCGGCACGAAGGGCCGGGTGGAAGCGGGCTCCTGGACGGTCCGCGCGGCCTATGGGCAGAGCGCCTCGTATTCAGTCTCGTCGCCGGTCGCGGCTAGCACGGTGCACAGCTTCCAGATCACGAGCGGCGGCAAGGTGCTGGTGAACATTCCCGCCAGCTGAGTCGGGAATGCGGCGGACTGCCGGCGCGCTGATAGCAGCCATGACACCGGGATTCGCCGTGCTCGTCGGCGCGGTAGCCGTCGCAGTGGTCGTCGGCATCGCCTGGCAGCTGACCAACGGCCGGATGCGCAGCCCGCGGGCAAGCCGGGAAGGCCGGGCCCGGACTGGCGCCTCCGTGCCGCTGAGCCCGCGGGTGCTTCAGGGCGCCGGGCTCCGGGGCACTGGGCTGCGGGGCGCCGGGCTTCAGGCGGATGGCGTGGCGGCTTCGCCAGGCCTGGCCGGGCAAGCTCACGCTCTCGAAGCTGACGCCGTCGAAGCTGACGCTGTCGTTGAGCCCCAGGTCGCTCAGGAGGGCATCTTGACCACCGGTCAGCTCGGGCAGGCACTAGGCGAGCGGGCCACGCTGGTGCAGTTCTCGTCCGCGTTCTGCGCGCCGTGCCGGGCAACCCGCCGGATCCTCGCCGACGTGGCAGGCATGACCGAGGGTGTCACTCATATTGAGATAGATGCCGAATCGCGGCTCGACCTCGTTCGCCAGCTCAACGTGCTGCGGACGCCGACGGTCCTGGTGCTGGCCGGGGACGGCCGGATCGTACGGCGGGCCAGCGGCCAGCCACGCAAGCCGGACGTGATCGCGGCGATCGGCGTTGCGGCCGCCCCATGAGTGCGATGACGCACGTGATTCCTATAAATAGGATCGGGATTTAGGATAGTGACAGCAGCAGCGCGCCCGCATAGCATCGGCTACGTGCCTGTACCGATGGACTGCGCGAGCTGGGCCCGATGCCCTGATATCGCGCTGACCAAGCGCCGCGCGGTCGATTTCTGCCGCATCGCTACTGCCATCTGTCCGGCCGGCCAGCCGCGCGCCTGCTGATCGTTTCAGTCGCTGCAGGTCGCCGCGAGCGTGCGTAGCGCCGCGTCGCTCGCGACCCCGTTCCCATCCGAAGTGCCTGAATGATTCGGGCAGGTGCGGGACAACCCCAGCCATGCCAGCAGGTCCGCACCGCGGCATTCCCGTCAGGACGACGACCGAAGGGACCCGGGCAGATGGAGATTGACCCACGAGGGCCGCGTTTCGGTGCCCTGATCACCATGGTGGTGTTTGCCATCGTCCTGATCACGGGCAGCGTGTGGCTGCTCGCCGCGCAGGCAGTGGTGTTCGCGGTGGGCACGATCCTTGGCCTGAGGTACTCCCCGTACGGTCTTGTCTACAGATGGCTGGTCAGGCCGCGGCTCGGGCCGCCTAGCGAGCTCGAGGCCGAGGCGCCGCCCAGATTCGCGCAGGCGGTGGGCCTGGTGATCTCGATCATCGGGATCATTGGCTATGCGGTCGGCCTGCGGCCGCTGGCGCTGGTCGCGGTCGCGCTCGGGCTGGTGGCAGCCGTGCTGAACGGGGTGTTCGGGCTCTGCCTGGGATGTGAAATGTACGTGATCATCCGGCGCACCTGGCCTGCCCAAGCCGGAGCCGGGCGAAGCTGACATAACCAAAACAACTGCTCGAGGAGCCGGAGCTCACCGCGAGTTCCGGTTGATACAGAGGAGGATCTGAGCATGAGCCGTTCCGACGTCCTGGTGGACGCTGACTGGGTCGAGGCGCACCGCGCCGACCCTGGCGTCGTCCTCGTCGAAGTCGACGAGGACACCAGCGCCTACGACAAGGGACACATCCGCGGGGCCGTAAAGATCGACTGGCAGAAGGACCTGCAGGACCCGGTCCGCCGTGACTTCGTCGACCGGGAGGGCTTCGAGGCGCTGCTGTCGGAGCGCGGCATCTCCAACGACGACACGGTGGTCCTGTACGGCGGCAACAACAACTGGTTCGCTGCCTACGCTTACTGGTACTTCAAGCTGTACGGCCACAACAACGTCAAGCTGCTGGACGGCGGCCGCAAGAAGTGGGAGCTGGACTCCCGCGAGCTTGTCACTGACGTACCGTCGCGTCCTGCGACCAGCTACAAGGCCCGCGAGCAGGACCGCTCCATCCGGGCCTTCCGTGATGAGGTGGTCAGCGCCATCGGCAACAAGAACCTGATCGACGTGCGGTCGCCCGACGAGTTCGCCGGCCGGCTGCTCGCGCCCGCTCACCTGCCGCAGGAGCAGGCGCAGCGCGGCGGGCACGTGCCCAGCGCGAGGAACGTCCCCTGGTCGAAGGCAGCCGAGGACGACGGCAGGTTCAAGTCCGACGACGCGCTCCGGACGCTGTACAGCGAGGCGGGCGTCGACTTCGGCACCGACACGATCGCCTACTGCCGGATCGGCGAGCGGTCGGCGCACACCTGGTTCGTTATGCACGAACTCCTGGGCCAGCCGAACGTCAAGAACTACGACGGCTCCTGGACCGAGTACGGCTCGCTCGTCGGCGTTCCGATCAAGCTAGGGGATGAGTCATGACCGACGCGACTCAGGCCGGCTGCGGGGCGCCGGCTGGCGGTGTGTCCATCAAGGATGCAGGTAACCAGGCCATCGTCCAGGGCAAGGTCACCAGGGACGGCGCGCCTGTCCCGGTCGGATATGCGCGGCTGCTCAACTCGGGCGGCGACTTCGTGGCGGAGGTGCCGCTGGGCGAGGACGGCGGGTTCCGGTTCTTCGCGGCGCCCGGCGATTGGACCCTGCGGGTGCTCGCCCCGGGCGGCATCAGCACCGACCGCGGCGTTAGCGCCGCAATCGGGGAGATCAGGGAGCTTGACGTAACCGTCTAGGCAGGGCCCGGAGCGGGCGCCGCGGGTGTTCGCCGCGCCGCCGGCGTCGTGGCTGGCCGCACAGCCGGCCGAGCCATGGTGGACGTCATCGACATAGGGGCAGTGCGAACCGGAGACTCGGTCGCACTGCCCCTGGCATGTGGTTCTCCTATTTGCCACCTGCCCGTCACTCAAC
>DASXKI010000374.1:0-18507 GCA_036496945.1 Streptosporangiaceae bacterium | reverse complement strand
CCGCACGTGCACGCCGTGCAGTTCTTGTGCTTCGGCCGCGCCGTCGCAATAGCCGGTGAACACGTCATCCCAGGCCGCTCCCCTGGCGACCGGCTCGGACGGCGAGAAGATTCCCTCGATGTAGACGGCGCCGTGGCTGGCAGCCTCGGCTGCATAGTCGACCACGACCTGTCGGAAGTCCGCAGCGGTCCGCAGTGCGCTGGTGGTCAGCATCCACACCTTGATGAAGTGGGCGAAGTCGGTGAACTCGTAGAGCCCGGCCAGCCCTGCAGCGGTGTCGGCGGGGAGGGCGACGTCGTTGCGCCGGGCGATCTCCAGCAGGGTGGCGGCACGCACCGTCCCTTCCAGGTGAACGTGCAGCTCGATCTTCGGGAAAGTCACGGCACTGATTATTCCGGCTGCCGGAACCGCGCCGCCGGCCGGCGCGTCCCAGGTGCATGACACACCCAGTCCTCGCCCGGCGAGGGGCGCTTAGCGGCGCCATTCTGATCGCAGGCTGCCTGCTGCTCGCGGCATGCAGCAGCGGTGCCAGCACGTCCGCGTCATCGGAACCCGGCACAGCAGCTGGCAGGGCCCAGCTCGGAGCGCCTGTCCCCGCCAACGGCCCCGCGGGCGGCGCGAGCGCGGCCGGCTCAGGCTCAAGCGCGGCCAGCAGAACGGCCCTCACGGCCGGGCTGACGCCCACCGCTCAGAGCATCATCTACACCGCGACCATGACAGTGCGGTCCGCCGACGTGGCGGCCGCCGCCAGGCGGATCACCGGCATCGTCGTCGCAGCGGGCGGCTACACCTCGGACGAGCACCTCATCTCGGGGACGCCAGGCAAGACCGGCGAGATGGTCAGCATCACGGTGAAGATCCCCGTTCCCGCCTATCAGAGCGTGCTGGCTCAGCTTTCCTCGCCAGCCCTCGGCAAGCAGATCGCCATGCAGCAGCACGCGACAGACGTGACGCAGGAGGTCGCCAATGTCAACAGCCTGGTCACCTCGGAGCAGGATGCGATCAGTGCGCTTCAGGGGCTACTGAGGCGAGCGGGGTCGGTGGCGGACCTGCTTCAGGTGCAACAGCAGATCAGCGGGGACGAGTCGACGCTGAATTCGCTGCTGGCGCAGCAGCGCGCTCTGGACCACCAGACCAGCTACGCGACGGTGAGCATGACACTGCAGAGTGCGGTGCACCAGGTCGTGCACAAGAAGGCGAGCCAGCACGGGTTCGTGGCAGGCCTGAAGGCTGGCTGGCGGGCACTGAAGCGAGCGAGCTCGGTGGTGCTGACGGCGCTCGGCGCAGCACTGCCGTTCCTCATCGTGGTCGTGGTGCTGGGCGGTATCGGGTACGCAGGCCGGCGGCGCGTCCTCCGCCGCAAGCCGGGGCCGACGCCAGCCGAGTGATTGCCGGCGGTCAGGCTGGCCGGGCGGATGCCTTGTGTACGAACTCGGTCAGCCTGGCCAGCACCGCGGGGTCGGTCTCCGGCAGGACGCCGTGCCCGAGGTTGAAGATGTGGCCCTCGGCGGTACGGCCGCGGTCGAGCACCTGGCGCGCCCGCTGCTCGATCACGTCCCAGGGCGCCATCAGGATGGCCGGGTCCAGGTTGCCTTGCAGGGCCTTGCCCGGCTCGACCCGGCTCACCGCGTCATCGAGGGGCACGCGCCAGTCGACGCCCACCACGTCAGCGCCCGCCTCGCCCATGATGCCCAGCAGTTCGCCGGTATTGACGCCGAAATGTATCCGGGGCACGCCGCTGGGCCCGAGCGCGTCGAAGATCCGCTTGCTGTAAGGCAGCACGTTGGCGCGGTAATCATCCAGGCTGAGTGACCCCGCCCAGGAATCGAACAGCTGGACCGCGCTCGCCCCGGCCGCGACCTGTACCTGCAGGAAGCCGATCGTGATGTCGGCAAGCCGGCTCATCAGATCAGCCCACAGCTCCGGCTGACCGTACATCAGGGCCTTGGTGAGCTCGAAGTTCTTCGACGGGCCGCCGTCGACTAGGTAGCTGGCCAGCGTGTACGGACCGCCAGCGAAGCCGATCAGGGGCTTGTCGCCGAGCTCTTTCACCAGGTTCGTGACTGCCTTGGTGACATACGGGACATCATCCGGTGTCAGCCGCCTCAGCCTGGCCACCGCAGCCGTCGACCTGATCGGGTGGTCCACGACAGGGCCGACGCCAGGCTTGATGTCAATGCCCACGCCGATCGCCCGCAGCGGGACCACGATGTCGCTGAACAAGATCGCGGCGTCCACGTCGTAGCGGCGGACGGGCTGGAGAGTGATCTCCGTGATCAGGTCCGGCGTGGACAAGGCCTCGAGCATCTTTTTCCCGGTACGCAGCGCCCGGTACTCGGGCAGCGACCTGCCCGCCTGGCGCATGTACCAGACCGGGGTGTGCGGGACCGGCTGCCGAC
The DNA here is from genome assembly GCA_036496945.1 of Streptosporangiaceae bacterium. GTDB lineage: Bacteria > Actinomycetota > Actinomycetes > Streptosporangiales > Streptosporangiaceae > JAJYUU01. Next base: position 16,108 of record DASXKI010000374.1, on the reverse strand, counting down.
GGCAGGCCAGCAGGAACGGGGAATTCTGGACTGTCGGTGTCACTCCTGGATGATCCCACAACACCGATCGGGCCTCAGCCGAGCAGGTAGGCACCTCGGTTCAACGCGCAAAACCGCATGACACGCCGCCGCAGGTCCGGGGCTGGCGGCCGGTGTCGTGCCAGCATCATTGCTGGGCTGCATGGCAAGGAGATATCGATGAGCGAGATCATCCGGCGCTGTCCTGACTGTGGCCAGGACCGTGCGTTCGCGCAGCACCACAGCAGTTCGCGATGGTGTCCGGACGCCGACGCCGGGGATTGTCCCGAGTGGTACTGCCTCGTCTGCGGAGCGACCGTGCTCACGGGCGAGATCCTGCTCCGGCCACCGGCGCCGGCCCGCCTGCGCGACCGCGTGGCGTGACGGTTCCTGGCCCCGTGCCGCACGCATCGACGCTGAGACCTGCGGGGCAGCCCGTGACCAGTCACCCCGGCGAGGACGAGTTCCGGCGCTCGGTTGCCGAGGTGGTGTCCGGGATGGCCGTCCAGCATCGGCTCAGGCCGGAGCTGATTTTCGAGGATGAGCCGCCACCACGGCGGCTGGCCCCATTCGCCCACGCGGTCGCTGCCACCGTCCTGGCTCAGGGCGACGCAGACGCCGAGCTCGGCTCGGGTAAGTTTGTGCTCCTATTTGACGCCGCGGGCCAAGCTGGCTGGGATGGGAAGCATCGCATCATTGGCTACGTCCACGCTGAACTCGAGCCGGAGATGACAGTCGACCCGCTCCTCAACGAGGTCGGCTGGAGCTGGCTCACCGAGGCGCTGGACGCTCGCACCACCGGGTACAGGATGATCAGTGGCACCGTCACGACCGTGGCGACCCAGGGCTTCGGCAGCAAGCAGGACGAGCCCACCTCGACCGGCTTCGAGCTGCGCGCGTCCTGGTCGCCGGCGATCTCCGGCGCCAGCTCAGCGGCGCTGGACGGGCACGTCGCTGCCTGGTGCGATGTCATCTGCGCGGCGGCGGGCCTGCCGCCGCTCGCGCCCGGAGTGGCCGCGCTGCGGCCGCCGCGTCGCAGGCCTCGGCCATGACGGAACCGGGCAGCGGCGAAGACGAGCTTGCGGACGCCAGCGAGCAGCCGGACACCGCCGAGCGCCCGGACGTCAGCGAGCACCCGGATTCCGGCAAGCACCTAGACGCCAGCGACCAGCCGGACGCTAGCGAGCGCCCGGTCGAGCCGCTACTGGAGCCGCGTGATGGCATGCCGCCACTGGTGGCCAGCGCCGCCGACCTCGCCGCGGCGACCACCGCGCTTGGCGCCGGCACTGGCCCGGTAGCCGTCGACGCGGAACGGGCATCAGGCTTCCGGTACGGGCATCGTGCTTTTCTCGTGCAGTTCCGGCGGCAGGGAGCCGGCACGGTGCTCATCGACCCGGTAGCGTGCCCGGACCTGTCCGGCCTGGATACTGTGCTGGCTGACACCGAAGCCGTGCTGCACGCCGCGTCGCAGGATCTGCCGTGCCTGGCCGATCTCGGGTACCGGCCGCGCCAGCTGTTCGACACCGAGGTGGCCGGCCGGCTGCTCGGCTGTCCCAGGGTCGGCCTCGCCACCATGGTCGAGACGATGCTGGGCCTCGGTCTGGAGAAGACGCACTCGGCGGCCGACTGGTCGACCAGGCCGCTTCCGGAGGAGTGGCTGCGCTATGCGGCGCTCGACGTCGAGGTGCTGGTCGAGCTGCGCGACGTGCTCGCTCAGCAGCTGACGGAGCAAGGGAAGATCGAATGGGCGCGCCAAGAGTTCGCGGCCGCGCTGGCGGCCGCGGCGCAGCAGCAGCCGCCCCGCGCTGACCCGTGGCGGCGCACGTCCGGAATCCACCGGATCCGCAACCGGCGCGCGCTGGCCATCGTCCGCGAACTGTGGCTGGAGCGGGACAAGATCGCCCGGCGGCGAGACCTCTCGCCGACCAAGGTCCTCACCGATGCCGCCATCGTCGAGGCCGGCCGGCTCATGCCGAGCCGCCCGGAGGAGCTCACCGCGATCGCTGGTTTCTCCGCCCGCAGTGCCCGGCGCCATCTGCCCGAGTGGCTGCGCGCCGTCGGCCGGGCCAGAGCCCTGCCTGACCGTGCACTGCCGCCCGCGTCCGCCCCACCTGGCGAGGGCCCGCCGCCTGCGCACCGCTGGCAGGACCGTGACCCGGAAGCAGCGAAGCGCCTGACAGCCGCGCGGGCCGTCGTCGCTGCCCTGGCCGACTCCCACAACATGCCGGCCGAGAACCTGCTGCCGCCTGACGCGGTGCGCCGCCTGTCCTGGCAGCCGCCAGCTAGCCTCAGCCCCGAATCCGTCGGCGCGGACCTGGCCAGCTACGGCGCCCGGCCCTGGCAGGTCGAGCTGGCATCCGTCCCGCTCTCCCGCGCGCTACTGCGGATCCTGGAGAAGGGGTCGGAGTAGCAGGCCGGCTCACGCCGTCCGGCGCAGCACGCGCAGATCACACGGCACTGCTGACCCTGGCTGCGGCTGGCCTGCACATGGCAGCACACGGCCCGCCTGCGGATACTGCGGGAATACGTTCAGCAGCACCTCGCAGTCGCAGCAGCCGCCCAGCTCCTCGAGTTTGCCGAGCAGGCTGGTGGCCAGCGGCGCTCGCACGCCGCGCCACCTGATCGTCCACCGGTGGGTACCATCGCAGCCGAACTCGTTGATCATCCTGAGCAGGAAGCAGCGCAGGCACTCGCGGTCGGCAGGCTCTGTCAACACCTCTGACAGCGCTATCAGCTCCGCCTCGATCGCCTCGGCAATGTTGTCCGTCATCGCTATCCCCGCCTCTCTGTGCGCCTCCGGATCTGTGCGTCTCCGGATCAGTGCGGCTCCGGACCGGGCTCGGGGTCCTGGCGGCCCGGCACGACCGTTGTATCGCCTGCTACCGACACTTCTGGCGCGCCCCGTGCTGCCCGAGCTGACGCCGACGATGACGCATATGCCGCCCGAGCCGAATGTCAGCGGCTGGCGGCAGAATGTAGCTATGACTGAGCCGTATCGGGCGTCACTCTCTGGCCCGTCAGTATCCGGGCCGTCACTCTCTGGCCCGTCACTCTCTGGGCCGTCACTCTCCTGGGCGTCACTGACCACGCCAGTGGGGCCGGTCAGCGTCGGCGCCAGCGCGGCCGGAGTCGCGCAGGTCCGGTACGGTGCGGCGACGCTGGCGCCCGGCGGCGACGGACCTGGCAGTGAGCTGGCCGAGACGGCACGACGACAGCTGACTGAGTACTTCAGCGGCCGGCGCCGGGAGTTTGACCTGCCGCTCGACTGGTCATCGACCGCCGGGCCGCAACGGGAGGTACTCAGGATCCTCGCTGAGTCGGTCGGCTACGGCCAGACCATCAGGTACGGCCAGCTGGCCAGCCGCGCGGGTCTGACGGCTGCTGACGACACGGTCCCCGCACGTGCGGTCGGCAAGATCATGGGCTCCAACCCGATACCGGTGATCGTCCCGTGTCATCGCGTACTGGCCAGCGACGGCCTCGGCGGCTATAGCGGCGGCGCGGGCGTTGAGGTGAAGCGCTGGCTGCTCATCCTCGAGGGCTCACTGCCGCCCACACTCGACTGGCAGCCCATGGGCGCGTCTGCATGACCGCCGTCCGGCTCGCCGTGAGGCCGGCCGGTTACGGCGCGGTGCGCGGCAGCCAGGCGCTCGGCTCGAGCGTGCCGGCGACGGCGGCTTCGGCGACATCGGCCAGGCGGCGATTGTGGTCTCTGGCGTAGGCACGCATTCGCGCGAAGGCTTCGGACAAATCGATGCCGGCCCGCTCCGCGAGCACGCCCTTGGCCTGCTCGATCACCACGCGGCTCGTGAGCGCGGCAGACAGCTGCTCGTTCAGGCGCATGGCTTCCACATGGGCGCGATTCTGCACAATGCTGACGGCGGCAAGGTCGGCGAAGGCACGGGCGACGATTCGGTCCTCATCGGCCATCGGGTCCGGACTCGTGCTGAGCAGATTCAGCGCACCAAGTGTCACATCCCGGTACCGAAGGGGAAGTGCTGACGCCGACCGGAAGCCTGCTGCGAGTGCCGCGGGTGTAAAGGACGGCCAGCGACCCGTCCCTGGATCGAGGCTCTCGTGAGCGACGGCCTCGCCAGTGTGGAATGCGTCCAGGCAGGGCCCTTCCTGAGCCTGCAGCTCGAACAGCTCAAGCAGCCGCATGGCCTCGTTCGAGGAGGCCACCAGTCGGAGCCTGCCCGAAGGCTGGGTCAGCATCACTCCTGCGGCGGAAACACCCAGCAGGTTGACGCATCGCCCGGCGAGTCCGGTCAGCAAGTCAACGACGTCGTAATCGTCGACGAGCGTGTCCGCCATCTCGACGAGCGATCTCACTAGGTCAGCTTCTCGGGTCATGTCAGCTCATCCCCCGAGCACCGCGTCCCGGACGGCCAAGTCCCCGCCCGATCACTAGTGCCATAGTACTGCTCGGACTCGGTCGGCCGCCGACTGAACCATGCAGCGGTCATCCCAGCCGGAGCCTGCGGGTAATGACGTCCTGCGCAACGTCGGCTAGCGGGCGATCGTGACTGAAGGCGTAAGCCCGCAATCGAACAAGTGCCTCGGCGACGCTGACGCTAAGCTGGACCGAGATCATCCCGGCCGCGTTGTGAACTGCGAAGTGAAAATCAGCGCTGATCTCCAGTTCCGCTGCCACGGTGTCAAAGGGCGCGCCTGCCTGCGCTTCCAGCACCCAGCGGGCCGTGATGTCCGCCATGACCAGGGCGTTGGCGTGCTCGTCGGCGGTCAGCGGGCTCGGCCGGTCGCGGTAGAGGTTCAGGGCGCCAAGCCGGACCGTTCCTACCCGAAGCGGGAAGCCGAAGATCGCCCGTACGCCTGCCTCAAGGGCCGGCGGAGTAAAGGCGTGCCAGCGTGGCGTCATAGGCTCAGCCAGGTCCGGCTCGGCCACTACCCGATCCTGGTGATAGGCGTCGACGCACGGACCCTCGCCCAGCGTGAACTGCAGATCCTCGATCCGGTGGCTCACGGCGTCAGTCGCGCACAGCGACCCGCGCGGTACATCACCGGACATGAGCATCACCCCGGCACCATCTACTCCGACGATATCCGGGCATACAGTGCAGAGGCGTTCCGCGGACCACGACTCCACGCCGTCGGCGGCAAGTGCTCCCAAGATCTGGTTCAGCCTGTCGTTGGCGGCCATTCAGAGCCGCTGATCCGACGCGCCCCGCAAGCACACCGAGCTGTCGGTGGTCCCCCGGCCGCCCGCCTGGGCACCAGCAAGCATTGAGCACCTCGCGTTCCAGGGGAGAAGGGAACGTCCTTCCCTTCCACGCTATGTCACGGCCAAGCCGGACTCGGCATGACCGAATCACGCCGCGGCCGCAGCTTCCAGGTCCCTGCTCGGGCACCTTCTGGTCACTGCCGTCACTCGCAGTCGCGGTGGCGTGCCCAGGCAGGACCCCGCTCCGGACCGGCCGCCCCCACCGACGTCGGGGCCGCCGCTGCCCGCGCTCGCAGCGATTGGCCCCCTGCGGCCGGCACATCCCGGAAGAACAGCGCCCGCAAGAATGATCCAGGCGCTGCATGGCGCGGCCGGTAGGCCCTATCGGCCCGGTAGACCGCGAAGCTGACTGCCATTCCATGCCTCCCCTTCGCGGCGCCGCGCACCGGCCGGGGCTCCCCTCCCGTAACCCCGGCCGATGCGCGGCATCGCAGCGATGCGCTGTCTCGGCAAGTCCGCCAGGGTCCGGAGCGGAAAATGTCACATATCACCGAGGGTCGACTGCGTCCGAGTCTTGCCGGGGTCTATGCGACTGGGCGAGCTTACCATTTGAGTTCAGCACGAAACCATATGTGTCCCATTAAGCGCGCTTAATAACCTCCAAAATTTCGCATTGTGCCCGCGCGCCGTTTTACTTGGCTGGCAGGCGCGGAAGTCACGGGCCGCGCATTTGCCCGGCGGCCGCGTCGCAGCCGTGGAACGCGCTGCCGACGCTGCCTGTCAGCAATCCCCGTCCGGGTCGTATCGCTCAAAAGCGGCCAGGGTCCCGGCAGCCCTGTGCAGGACAGCGAACTCCCCCTTGCGCAGCGGCTTGCCGGCCGGGCTGCGCGCCCGGAGTGCCACACACGCCGCATCCAGCAAGATCGGCAAGTTCTCCCGGTGCGCGCAGACGACGACTGGCCGGCCGTCGGCAACCAGCCGCGCCATCACCGCCGCGCTCGCGTCCGGCCCGCCGACACTGCCCGGACTGCCGACACTGCCCGCTCCGCCGCCCCTGTTCGCTCCGCCGCCCCTGTTCGCACCGACGTCGAAGGCTGACTCGATCTCGATCACGCCACCGACCGCGGCCGCGTACGGCCGGACGGTGGCGACACACCGCTCGGCCGGCGCGCTAACGACGCGGACCTGGCCTTTGCCGAAGCAGCGCAGGAGGCTCGCCAGCGAAAGGGCGTCCTTGGTACCGCGGCTGTCGAGCGGCCTCGACGCGTCGCTGTTCGGCCAGTCCGACTTGCTCCCGGCCGAGGCGTGCCGGACCAGGATCAGCGGAACCGTCTGCCGCGGCCCGGCCCGGAAGTCGGCGAGCGTCTGCATGTCGCGCTCGTAGCTAAGCCGCGTGCCAGCCTGGCTTGCCGTGAGCCAGGCCACATCGTCGATCTCGCTGGTGGGCTCGAATGCCGACAGTGCGCCCGCCACGGTGGCGACCCAGTAATCGACCCGCTTTGGCTCGCCGTCGCCGGCGTACCGGACCGGCGGCAGCCGCCGGCCGAGTGTCACCTGGAGCGCAGTCTCCTCGGCGACCTCGCGGACCGCGGCCAGCAGGACGTGCTCGCCTGGATCCAGCTTGCCCTTGGGGAAGCTCCAGTCGTCGTATTTGGGTCGGTGGACAAGCGCCACTCGTGATCCGCTGCCTGCTGGCCGCCACACCACTGCCCCGGCGGCCCTCACCTCATCGGCCGTCCGGCGATCACCCATCGCCGCCCCGGCCGCGACGGGCCTTGACGAGCAGGTCCTGCATGTCGGTCAGCGGCTTTCCGTGACCGTCCAGGTGATGCCGGGTCCAGGTGCCGTCCGCGCCGAGCCACCAGGACGAGATCCCTGGATCCATGGCGGTGCCGACGACCTGGCGCAGCTCTGCCTGGTGCACCGGGTCGGTGACCCGGACGAGCAGCTCGACCCGGCGGTCGAGGTTGCGGTGCATCATGTCGGCACTGCCGATCCAGACCTCGCCCGGCGACTGGTCCGTGGCGGCGCCGAAGGCGTAGATGCGCGAGTGCTCCAGGAAACGGCCGACAATGCTGCGCACCCGCACCGTCTCCGACAGACCGGGCACGCCAGGCCGGATCGCGCAGATCCCCCGGATCCACAAGTCGATCGGCACGCCCGCGATCGAGGCGCGGTAGAGCGCGTCGATGATCGCCTCGTCGATGAGGGCGTTGCACTTCATCTGGATCCGCGCCGGCTGACCAGCCCTGGCCAGCTCGGTCTGCACGTCGATGCGCTCGATCAGCCCGGTGCGCACGCCAGCCGGCGCGACGAGCAGCCGCCGGTAGTCGCTCCGGCGACTGAACCCGGTCAGGTGATTGAACAGGTCGGTGATGTCCTCGCCGACGGTCCGGTCGGAGGTGAGCAGGCCGTAGTCCTCATAGAGCCGGGCGGTCTTCGGATGGTAATTGCCGGTGCCGATGTGGCAGAACCGGCGCAGCGTGCCGTCCGATTCCTCGCGCACGACCAGCGACATCTTGCAGTGCGTCTTCAGCCCGACGAAACCGTAGACGACGTGGCAGCCCGCTTCCTCCAGCTTCCGCGCCCAGCCGATGTTGGCGCGCTCATCACCGCGGGCCTTGATCTCGACGACGACCACGACCTGCTTGCCCGCCTCGGCGGCATCGATCAGCGCGTCGACGATCTCGGAATCACCGCTGGTGCGGTACAGCGTCTGCTTGATCGCCAGGACGCGCGGATCGGCAGCGGCCGACACGATCAGGCGCTGCACACTGGCGGTGAACGAGTCGTAGGGGTGATGGACGAGCACATCATGATCGTCGAGGGTCCTGAAGACGCTCACGTCACCAGGCAGCGCGTTCTCCGACGGCACGAACGTGGGGTACTTCAGGCGACGCATGTCCAGGTCGGCGATCGCCGACAAGCCAGAGAGGTCGAGCAGTCCCGGCACCCGGTAGACGGCACGGCTGTCCACATCGAGCTCGGTGACCAGCCGGTCGAGCACGTCGTCGGAGATGGATTCCTCGACCTCGAGCCGTACAGCTGGCTCGAACCGGCGCCGCATCAGCTCGCGCTCCAGCGACTGAAGCAGGTTCTCGGTGACGTCTTCGTCGATCTCCAGGTCACTGATCCTGGTCACCCGGAAGACGTAGTGCTCGAGGATGTCCAGGCCCACGAACAGCGAGTCGAGGTGCGCGGCGATGACATCTTCCAGCGGGACGAACCTGTTGGGGCCGACGGACAGGAATCGCGGCAGCAGCGGCGGCACCTTGACCCTGGCGAAGATGGTCTGCCCGGACTCAGGCTCAGCGATCGTGACCGCCAGGCTGAGGGTGAGGCCGGAGATGAACGGGAACGGGTGCGCCGGATCGACAGCCAGGGGCGTCAGCACCGGGTAGATGCGCTCCATAAACAGACGTTCCAGCCGCGCCTGCTCCTCCGGCACCAGCTGCTTCCAGCGCAGGATGTCGATCCCCTCGGCCGCCAGGTCAGGCATGAGCTGCTCACTGAAGCAGCGCGCGTGCCGCGCCGACAGCTCACGGGCCAGTTCGAGGGCATTCTCCAGGATCTGGCCCGCGGATAGCCCAGACGCAGCCTCCACGGGCAGGCCGGTCGCCATCCGCCGGATCCGCCCCGCGATCCGGACACCGAAGAACTCGTCCAGCGCACTGGCGAGGATCGCCGCGAACCTGCACCGCTCCAGCAGCGGCACGTTCGGGTCCTCGGACAGCTCGAGGACCCGCTGCGCGAATCTGAGCCAGCTGTCCTCCCGGTCCAGGTACCGGTCGGCGGGCAGATCCATGCCCCGCCTGGCCAAGCTCACCTGCTCGATCTCCCGCCGCTCGCGCAGGGCGGCCCTCGACCGGGCGCGGGCCGCGGCCTGCTGATGCCTCCTGGCCCGCTCCTGCGCGGCCAGCCGGTCGCGCTCACCGGCCGCCGAGCGGCTTGCCGGCGAGGCACGGCGGGGGCGGGCAGGTTCCATGTCCCTATTGTCGCCGCGCCAGCCGTGAGCAAAAGAGGCCAGGTACCTGATTCGCGGTAGTGATCAGGCGGATACGCCGCGCGACCGGCGGATTGACCCGCTTGCGCTGGCCTCGCGGCACCGCCAAGATCGGTTCTGGCCACCATAAAAACCACAGGACCAAGCCGGGAACGGGGTCCTTCCGGCGGATGGAGCTTGGCATGCGGATCGGCACTTCACTAGCGGAACCAGCCGGCCCGGACCCGCTCGGCGCGCTCGCCGATCAGATCCGCGCCGCGGCTGACGACGGCTTCGCGTCCGCCTGGATGTCCAACATCTTCGGCCTGGAAGCGCTGACCTCACTGGCCGTGGCCGGCCGCCAGGTGCCCGGCATCGAGCTTGGCACCGCGGTCGTGCCTACCTATCCACGGCACCCGGCGGTGCTGGCGCAGCAGGCGCTGACCACCGATGTGGCTCTTGGCGGACGCCTCACGCTGGGTATCGGGCTGTCGCACCAGATCGTGATCCAGGACATGTACGGGTATAGCTTCGACAAGCCGGCCCGGCATATGCGCGAGTACCTCGCCGTGCTCGTTCCGCTGCTGGCCGGGGACCCGGCGGACTTCGCCGGGGAGACCGTGCATGGTCACATTGGCTTGTCGGTACCCCGTTCCCGTCCGAGGGTGCCGTTGCTCCTGGCCGCGCTCGCCCCGCAGATGCTCCTCCTCGCCGGCACCAGGGCCGACGGCACCATCCTGTGGATGACCGGGCCGGCGACGGTGCGCGACTACATCGTGCCGACGATCACGGCGGCGGCGAGCGAGGCCGGCCGGCCAAGCCCCCGCGTCGTGTGCACCTTGCCGGTGTGCGTGACCGACGACCCGGACACCGCGCGCGTGAACGCGGGCAAGGCCTTCGCCATCTACGGCCAGCTGCCGTCGTACCGGGCGATGCTGGACCGGGAAGGCGCGGCCGGGCCCGGCGACGTGGCCATCGTCGGCGACGAGGACAGCGTGGGCGCGCAGATCCGGGCACTGGCTGACGCCGGGGTCACCGATTTCGTGGCCGGCGAGTACGCGCGTGGCGACGACGGCCCGCGCACCCGTGCCTTCCTACGCCGCCTGATCACCGAGCTCGCTTAGCGTGGGCTGAGCAGTTGGGCCGCCCGCTCCGCACCGCCCAACCGTTCAGCCCTGCCGCAGGTACAGGTCGCGGAGCAGCGCGATCTCGGCGCCGTGATGGATGACCTCCCGGTGAATGTGCAGGACCAGGGCTGCCATCGGGTAGTCGGCGAACGGGCCCTCGGCTGGCCCGCATGGCTGTCCGAGGCCCTCGGCGCCGAGCCCGCGCACGCCCTTAATCCAGGCGGCATGGGCCTCGTCGAGCTGGCGCAGCGCCTCGGCTGCCGTGCCCGCGTAGGTGAACGTCTCGTAGCTGGCCGCCGGGCCGCCGAAATGCGCGGCGTTCCGCATGGCGAATACGCCCACGATGATGTGCGCCAGCCGCCAGGCAATCGTCGTGACCGGCTCGGGGTCTTGCGGCTCGATGGCGTAGTCCGCCGTGAACTCGCCTGCGCCGACGGAGACCGGCGCCGTGCTCTCGCCGCGTCGGCTGATCGTCCAGCAGCCGGGTACGGGCATCCAGAAGTACTCGTCGTCGGTCAGCCCGTCCAGGCGCGGACGCAGCTGATTGTCCCAGTGCCATTCGAGCTGGCTGACTAGCTCCTCGTTCCAGTTGATGTCCATGCCACAACGCTAAGCCGAATTGCGGACAGGAACGGTCCTCGATTGATGGCAAACTCGAATTCATGGTGGAAACCTCAGCCCGGCTGCTCCGGCTTCTGGCGGTCAGTTCGCGAGCAGCACGTAGTAGGGACGGCCGTGGTAGGTGAGCGTGACCCTCTTAGCGTGGGGGTACCGGAGTAGGAAGGACTGTGCACCGTCCGCCCTCAGGTGTGAGGTGAGGAGTGCCTGTGTGTGCGGCAGCACTCTGCGCCGGAGCATCGCCATGTAGGCGAGGCGCTGCTCGGCCGTGAACACCATCGTGTGCAGATCGAGCGGGACCGGCGCAGGCGTCAGGTCCGCGACGAAGTAAACGAGCCCCGGATAGCCGTCGGGGAAGCTGGCCACGTAGGTCGTCCGATTGCCGACGATGGCGTGGATCTTGTCCATGAACGCGAGGAACTGGCCCATGGGCTCGATAGCGCGCTGGCAGCAATCCCGGGCGCGCGTGAGCTCAGCGCCGGCCCGCTGGCCGGCCAGGGTCGTCGGCGCGGGCAGGGCCGGAGCTGCCGCCAGGCGCTGCCGGTCACGATAAGGCGCCATGACCTCGGCGCGCACCCTGGACAACTTGTAGGAAACCGACGGCAGCAGCACGACCGAGGCGATGACGACCGCGGCGCCCGCGAGGATGAGCGTCGCGCGCCCGCGCGCGCCCAGCGCCCGCGGCAGCACGGTCGCGACCGTGACCACAAGCGCCGGCACCGCGAGCAGCGTCCCTGTCAGGTGGTCGGCATCGGACCGAAGCAGCGCGCCCTGATAGAGCAAGATCGTGGTCAGCACGACCGCCACGAGGATGATGCGCTGGCGGGACCACTCCATGGCGATCCGGAACGGCCGGAACTGAATGGCCGCGAGCAGCGCGACGATGGCGAGCACGAACGGCAGGGCGTAGAACATCAGGTGCCACGGCGCATTGTTCCGGATCTGGCTCGGCTTGGGATCGAAGCCGCCATAAGGGGTGTTGCTGTACCCCTCAGCAACCGCTCTGGTGATGAGGAAGTACAGGTACACGAAACGGACCAGGAGTCCCTTGGCGGCGTAGTACACCAGCACGGGCAGCCAGCTGACGATGAATCCGCCCAGCACTGCCAGCAGCGCGGTCCACACCGAGCGCCACGACGCCGTGCAGCTGACGACCAGCAGCACGGCGATCGCGAGCGCCCCGACCGCGCCTCCGGCCAGGTTTTCCTGCGCAACGAACGACAAAGCGCCCCACACCAGGCCCAGGACGGCCGCGCTAGTGAGCCCGCGCCAGGAGGGCGACCGCCTGATAGCGGCGGGCAGGAGCAGGATCAGCGCGAATGCGCCCGCATACCGCAGCGGGTTGGCCCAGCCGAAGAACCCGCCGTAGGCGTGATCCGGGAAGAACCCGACGAGCTGGAGCGCGGGATAGATCAGCACCGACATCAGCGAAGCGGCCAGCCCCCGGCCGTACCCGAGCGCCAGGAACAGCACGACCAAGAAGATCGTCGCGCCGACCCATTCGAACATGGCCCAGGACTCGCGGAAGCCGACGACAGAGAAGCCGCCGACATGCCGCATGTACAGGTACGACAGGAGCTGGGCACCAGGCCCGTACTGGACCGACGCGGGCCCGATGTAGGGCACCGAGCCCTTGGCGATGGCCTGGAAGCCGCCGAGGAAGACGTCCTCCTGAGTGCCGATCCCGATCCGGCCGGTGCTGGCCGCCTTGCTGAGGAACCAGGGCGGCCCGTAGAAGTAAAAGGCCAGGCCGATAGCTGTCAGGACGCCCGCGACGAGGCTGACGTACCGAGCGCCCCACCAGCCGCTCGACGATGCGGCCGCTGACACGCCGTCGCGCTCGGGCGCGACGGCGCCAGCAGCCTGGTCTGCGACCCTGCGGACTGGCGCTAGGCCACGAAACCAGGCCCGCCAGCTCTCGGGGTGGTCGCGCCCGGCCGCGAGCACACGCGCGGCCGTGACGACGAGCAGCACGGGGGCGAGCGCGCCGAGCAGATAAACAGCGCTCACCCAGCGCTTGTCGAAGAAGCCGAACGTGATCCACACCACCGAGCTCGGCATCGTGGCCTTGACCCGGTAGTACACCGCGACCAGCAAGAACGGGAACCAGGCGGTGAGCGCGAGCCAGATCGCGGCGCGCTGTTCGGGTGCCGCCACGCGGTCGATCACGGTGGCGCGCCGCGCGGCCGGCCAGACGACCGCGACGAGCGCCAGCACCGTGGCCGCGGCGAGGCCGGCCAGGCCGAGCCCGATTATCTCCCGCTGCTGGTAGGGCAGGGGGCCGGCCGGATGGATCGCGACGGCGAGTGCGATGGCCAGCACGCAGGTCCCGGCCAGTGAGACCAGCGCGGTGCGGCAAACAAGGCGCGGTCCAGCATCGACTATCCGCAGTGCCCGAGTCAGAGAGCGAGACGTGCGCTCCAGTGGCGTGCTGTCGACCAACGCAGTGCTCTCGCCCCTCTGGCTCATCCTTCGTCTGCCTGCTCAGCTTCTTCCTTGACCCGCGCGACCGCCAGAACCGACTGTCCGAACGGGGGCCGGCCCACGATGCGCTCGAGGAACCGGACAGCCGGGACGACAAGCCGATCGTAGAAGCTGATGGTGCCGCCGATCTTCGGCTGCCGCTTGAGCACGCTGGTGAACGCGTAATAGCAGATCAGGCCCAGCGAGTTGGCGTACCGGACCTGGACGACCTCCAGGCCCGCGTCGGTCAGGGCCTTGGTCATCGAGCGCTTGGTGTAACGGCGCACGTGGCCCGTCGCGATATCGACCGGGCTCATCGCAAACGGGAACGCCGGGCACACCAGGACAATATAGCCGTCCGGCCGCACCAGCCTCGCCATGCTGCGGAGCGCACCGACATGGTCGTCAATGTGCTCGAGGACGTTGTAGGAGACTAGGCATGAGTGGTCGGCGCGGTCAGCAGTCGGCAGCAGCATCTGCCGGACCGAGACGTTGGGGAAGGCCGCCATCTCGGACTGGAGGCCAGGCAGCAGCGCCGGATCGGCCTCCGTCGCGGTGAACTTGTCGACGAGCGGAATCCATTCCTTGGCGTAGTCGCCGAAGCCGCTCCCGATCTCGATCGGGTGCTCGCCAAGGTAGGGCCGTGCAAAAGCGGCGAACCAGCTGCGGTGGTTGGCACATTCAGCGAGCGCCTCGAGGACGGAATGCTGGGTGTGCCGGTCCCCCCGGAGTTGCTCCACGTCCACAGTCGGCGCATGTCTACTACGCGTTGCATCCACTCGGTTACCCTCCGCGTTGCCGGAAGCGATGCCGCTAGCTAGGAGAAGTCAGGTCGAAACACCCGGCAATTCCGGCGTTTCACGAACAAGTACCCGCGTTGATGTTACTTGTGCCCCGTGGCCAGCGACGACATGCTCATCAAGTCTTGACCGGACGCAAAGCCTCCCATTGCGTCCCCTTTGCGAGGCCTACAGCAAGCCGCAGGCCCGGTGAATGTCTTCCCTGCTCGCCAACTTGACACGGGCGCCGCGGCCGAGCCTGGTCGCGAGGTCTTTCTCGGCTGTCTCGATCCGCAGCCAGTCGGCGTAGCTAACGTGGCGGATACCCCGATTAGCCAGGACCTGAAACAACGGCGAGTCTGACGGGCCGCCGGCTGCGGCGGGCATCCGCAGCAGGCCCGCCCGGGGCAGCTGCGCCTCACCAGGCCCAGGGCCGCCGGCCAGGTCCGTCAGCAGGGAGCGGACAGTCTCGGCCGCATCCGACTTGTTCGTTCCGATAACGCCGGTCGGGCCGCGCTTCAGCCAGCCCGCCACATACTCGCCCGGCAGCGGCAGGCCGTCAGGGCCGAGTACCCGGCCGGCGTCATTCGGCACGACGGCAGCCTGCTCGTCGAACGGCACGCCAGCCAGCGGAACGCTCTGGTACCCCACGGACCGGAGCACCATCTGCACGTCTAGCGTCTCCCGCTCGCCGGTGCCGACCAGCCGTCCTGCCTCGTCCAGCCTGGTCCGCTCCAGAGCCAGCCCCTCGACGCCGGTCTCGCCGAGGATCTCCGCCGGCTTCAGCCAGAATCTGACGGTCAGGCGGCGGGCTCCCCCGGCGGGCGCCCGGCCGGCCCAGTCCCTGATGACCGCGTAGTTGCTGCGCACACGCCGGTCCGTCTCCGCCAGCCGGGCGCCCTCCCCGGTAGCGTCGAAGGCGTCCAGGTCCACCTCGTCGTCCCGGACCACGATGTCGACTCCGGGCAGCTCACCGAGCTCACGCAGTTCCTTGGTGGTGAACTTGGCCTGGGCCGGGCCCCGGCGGCCGATCATGTGCACCTCGCGCACCTTGCTGCCCATCAGGGCGTCGAGCACCGGCTGAGAAACGTCGGTCTCGCGCAGTTCCTCCGGATTGCGCGCGAGGATGCGGGCAACGTCCACGGCAACATTTCCGACGCCGATGACCGCGACGGACTCGGCGTCCAGCGTGAACGCGGACGGATCGACGTCCGGGTGGCCGCAATACCAGTTGACGAAGTCGGTCGCCGCGATGCTGCCAGGCAGGTCCTCGCCCGGAATGCCCAGGTGCCGGTCCCGCATCGCGCCCGTCGCGTAGACCACCGCGTCGTAGGCGGCCAGCAGATCCTCACGCGTGACGTCATCGCCGAGGTGCACCCCGCCAATGAAGCTGACTCCGTCATGCTCGAGCACATTGCGCAGGTACTCAGCGATCGACTTAATCGACTTGTGGTCGGGGGCTACCCCGTACCGGACCAGGCCGTACGGGGTCGGCAGCCGGTCCAGCACATCGACCCGGATCGCACGCGGCGGGTCGAGCGCCGCCGCCTGCTTGATCAGGGCCTCGGCCGTGTACAGGCCGGCCGGCCCGGACCCGATCACTGCTATCTGGAGAGTCTGCATACCACTAGATTGTGCCTTGTCCGAGCGACCGCTCGGGGCACGCCTACTGGACCGGCCCCGCTAGATCGGCAGCCTCGTCAGCTAGCGTGTGGCGCATGCAGCACGAGCAGCAGGCGCCGGCCATCAGCCTCGACGGCCGGGTCGTGCTAGTCACCGGCGGCAGCGGCGGCATCGGGCGGGCGATCGCGCTAGCGCTCTCGGCGGCAGGGGCGAGCGTCGCGATCGGCTACGGCACGAACGACGCTGCGGCACATCAGCTGGCCGGGCAGATCACCGCGGCCGGCGGTCAGGCGGCCGCACTCAGCGCCGACCTGGC
>DASXKI010000373.1:0-14554 GCA_036496945.1 Streptosporangiaceae bacterium | reverse complement strand
GTCGGCAGGCTGTTCGCGCGCTCCGGCGGCCCGCGCCAACCCTAGACGACGAGGCAAGTTGAGGTCTGCGAAGTCGCCGACCAGGACAAGCCATTTCTTTCGGGTGCGATGCAACCAGCCGGCGACCTCGGAGGTATTGGTGTTGCTGGCATGCCTGCCAGCCTGAATCGGAGGTCACGATGAACTTGCCCCGCGCACGCGCGTGGTCGATCGGGGTGCCAGCGGTGGTGATAGTCCTGGGCGGCGGTATTGGCATCGCCTTGGCGGCCACGTCACATCACGGCGCCGCGACGAATGAGCATGCGCGTTCCCGCACGTTGGCCGGCGCTCAGCCAACGCCGAGCCCGAGTCCGTCGCAGCCGGGTAGCGCGGCTCCGTCCGCGTCATCCTCGGCGACTCCGGTGCCGGCGCCGACGCCTGTGGCCAGGCCCACGCCGACGCCGACGGCTAGGCCCACGCTGGCGCCTGTGGCCAGGCCCACGCCGACGCCTATGGCAAGGCCCACGCCGGCGCCGGTCCCGAGTCCTACGGGCGCGCCGGTCGGCCCGACCCCGTATCCCTCTCCGGCCAAGACCAGGTAGCTAGGGATACCGCAGCGGAGCCCGGCAAGGACGGGCGGGCCCACACGGAAGCAGGCCGCCCGCCCTCGCCCGGCTCCGCCGCACGCCGTTAAGCCGGCTGCGTCTGAGGGTTATCCCCTACGCACCCCGGATATCTCACCCGTTTGGAATCCTCGGACCTGGCGTTGCGCGCCGGCCGTGCTTATGCTGCTGCTAGTGGCAGCGCACAGCCTGCCCGCTTCCGAGCCACCAGCCGGCCCGCGCCGTGGTGGCGACGAGGACAAGGGTCCATGACTCGCCGTGCTTCTTTCTCCTGTCAGGTCATGCACCGTGGCGGGCAGACGCGGGCGGACCCGCCAGGAAGAGAATGGTCATGACTCAGGACAAGGCTCTCAAGAACGCGATCCGCGAGCGAATGGCTGCGGTCGGCGAGCCATATTCCGTCGCCAGGCGGGCGATCCTTTCCGAGGACGCCGATAGCGGGGAGCGGTCGTCGCACGACCACGCCCCTGGTCCGGACGCGGTGGGTGAAACGGCCGAGGACTACTACGCCCGCTATTCCCGCGAGGCTCGCGAGGCCGGGGTGCCCGAGGCCGACATCGCAGCAAGGCTCCAGGCGATGATGGCGGCGGAGCAGGCGCAGGAAGCGACCGACGACGTCCAGGCGTTCGCCGACCAGATGCAGCGAGCTGCCGACCGGGCGCAGCAGGCCGCCGACCGGGCGGAAGAACTGGCCGAGCAAGCCGAGGAATCAGCTGATCAGGCCGAGGAGCGAGCTGGGCTGGCCGAAGAGGCGGCTGAGGTGGCCCAGGAATGGGCCGACCAGGCGGACCAGGCGCTTGTCCGGCAGCGGGCCGACCGGATGCTGGAGCGCTCCGAACAGGCCAGGGAACTCGCCGAGCGGGCCCGCGAGGAAGCCGAGCGGGCGCAGGAGCGGGCCGAGCTCGCGCAGGAAGCTGCCGACCAGGCGTGGGAAGCCGTGGACGAGTCCGACGAGTCCGACGGATCCGACGACAACGACAACGAGGACGACGAGGGTGACGATCTGCCCGGCGACCCGCACGCCAGGTTCCGGTCGCACCCCTCGCAGCAACCCGGTGCGCCGCGGCCGCCGAGGGCGCCGAGGGCGCCGTTCGGCTCCGACCACGGGCAGCGGACCGGACCGGACCGGCTCCTGCACCGGCTGGACCAGCTCCAGCATCGCTTCGATACGGTCCGGGACCTGACCGACAGATTCCTGGACCGGCTCGGCCAGGAATCGAACCAGGACCGCGGCGACCACTGACGCTGCGGAATCGTGCCGAGCGATGCCCGAGCGGCAAGCTGGGGCGCGCCGTCGAGAACTTCGCCGGCGCGCCCCAGCGATTCGCCGGCGCGGCCCAGAAAAATGCTTGGTCGTCCAACAAAATTGGGCCCGTGGCCTGACACGCGCCGCTAGCGTCGGCTACGATCTGTTCATCATGCGGCGCTTCGTACTCATCCTTAGCAGCCGTAGCGGGACCTGATTAGTGCAGGCCAGCGACCCGCTACGGGGGTTAGGCGCTGGCCGCATGGCAATCCGGATCCACTTCGCTCTGTGCCGTCCGCCCAGCAGCTTCCCAGCATCCTGGACGCGGCCCCGGCACGTTATTTCGCGAAGGCGCACGGCGCCCGCCGTGCCTTACGTGGCCGGAACCTCGCGGTTCGCCTCAGTTGGCCTGCCTACAAGGCCACAACATGCCCGCGAGGAGAACCGCAGATGTCCAGGACTCGCCCAGCCCCGAGCCCAGCAGAAACCGAATCAGCAGCCCGCGCCAGGCGACGCGCCCAGGCAGCGGTGCAAGAAGCAATGGACCGTCGCGACAACGGCGGCGACGGCGCCACCATCACCGACAACTGATCTGCCCAACTGATCTGCCCAACTGAGAGACCGGAGGAATGTCAGCCATGAATACCAGCCCGAGCCAGGAGCTTGACTTCGAGATCCGCGCCAGCAGCGCCCAGGTCCCTGCGGACCAGCGGGCGCAGATGCTGGCAGCTCCGGGATTCGGCAGCGTATTCACCGACCACATGGCCACGATCCGGTGGTCGGAGGAGGCTGGCTGGCATGATGCGCGGATCGAGCCGTACGGCCCGATCACGCTGGACCCGGCCGCGCAGGTGTTCCACTACGGCCAGGAAATCTTCGAGGGCCTGAAGGCGTATACCCAGGCTGACGGATCCGTGGCGGCGTTCCGGCCGCAGGCAAACGCGGCGCGCCTCAACCGGTCGGCAGCCCGGCTGGCCATGCCGGAGCTGCCCGAGTCGCTGTTCGTCCGGGCCATCGAACTGCTCGTGGCGCAGGACCGCGCCTGGGTCCCGACCGCCAACGGGCACAGCCTGTACCTGCGGCCGTTCATGATCGCGACCCAGATCGGCCTTGGAGTGAACAAGCCGGCGTCGTCTTACCTGTTCACCTTGATCGCGTCGCCCGTGTCGGGTTACTTCGGCGGCGAGGTCAAGCCGGTCGCGGTCTGGCTCTCGCAGGACTACAGCCGAGCGGCCCCCGGCGGCACCGGCGAGGCCAAGTGCGGCGGCAACTACGCCGCCGCGTTCGCCGGCCAGCAGCAGGCCCTTGACCACGGCTGCGATCAGGTCGTCTGGCTGGACGCGACGGAGCGGCGGTGGGTCGAGGAGATGGGCGGGATGAACATCTGCTTCGTCTACGGCTCCGGCGCCGACGCACGGATCATGACGCCCGCCACGACCGGGTCGCTGCTGCACGGCATGACCAGGGACTCGCTGCTCAAGCTCGGCCCGGACCTCGGTATCCCGACCTTCGAGAGCAGGATCTCGGTTGACGACTGGCGAGATGGCTGCGCCACCGGCGAGATCACCGAAGTGTTCGCCTGCGGGACGGCGGCGGTGATCACCCCGATCGGCGCCGCTCGCAGCGTGACTGGTGACTGGACGATCGGCGACGGCGGCGCAGGCCCCGTCACGACTATGCTCCGGGACGAACTGGTCGGCATTCAGTATGGCCGCCGCCCCGACCGGTACGGCTGGATGCACCCGCTGGCCTGATGAGCCTGTCATGCTGTCCGGCCGGAGTCATGTCGCAGATACGAGCAGGTCGCAGAAGCGCCGACCGAACAGGTACGCGTCGCCCGGCCACCGGGCAGAGACGTAGTTGCCGTCGGTGACCACGAACGCGGCGCTGTCATCATCGGCGGTGCCGCGCTTGCGAAGCGTCACCGGGCCGCGTGCGAACTGCGTCGCGGGATCGTCGAGTGCGGCCCTGACCTCATCCTCGACGTACGACGGGTAGGTCCGGTAATACCGCCCGAGCAGCCAGGCTGTGCTCAGGTACGCGCTGCGTTCCATGTACTTGGGCAGGCACGTGGTACGTCGGGGAGCAAGGACGCTGCGGCCATCGCCCTGGCGTGTCCGGGCGAGCACGAGCACGCCGTGGCAGATCGCGCCGATCGGCTTGCCGGCTTGCCAGAACCGGTGTACCTGTTCGCGCAGCACGGCTGACCCGAGGTACTGGCGCATGCCTGGCGCGTGCCCGCCGGGCAACATGAGGCCGTCGAAGGCATCGGGCTCTACGTCCGCCCAGCTAGCTGTCGCCGCGAACTCGTCGGACCGGGTCAGGGCCGCGTAGCTCTGCTTTGCCTCGGGCGCCGCGCCAAGTTGGCCGAAGATCACTCCGGTCAGCAGCCGGGGATCAGCAGTCGGGACAGTGCGCGCGTGCTCAGTGGCGAAGACCACCTCGTGTCCCGCAGCGCGCAGGAGCTCCCAGGGCACGGCGACTTCGGTGACGTCGAAGTCCCGGTCGGGCAGCGGGATCAGTACGCGCACCTGAACCACTCCTGTTGTACGGGGACGTAGCGCCCAGAGAACTCGTGCCAGACACTTTGCCCAATGTCGGGGTCGGTTGTGAAGACAGAGCGCAGCTCTGGCCAGCGGTCAAGACGACGCTAGCGTCAGTCCGAGAACATTGGCGCGGAGCCGGCGAGCTCTCGAGCGGAGGGCCGGCCCGCGCGCACCCAACATTATTCGCGTGAGAATGTCACTGTGCTGCACTAGAATCGTACACAGATTCGAACTACTAGCGACCAGTGTTAGGTGGCTCGGTCGCACTATCGATCGACTCCCGGAGGCGCTCATGTGCCAGCCCGGCCAGCCCGGCCAGCCCGGCAGCGTGGCTGACGCGACGGCGTCGGTGTCGGCGGCGCTGGGATGGCTGGCGTCCGCGGATGCGACTGAGCTCACCACCGGGGAGCAGGCTGACTGCCTGCGGGCGCTGGAGCGAGTTCAGGCGCAGCTGGTCGCGGCCCGGTCGGTCGTGCTGGCCGCGTTCACCTCCGCGCGGGGGTTCGAGGACGACGCCGCCGCCAGCCCGGTGTCGTGGCTGCGGTGGCAGACCCGCGTCACCGGCGCCGCCGCGTCCGCCGCGGCCGGGTGGATGCGGGACCTGGCCGCCCACCCCGCGATCGCCGCCGCGCTGGCCGCCGGGGACCTGTCGGTGTCGTGGGCGCGGCAGGTGGCCGGCTGGACCGACCGGCTCCCCGAGGCGGCCCGCGGCGACGCCGACCAGATCCTGCTGGCGGCCGCCGCCGGCGGCGCCCGGCTGTCCGACCTGGCCGGGCTGGCCGAGCAGCTGCACCGCCTCACCGCCCAGCCCGATACCGACGGCGACGACGACGGGTTCGCCCGCCGGCGGGTCCGGCTGCTCACCCACTTCCGCGGCGCCGGGACGCTGGACGGCGACCTCACCCCCGGCTGCGCCGCCGCGCTGCGCGCCGTGCTGGACGCCCTGTCCGCCAGGACCGGCCCCGAAGACACCCGCACCCCCGGCCAGCGCCGCCACGACGCCCTCGCCGAAGCCTGCCGCCGCCTCATCGCCGGCGGCCTGCCCGACCGGGCCGGCCAGCCGACCCAGATCCACCTCCACATGACCCTCGACCAGCTCCTCGGCCTGCCCGGCGCCGCCGGCGCCGCCGCCGTCTGGGCCGGCCACGGCGCCACCGCGCCCCCCGGCTCCGACTGCGACGCGTCCATCACCCCCATCGTCACCGGCCACCTCGACCCGGCCGAGCTCGACACCCAGGCCCGCGACCTCCTGGCCGGCCGCCTCCCCGCCGACGCCCTCCCCGCCGGCGGCCTCCCCGCCGACGGCACCGGCACCGCCGGCCCGGACACCAGCGCCGACCCCGGCGGCGGCACCGACACCGCCGGCACAGGCACCAGCAGCCCCGATGCCACCCCTGGCAGTTCCGCCGACGCCAGCACGAGCGCGGTCCCGTCCGGCGGCTGCCCGGTCTGCGGCGACCCCGGCCACGGCCGCCCCGACCGCAGCTGCCACCTGCGCCCCCGCACCGCCGCGATGGCCCACACCGCCGCCCGCGAACTCCTGCTCACCCGCGCCGTCCGGCTCCTATCCGGCCCCGCCGGCCTGGCCGCCCACCTGCGCCGCGGCCTGCTCCCGCAGCCCGCCGCCAGCATCAGCCTGCCCCTCGACCTCGGCAAGCCCACCCAGACCATCCCCGCCAGCCTCCGCCGCGCCATCATCACCCGCGACAAACACTGCGCATTTCCCGGCTGTCACCAGCCACCCGCCGCCTGCCAGGTCCACCACCTCATCTTCCGCTCCCGCGGCGGACCCACCAGCCTGCACAACTGCTGCCTCCTCTGCGTCTTCCACCACGAGATCGCCATCCACCGCTGGGGCTGGCAACTACGCCTCAACCCCGACGGCACCACCACCGCCACCCTCGGCGACCGCACCCTGCACAGCCACGCCCCGGAGGCCGCCTGACAACACATCACCCAGCGCGGTGGCGGGAGCACGGCCGCGGGAGCACTGCACGGTAGCCGCGGCAACATCGGCGCGAGCAGGCCCCGCGAACCATGGCATCGGCAGCGGCGAGTAGCCAGCGCCGGCGGGCTAGTTAAACGCGACAGGCTCTCCCGCCGGGCCGCCGGGCGCACCCAGCGCGAACCGCCCCTCGCAGGTCCCGCGCAGCCTCGGGTCGAGCGCGTCCTCGATGGGCGGCCAGTCCGCCAGCAGCAACTCGGGGTTGAAATACCTGGCCACATCGTCGCGCTATCCAGACCCCCGGCCGTGCTGGCACAGCCGGACGCGGAGGCGCGGACAGCCGAACACGGACATCGGGACGGCGCCGCCCACGGCCACGGCCACAAACCTAGCCGACGGAAGAGTACGCGACCACGCCGCGGCGCAGGAGGTCGATCGCCGCCCGCGCGGTCGCGGCTAGCTCCCCCCCAGCCACCACCGCGATCTGGCTGAGCAGGTCGATCAGCTGCTTGACGGCACGGACGAAGTCACCAGCAGTGAGCTCGGCGCCGACCAGTTTCTCCAGCGACGTGCCGCGCGCCCAGGAGTGCACGGTCCAGGCGAACCCGAGGTCCGGCTCACGCAGGAACGACAGGTGCTCGCCGCTCTCGACCACCGACAGCTCGCCCCAGATCTCGGTCATGTCGGAGAGCACCTCGCGGGATCGGCCGTGCGGCAGCCGGATCGGGCCTGCGTCGTCAGGCCGGCGCGTCTCGAAGGTCAGCGCTGACACGCACGCGGCCAGATCGGCCGGTGCCAGCCCCGCCCAGGTGCCGCGGCGCACGCACTCGGCGGCCAGCAGGTCGAGCTCGGCGTAGAGGGCAGCCAGTCGCCGCCCGTCCGGGGTGACTTCGTCGCCGGCGATATAGCCGAGCTCTGCCAGCACTGCGCAGACCCGGCCGAACGTCCGGGCCAGCACATGCGACCGGCCCGACACGCGCTGCTCGAGGGCATCGGCTTCCCGCTCGAGCCGCGCTCGCCTGGCCAGGTCGCGCAGATGCAACTGCATGTCCGGGCAACCGTGACAGGAGTGCCGCCGCAGCCGCCTGCGCAGGGCGTCGATGGCCGCACCCGACGCCTCGCTGCGCCCGCCCGGGCGCGCGCGGCCACCGGGGTGCAGGTCACGCCCGGCGAGCTTGTTGCGCACCGTCGAGACGAGGTCGCGGCGCGCCGCCGGCGATCGCGGGCTGAACGACGGCGGAATCCTGATCCGCTCGATCGGGCTGACCGGCACCGGGAAATCCGCCACCGACAGCCGCTTCACCTGCCGGTTGGCGGTCAGCACCAGCGGCAGCGGCCTCCCGTCACCCGAGCCGCCCCCGCCCGGCTGGAGCACGATCGCGACACCGGCCTGCCGGCCGCCTGGCACCTCGATGATGTCGCCAGGGCGGAGCTTCTCCACTGACGCGATCGCCTCGGCCTGCTGCGCGGCCGAGCGCTGCCGGGACTCGTCGCGCTCCAGCTCACCGAGCTCACGCCGGATCTCGTCGTAACTCGCGATGTCACCGAGCTCGCAGGTCACCGCCAGCCCGGCGATCTGCTCGCGCAGCCTGGCCCCCTGACGCGCCAGCCCGACCACGCCGCGGTCGGCCTGGAACTGGGCGAACGACGACTCCAGCAGCCTGGCCGCGCGCACTCGTCCGACCTGACCGACCAGGTTGACTGCCATGTTGTACGTCGGCCGGAAACTGGAGGTCAGCGGGTACGTGCGGGTACCCGCCAGGCCGGCGACCGCAAGGGGATCCAGGCTCGGCTGCCAGAGCACGACCGCGTGCCCTTCGACGTCGATGCCGCGCCGACCAGCTCTGCCGGTGAGCTGGGTGTACTCCCCCGCGGTCAGGTCAGCGTGGTGTTCGCCGTTCCACTTGTCCAGCTTCTCGATGACCACGGTCCTGGCCGGCATGTTGATGCCGAGCGCGAGCGTCTCGGTGGCGAACACTGCGCGGATGAGGCCGCCCGCGAACAGCTCCTCGACGACTTCCTTGAAGGTCGGCAGCAGGCCGGCGTGGTGCGCGGCGATCCCGCGCCGCAGCCCAGTGAGCCAGTCGGCGTAGCCGAGCACGGCCAGGTCGGCGTCGGCTAGCCCCGCCGTGCGCGCGGCGACGATCCGGGCGATCTCGGCTGACTCCTCCGGCGTAGTCAGCCGCAGCCCGGCGGCCAGGCACTGCTGCACGGCAGCGTCGCAGGCGGCCCGGCTGAAGATAAAGGTGATCGCCGGCAGCAGGCCCTCGGCATCCAGGCGCTCGATCACCTCGGGCCGGCTAGGCGTCCGGTACCGGACCGCCAGGTGCCCGTGGCCAGACGCACGGCCACCACCGGCGCGGCCCCCGCCGCGGCCAGCACCGGCGCGAGATGCACTGCCGCGGCCAGCACCACCACGGCCAACAGCGCTACGGCCAGCACCACCAGGGCCGGCGCCACCACGTCCGGGCCGCTGGCTGCCTGGCCGGTCGGCGACCACATCACGCTGCGCGAGCCGACGGAGCTCGGGGTTGACGGTCCCGTTCCTGGCAAAGAGGTCATACAGCCGGCGGCCGGCGAGCATGTGCTGCCACAGCGGGACCGGCCTGGTCTCGTCCACGATGACCGTGGTGCCGCCGCGTACCTGCTCGAGCCAGTCGCCGAACTCCTCGGCGTTGCTGACCGTGGCCGACAGCGCCGCGACCTGCACCGACTCCGGGAGCTGGATGATGACTTCCTCCCAGACGGCGCCCCGCAGCCGATCGGCTAGGTAGTGCACTTCGTCGAGCACCACGTAACCGAGTCCGCCCAGCGTCAGGGACCCCGCGTACAGCATGTTGCGCAAGACCTCGGTCGTCATGACGACGATCGGCGCCTCGCCGTTAATGCTGTTGTCGCCAGTGAGCAGGCCGACGCTGCCAGCGCCGTACCGGCTGACCAGGTCGTTGTACTTCTGGTTGGACAGCGCCTTGATCGGCGTCGTGTAGAAGCACTTGCGGCCCTCGGCCAGAGCCAGGTGCACAGCAAACTCGCCGACGACCGTCTTGCCAGATCCAGTCGGCGCGGCGACCAGCACACCATGGCCGCTTTCGAGCGCGTCGCAGGCCGCTACCTGGAAGTCGTCAAATTCAAAGTCATACAAGGACCGGAACGAGGCCAGGCCCGGCCGGTCATCGTGATCCGCTGGCCGTGCCTGCGATCTCATAGCCCAAGACTAAGCGGACCGACTCAGGCCAGCGCAATCAGCACAGTCAGCACCACACAGTGCCCCTGGGACAACACGGGGCCCCTAGCACAGCACGCGTGCTCACGAACAGCAGGCTTATCTCCCGGCCGGGCCGGCTCCAGCGCCTGCGTCGGTTGGCTCACCGAGCGGCTCGTCCAGGCCGTACTCCGTCACCTGCTCGTCGGTGAGGCCGGGGAACCGCAGACTACCGTTCCTGGCCCGGCGCCTGTCGTTCGCCCAGGCGAAAACCTCCGACGCCTCCACCAGCACCACACAGGGCACCGCGAGCAGCAGCATGCTGATCGGATCCGGGCTCGGGGTGAAGACGGCCGCGAACGCGAATACACCGAAGATGATCATCCGGCGCCACTTGCGGAACCGCTCGTGCGTCAGCACGCCGGCCATGTTCAGCAACACGAAGACCATCGGCAGTTCGAACGCGATGCCGAAGATCAGCAGCATCGCGCCGGCATAGCTGAGGTAGGTGCTGATCGTGATGATGGGGGTGACGCTGGGCGGGACCATACCCAGCAGGAAGTGCAGTCCCTTGGTCATAGCGAAGTACGCGATCGTCGCGCCAATCGCGAACAGCGGCAGCGCGGCACCGACAAAGTAATAAGCCCATCGCCGCTCGCGCTTGTACAGGCCCGGTGCGATGAAGGCCCACACCTGGTACAGCCAGACGGGCGAGGAAACGATGATGCCGAACGCGATCGTGAGCTGCAGCTTCAGGAACAGCCCGTCGAACACGCCAGTGACGTACAGGTTGCAGGTGCTGTGTCCCGGCGCCCCCGGCAGGGACCTGGTCGACGATGGCAGCCGACAGAACGGCTCCTGGATGAAATGCCAGATGTGCGGGTAGACATGCGGCAGCCAGGCGATGATCGCCCCGACGGTGATAGCGACCGCCACCTTGATGACACGGTTGCGAAGCTCGCGCAGATGCTCCATCAGCGGCATCCGCGCCTGCGGATTGGCGCGCCGCGTGAGCCCAAGGTCCACACGAGCGTCAGCGTCAATTAGCCCAGTGTCGCCAACCCCATTGCTGCCTGGCCCGGTGCTCAGTCCGTCGTCTATCACGGCCGCCTCAGCTGGCAGTTAGATCGGCCGGCTGGTCTGCGCGTCGGATGGCTGACCGTCGGTGGCCACGGACTGGCGCTGCAGGTCCTGCACCTGCCGCTGCAAGTCCAGGAGTTGCTGCTGAGTGGCGTCAGGGGCGGAGACCGCGGCGGGCGGCGGGGCGGACGCGACCCAGGGCTGCTGCGCCGTTGGCGCTGGGTTGGCGGCGCTGTCCTGATCATCCGTGGTCAGTCCCTGGACCGACTTTTTGAAGATGTGCATCGACTGGCCGAGCGACTGCGCCGCGCCGGGCAGCCGTCTGTATCCGAACAGCACCACGAACGCGATCACCAGAAGGATGATGTGCCATGGAGCAAATACATCGCCCATCTCAGTCCCCATTCAGCGGAGCCCGCGCTCCTCGCCCCAGAGTCTACACGCGGGCTCCATGCAAGCGGCTGGACATATCTGGCTGGCAGCGGGCTGGTGACGAGGGAGTTAACTGGACATTTAAGTCCCATGACGGCCCCGCAATATTCTACGCATAGTAACTCAGTGCCGACGTAGCGTCAGCCAGTACCTGCTCAGCGAGCTCAGGCGGCGACACCAGCCGTCCGTCCTCGCCCAGCCGCAGCGCCAGCCTGCGGACCCACTGAGTGTCCGGCGTCCGCAGCTGCACCCGGAGCCGTCCGTCAGGCAGCTCCTCGATGTGCTCGGTCGGGTAGTACTCGGCCACCCAGCGTCCGGCGCCGGCCAGTTCGAACACGACCTGCACGTCCTGCGGCGAAGGCCGGAACAGCCCGTGGTCCACATCGACGTGCTCGGCGCTGGCCGGGACGTCGCTGGCTACGTCCAGGACCTCGATGGCGAGGATGCGGTCCAGCCGGAAGAGCCGGACGTCCTGCGCGTTGCGGCACCAGCCCTCCAGGTAGCTGTGGCCTTCGACCACCAGCAGCCGCATCGGATCCACGTCCCGCTCGGTTGCCTCGTCCCGGCCGGGCACGTAGTACGCGATGTGCAGCCGCCTGCCCCGGCCGAGCGCGTCGGCTACCTGGGCGGCGCCGACCTGGGCGGTGACGTCGTCCACCTGGACGGCCACCTGAGCGCTCGGCGCGGCTGCGGTCCCGGCTGCCTGCTCCAGCTTGGCAATCGTCCGGCTGAGCGCCGATCCGGCCCCCATGCTCGGCAGGTCGGCCAGCATTCGCAGCGCGATCAGCAGCGCGCAGGCCTCGTCGACGCCCAGGCGCAGCGGCCGGTCGATGGCCTCGGCCTCGCTGACGACGATCTCGCCGCCCTCATACGACAAGTCGATCGGGCAGTACGGATCGGGCGAGCGCAGCTCGACGCACCACAGCAGGTTCAGGTCGTCCACTAGCTCGCGCTCGGTGATCCCGAAGGCCGCAGCGGTGTCTTCCATGCCGACGACGTTCCGGCTCACGACATATGGCACCAGGGCCAGCAGCCGCTGGAGCCGTTCAGTCGCGGTGGCCGTGCTGGCCTTGGCCTCGGCTGCGTTACCGCCCTTGGCCTTAGCCTGGGCAGCGGTACTGCCCATGGCCTTAGCCTGGGCGGCAGTACCGGACTTAGCTTGGCCGGCCCGGGCCGGGACATCCGCCGTCATGCCAGTACCCCCTTGAGGCGCCCGATCACTGCGTCGCGCAGGTCGGTCGGCTCCAGCACCACGACGTCGGCGCCGAACGACGCGACGTGCTCGCTCCACCAGCCGGTGTCGGAGTAGCTGAGCTCGACGCGATCCCAGCCGGGCACGTCCTCATCTGGCTCGGCGCGCAGTGCATGTCGGCGCAGACCGTAGCCGGCGCCCGACCTGACCCGCAGCACGCAGCTGCGCGGCGCCGATGCCTCGCTGTCCCAGTCGCGCACGGCCGCCCGCACGTCCGTGCCGGGCGGTACCGTGACCGACCCCGCCGGCCCGGTGAAGCTCACCGCGCCGTCGATCCGGCTGAGCCGGAACACCCGCTCTGCCTGCCTGTCAGCGTCCCGACCGACGACATACCAGCGGCCGCGCCGGTTGACCACGCCCCACGGCTCGAGGTTGCGGCGCTGCGCCGCACTGCGGCCCGCAGCCCGGTACCCGAAGGCGACAGGCCGCCCGTCGCGCACTGCTTGCCACAGTGGCCCGAACGCGGCCTCAGGAGTCTGCACCCGCGGCTCGATCCCTGGCTGGGTCAGGTCCTCCGCGTCGATGCCGGCCGCGCGCAGCTTCAGCAGCGCGCCCTCGGCCGCGCCAGCCAGCTCGGCCCGGCGCCAGACCCGGGCCGCTAGGCCCAGCACGGCAACCTCATCCGGCTCCAGCCTGATGTCGGGCAGCTCATAGGCCTGCCGCGAGATCCGGTACCCGGACTCCTCATCGCCGGGCGCGTTGGTGCCGGTCTCCAGCGGGATGCCGAGCTCGCGCAGTTCATCCTTGTCTCGCTCGAACATGCGCTTGAAGGCGTCGAAGGACTCCGGATAGCCGGGGACCGCCGCCCTGATCTGGGTAGCAGTCAGATACCTGCGCGCAGACAGCAGGCAGACCACAAGGCTCAGCAGCCGCTCAGTCTTCCGCCTGGACATCGCCATCCCTTCTCGCCACCGACGCTACCCTGCCTGAGTGATCACGTGGCGTAGTGGCGAGGTATCCGCACTCGGCCGTTCGTGGAACGGTGCGCTCGAGCTCGAGGTGCGGGTCGGCGCGGACACCGTGCGGGCGCTGGCCTACCCGCGGCTGACGGGCACGCCGCAGGCCGGCGACCGGGTGCTGCTGAACACCAGCGCGCTGGACCTGGGTCTTGGCACCGGCGGATACGCGCTGGTCGTGGCCATCCCGGACCGGCTGCCCGCCGACACCGGCGGTCCAGGGCACCTGATCAAGGCTCGGTACACACCACTCCAGGCGCGAGTACTCGGCGCGGACGAGCAGGGCTCGGAATTTCACGAGGTGCTGCGCGAGGCCGACGACCTTGCTGGCCTGCCGGTGGTCGTGGCCGACCTGCACTCGGCGCTGCCGGCGGTCCTGGCAGGCTATCGGGCCGCTCGGCCGGCTGGGGCGCGGCCAGGCTCGCCGCCGCGGATCGCGTACGTGATGCTGGACGGCGGTGCGCTGCCGGCCTGGTTCTCCCGGTCGGCCGCCACTCTGACGCAGGCTGGCTGGCTGGCCGGCACGGTGACCGTCGGTCAGGCGTTCGGCGGCGACGTGGAGGCTGTCAGCCTGCACAGCGGGCTGCTCGCGGCCCGGCACGTCCTGCATGCCGAGCTGGCCGTCGTGGCCCAGGGACCGGGCAACCTGGGCACCGGCACCCGCTGGGGCTTCTCCGGCATCGCGGCCGGCGAGGCCGTCAACGCAGCCGCGGTCCTCGGCGGCCGGCCTGTCGGGTCGCTGCGGATCAGCGACGCCGACCCCCGCGCGCGCCATCATGGCATCTCCCATCACAGCCTGACCTCCTACGGCCGCGTGGCCATGGCGAGGGCGGACATCGTGGTGCCCGAGCTGCCTGGCGACTTCGGCGCGGAGGTGCTGGCGGCCGCCCAGCCGCTGGCGGCCCGGCACAACCTGGTGCGGGTCAGCGTCGCCGGGCTGGCGGAGGCCCTGCGCGACTGCCCCGTGCAGCTGTCGACGATGGGCCGCGGCCTCCATCAGGATCTGGCGTACTTCCTGGCGGCGGCTGCCGCGGGCAGGCACGCGGCCGCGCTCGGCGCCGAACGGTCTGCCGGCCGCGACCCGGAGCGCAATGCCCCGGAACGCAGTGACCTGGAACCCTCTGACCTGGAGCACTATGACCTGGTGCGGTCCTGCGTGCGGGTCGTGCTGCGCGATCGGGCGGGCCGGATCCTGCTGTTCCGCGCGGAGCTGGCGTCCCGGACGGCCGGGCACTGGTGGGAGCTGCCCGGCGGCGGGATTGAGCCGGGCGAGAGCTATCAGCATGCGGCTGT
>DASXKI010000372.1:0-3978 GCA_036496945.1 Streptosporangiaceae bacterium | reverse complement strand
CCCCCAGGGTGGCAGGTGACGGCCCCGCAGACCTACCAGTCGTTCGCGGCGGTGCCAGTGGCCGCGGGCCAGGACGCCTTCGGCATGCTGATGGTGGACGCGCTGGACAAAGGCGGTATCAGCCGGACTGACGTGCCGCTGATCCGGTTGCTGGGCGGGCTGATCGCCGTGGCCCTGGCCTGAGCGTGACGAGGCGGCCGCGGCCGCTGGACGTGCGCGATGCAGCGGCCGGCTGTTGACCTCGCCTGGCAGCTCAGTGACACTGAAGTCGCGCGGAAGGGGATGCAGGTGGCGGCCCACATCATCATCGACGATCATGACGATCGTCCAGAGCGGATGGTGCGCGACCCGGATCGCTATTTCGCCGATGCCCGCCGGCGGGCCTTGCAGGAGCTCATGCGCCAGGCACGCTGGCTCTTCCCGGCGCTGCGCAACCCGAAGCAGCGTTAGCCGCCCGCCAGCGGCCGCAGGCAAGCCGCCCGTATTTGCCTCTAGGCCAGGCCTAGGGCCACGGCGTGCAAGACCAGGCCGACGCCGGCTCCTACCACAGTGCCGTTGATGCGGATGTACTGCAGATCGCGTCCTAGCAGCAGTTCCAGCTGGCTTGACGTCTGTGCCGCGTCCCACCGCTGGATGGTTCCGGTGACAAGGCCAGCGAGCTCGTCGTGGAACTGATCGGCGAGTGCCCTGGCTCCTGACTCGACGATGCGCAGGAGGCTCTCCTGGAGGCCGTGGTCTGATCCGAGGCGTCGGCCGGCTGCCGCCAGCGCGCTGGCCACCCCGCGGCGCAGCTCAGACTCCGGGTCGGCTGCCTGGGTCCGCAGTGTGTCCTTAACATGGCTCCACAGCGACGAGGACCAGTCCCTCAGCTCGGCGCTAGCCAGGATGTCGCGCTTGTATGCCTCCCCGCGCTCGAGCAGGTCGGGGGATGTCTCCAGGCGGTCAGGGAGGCTCGCGATCCATTCGTCGAACTGACGCCGGGCCTCATCGCCCGGATCAGCCGCCATAGCCGCCAGCCGATGACGCAGGCGGTCGTAGATGCGGTCGAACGCTCGCCGGTAAACCGCGTCGGGCACCCAGCGCGGGGACTCGGCCTCGAACAGGTCACGAAGCTCCGCGTAATGGTCGCCGAGATAGCGATCGGCACCGGACACGATGGCGGTAAACAGCCCGGCGTGGTGGCCTCCCGCGATGATGACCCGCAAGGCCCGTCCAGCCAGCGGCGCTACCTTAACGGTCTCGGCCGCCCGGGTCAGTTCGGCGGTGAGTACCCGCTGGGCATCCTCATCCCGGAGAGCCTCGGCCACCGTGACCACCAGATCCGCGGCGTGACCAGCGAAGCCGGCCGCCTTGGTGTCGTCGGCCAGCCAGGCAGCCAGGCGGGAAACGAGCCGAGCGGAGTGTATGCGCTCGGCAAGAACATCGGCGTTGAGGAAGTTCTCTTGCACGAACTGGCCGAGAGTGGCGGCGAACTGGTCCTTGCGCTCGACGAGCACCGCGGTGTGCGGTATCGGCAGGCCAAGGGGCCGGCGGAACAAAGCCGTCACAGCGAACCAGTCCGCCACTCCTCCGACCATTGCCGCCTCGGCGCCAGCCTGCACGTAGCTAAGCGCAGTTCCGCGGGCGCCAGCCACCGTCACGGCTATGAATACAACCGTCACAGCTCCAAGCAGGGCGGTAGCCCGCCGACGCGCCGCCGCCAGGCGGCGCGTCCGCAATTCCGCCGACTCGCGCCCAGGCGCGGAAACTGGCGAAGCCGGCATCGTCACGGCCGGTCCACCTGGCAGCCCCCTTGTCAGGCCACAGCGCGGCGCAGCAATCCGCAGCCGTATCGGACGAGAAGTCCTCCCCGCACATCAGCCTCAGTGTGGTGCAGTGACACCGTGCACTAGCCAAGCGGGCAGGAATACGCGCGATCGGCCAGCCCGCGTCGACACGGTGCAATGGCCGAGTGCACGCTGCGGTCAGTCTAGGTTGCTGCGGCTCAGCGCTCGAAAGTGGCAGCTTCATGCAGCCTCGTCAGCCGGCCGAAAGCCGGCATCACCGACGTCAAGGTCAACGAGGATTCCCGCCGCGGTACCGCGGGAACCGGAAGGGCGCTAGCACCGGCAGCAGCTCCGAGCCCACGAGCGAGGTGTTCACTGACCCAGCCACTGGTCAGCGGATGCGCGTGTGGTACGACCGGCGATCGGGCGTACCGCGCCGAGTGAGCCGCGGCCGGTGTCCGCCAGTATGAGCACTTGCGCGCAGACGACGCGCGGTACATGCGGACGTTCGACTCGCGGCGCCACTCCAGGTCAGAGCGGGCGGCAACGCCTCAGCAACGGTGGTTCACGTCCAGCGACGCGACGTCATAAATGCCGGGCGGCTACGACCCGAACTTCGTCCATTGCCCTTCGGAGACCACCTCGACAGAGCCGTCTACGACCTTGATGGCCGTCTGCTCGTCGATGGCGTAGGCCGGGACGCCGATGGCGGCGGCCCACCGCTTTGCGTCCGCCAGGGCGTTCCCCGGGAACGCGTCCAGGTGCGGGAAGATCGAGAAGTCGACGACCCCCAAGGTGCGGTCGTCCGCCGCGGACGGCCACTCGACGAAGTACTCCCCGATCCGGGGCGTCATGACCATGCTTCCGGCACTCACGCCCACCCAGACCATCTCGGGCAGCGAAGGCAGCAGATCGGCCAGCCCGGACTCCCGCATCCAGTGGCACAAGTACGTCGCGTCGCCGCCGTCGACCAGGAGCACGTCGGCCGCCCGGATCCAGGGGACCCATCGCTCCGCGCCAATGGTGGGCAGCGCGGTGAGCTCGAGGACACCGAGCGACGCCCATCCCAGGCCGGAGAAGTGCCGGAAGCCGGGCTCGGCGGCCACCAGGCCCCGCACCGATGCCGGCCCGCACATCGGGTGACCCCACTGCGCGGTCGGAACCACGAGCGCGTGACACTCGGCGATCGGCTTGCCGAGAAGCTGCACGAGCGCCGAGCGGATGCTGGGGTTCGTGACGCCGCCGGACGTGAGCAAGAGCTTCAAGGTGCCTCCAGGTTCGCGCGGAAGGTAACTGTGACAGAAGCCACGCTACTGTGCTGAAACGCATCGTTGTCCGGGCAACTCTTCAAAGGTCCCTCGGGTCGCTGGGCGCCGATGCCCACTCAACATCCCCTCCCCCCGGTCCCACCCCGCACCACGCATCCACCCGACCGACGCACGCAGGACGCGCATATCGCAGCGACCGCTCATCGGCAGGTGGCACACGCTCCACGGCCGAAACGGATGGTTCCCGATGGCCTGCCATGGCCTGAGCGATCGTGTCGGCGTGTTGGCCGATAGAGTTCGCGAATGCCTCGTCCGTGCCGCGTTGGTATCCAGCTGCCCGAGGTCGAGCGCCGCCTCGAGTGGCCGGAGTTGTTTTCGATGGCCCGCACCGCGGAGGCCGTCGGGTTCGACTCGCTCTGGCTTGGTGACCACTTGCTGTAGGAACTGCCCGGCGGCCTCACGCGGGGACCGTGGGAGGCGTGGACCGCGCCGCCTATTACCGGGTCCAGGACTGCGTGCTCGACCCGGGGCCGGCCCGGCCCGGCGGCCCGCCGCTGCTGCTCGGCTCGGCGTCGCCCCATCGCGGAACTATGTGCTTGCACCGACGGCCCAGGCGGCCCACGTCGCCGCCACCAGTCCTGATGGTCTTGCGCGCGGACTGCATTAGATGAGGATATTCAGACCCCTGCACGGCCGCGAGCTTTGACATTGAGTTCAGCCTTGCCCGCCGACCTTCATGGCCGCCGCGATGTGGCTGTATCCCGGGATGGGCGCCCCTCCCGATTTCTCGTACAGCACAGCCTCCGCAAGACCCAGCATCGATCCGTCCGGGAGGGTGCGGTTTGCCGTCCACAGCAGCCGGCGCAATTCGTCGTTCTGGACCGACAAGATCTTCTCGCTGGACTCCAGCGCCATGCCGACGTGGGAGCACCAGGCGGCAACCG
>DASXKI010000371.1:0-1574 GCA_036496945.1 Streptosporangiaceae bacterium | reverse complement strand
GGACAACGCGACGATCCGCGGCGTCACGGTCAGCGTGCTCGTGCTGCTGAAGGCCCGGCTGATCGACACCAGCCCGAACGAGTCGGCCACCCGCACCTGCAGCGGCCCGACCGTGTACTTGCCGCGCGTGTCCGACCCGAGATGGTACTTGAACTCCCTGCTGCCGCCGCCGGCGATGCCCTGCAGCACGAATCGCGGCCTCCGGCCGAGCGCGAGGGGCACGGTGTCCTGGCAGAGCAGCAGCCCGGTCCGCAGCCGGGAGACGTTCGCCAGCTGGATGGTCACCTCGGCGGTCTGGCCGGCCGCCAGCCGCGGCGGCGCCAGCAGCCGCACGCAGGACAGCCGGTACCTGGCCCGCCCGGCGCCGAACGCCGACAGCAGCGGCAGCGCCATCAGCAGGCAGCCGATCCGCAGCAGGTCGGGCTCGGGGATGAGCAGGCCGCAGGCGGCCGCCGCCAGGCCGGCCGCGACAAACGACTTCCCCCGGACCGTCAGCGCGCTTAGCAGCCTACGCACCTGAAGTCACCGCCGGTTAGGGGCGCGGCAGCGGGAGCTCCGCGACGAGCCGCGCCACTACTTGCTCGGGGAGCTTGCGCTCGATCATGGCCTCGGCGGTCGGCAGCAGCCGGTGCGCGAGCACCGGGATCGCCAGCGCCTGGATGTCGTCGGGGATCACGTAGTCTCTGCGGTCCAGCGCGGCCCGGGCCCGGCTCGTGCGCAGCAAGTGCAGCGCGGATCGCGGCGACGCACCGAGCCGCAGCTCAGATGCGGTCCTCGTGGCCGCCGCGAGCGCGATGATGTACTCCTTGACCTGGCCGGACACGTGCACACCGCGGGCCGCCTTGATCAGTTCGCGCACGTCGAGCGCGGTGGCGACCGGCGTCAGCTGGTCGAGCGGAGAGGAGGAGCCGTGGGTGTTGAGCATCTCCAGTTCGGCGGCCGCGGTGGGGTAGCCGATAGAGAGGCGGGCGGTGAACCTGTCCCGCTGCGCCTCGGGGAGCGGGTAGGTGCCCTCCATCTCCACCGGGTTCTGGGTGCCGATGACCATGAACGGAGCCTCGAGCTGGTAGGTGGTCCCGTCGACCGTGACGTGCCGCTCCTCCATGCACTCGAGCAGCGCGGACTGGGTCTTGGGCGAGGCTCTGTTGATCTCGTCGCCGACGACGATGTTCGCGAAGATCGGGCCGGGCTTGAACTCGAATTCCCGGCGTTCCTGGTTGTAGGCGCTCACGCCGGTGACGTCGCTCGGCAGCAGGTCGGGGGTGAACTGGATCCGCCGCACCGAGCCGTCGATGGACTTGGCGAGCGCCTTGGCGAGCATCGTCTTGCCGACGCCAGGCACATCCTCGATCAGCAGGTGACCCTCCGCGAGCAGGACGGTGAGGGCGAGCTTGACCGCCTCCGCCTTCCCGTCGATCACCGACTCGACCGCCGTGGCGATCTTCTTTGCCGTCGCGACCAGATCCTCGAGCGTCCGCTCGCGGCCGCGCCCCGTGTCGAGTACCAAAGGCCCTCCTCGATAGGCCCGGGCGCGTACAGCGCGCTGACTGCGTCGTCTACTGACAGTATGTCGT
>DASXKI010000370.1:0-14001 GCA_036496945.1 Streptosporangiaceae bacterium | reverse complement strand
CTCAGCCACACGCGACGCCAGCTACTGCGCGCCACCACCGCCGCCCTCGCCCTGACCCCGGTCCTGCTAGCCCTCGCGCCAGCACTGCTCGCCCTCGCACTCGGACGAGTCCCAGGCGCCTAGCAGACCCCGCCCGACCGGACGACCCGGCAGACGACGGGCACAATCGAATGCCTGTCCAGTCCCGTCGTGGCGGCTGGCCCGCTTCGTGGAGTTCGTGGCAGAGGACGCTGTCCGATGACCTGGCTCATCACCTATTCGTCTTAGTAGCTAGACCGGCTGTGCCGCCCTTCCCGGAGATCAGCTTCCCGAGCTAGTTGCTGGCCTGGACCTCGCCGGCGCTGATGAGCACGGACAAGTGCACTGAAC
Source organism: Streptosporangiaceae bacterium (assembly GCA_036496945.1). Classification (GTDB taxonomy): domain Bacteria; phylum Actinomycetota; class Actinomycetes; order Streptosporangiales; family Streptosporangiaceae; genus JAJYUU01. Next base: position 13,632 of record DASXKI010000370.1, on the reverse strand, counting down.
CTCCTGCGTCTCCTATGCGTGTTAGTAGATGGGAGCGGCGCTACCGCTGCCCGGCGCGGCGCCAGGCCTGCCGGGGCGGTCCCGACGAAGGAGGACACACATGTTTGCTCGTGTTGGCCCAGTGCATCAGGCGCAGGCCAGTGACGTAATCGCGCGCGCCGTGGGGGCGCTGGCGCTGGCCGCGCTGGCGGTCATCCACGTGGTCGACCTGCCCGCCACGCTAGGCCCGACGCCGCTGGTGGGCGCCGGGTACTTCGCGATCATCGCTGCCGCGCTGGTGACCGGCGGGGTGATGATCACCCGGTCGCACTGGCTGGCGTGGGCGACGGCCGGCGGCGTGGCCGCCTCGGCGATGGGCGGCTACGTGCTGACCCGTGCCGTTCCTGGTGGCTTCCTCGGTGATCACGCCGACGTCGGCAACTGGCACTGCCCGCTTGGCCTTGCCGCGCTCAGCGTCGAGGCGATTCTCATTCTGCTCGTCGTGCTCGCCGCGTGGCAGTCGCGAGTGCGGTTCCGGCACGTAGCACCGCAGCCGCTGCCTGAGCCTGCCCGGCCGCGGACGCCCGAATTCAGCCAGCGGTAACCCCGGCCGATCAGCCCGGCCCGACGGCCAGATCCAGACGTGCCGGGGATGTCCCGGCCACCAAAAGGAGCACTGTGATGCCCATGTCCCAGCCTGGCCCGAACGGCCAGGCCAGCGCAGCCCCATGGCGGCGGTGGCTGTTCCCGGTGGCTGCCGCGGCCAGCCTCGTGACACTGCTGGCCGTCGCAGGCGGCCACCCGGCGCGCGTGCCGCTGACCTACACCCGGTTCGTGGCCGATGTCAGCGCCGGGATGGTCCGCGCCGTCACCATCGGCCCGGCAGGCCAGGTCACCGGCAGCCTCGCCGGCGGGCATCCGTTCACGACCACCATCCCGGTCGCCCTGGGCGGCAACACCCTCGCCACCGATCTGGCAGTCCACCACGTCCAGGTCAGCGCCACTACCGGCACGTCATCCCCGTTCCTGTCGGTGCTGCTCGGCCTGCTGCCCCTGCTGCTGATCGGCGGCCTGCTGTACATGTTCGTCCGCACCACCCGCCGGCACCCTGGCGGAATCGGCGGGCTAGGCGGGGCAGCCGGGCTGGCGAAGGCCAAGGCACGCGTGATCAACGACGAGCGCCCGGTTACCAGGTTCACGGACGTGGCCGGCTACCCGGCTGTGAAGACCGAGGTCACCGAGGTCGTCGAGTACCTGCGCGACCCGGACCGATACCACCTGGCCGGGGCGCGGGGTCCGAGGGGCGTGCTGATGGCAGGGCCGCCCGGCACCGGCAAGACCCTGCTCGCGCGCGCAGTGGCCGGCGAGGCCCATGTCCCCTTCCTGTCCATCTCCGGCTCGAGCTTCGTGGAAATGTTCGTCGGCGTTGGCGCGGCCCGGGTCCGGGACCTGTTCGAGCAGGCACGCACCCTAGCCCCGGCCATCATCTTCATCGACGAGATCGATGCTCTCGGTACGCGCCGTGACCATAGCGGCTACGGCGGCAGTGACGAGCGCGAGCAGACGCTCAACCAGCTACTCGCCGAGATGGACGGATTCGACCAGTCCAGCGGGGTCGTGGTGCTCGCCGCCACTAACCGGCCGGAGGCCCTGGACCCGGCCCTGCGCCGGCCGGGCCGGTTTGACCGGGAAGTAATTGTCCCGCTGCCCGACCGGGCTGAGCGTCGCGCCATCCTCGCCGCCCACGCCCGTGACAAGCGGCTCGACGCCGACGCCGACCTGGATCAGGTCGCCGCCGCCACGCCAGGGTTCTCCGGTGCCGATCTGGCCAACCTGCTGAACGAGGCCGCTGTCAGCGCGGTCCGGGCCGGCCGCATCAGCCTGACCGCCACCGACTTTGCCAGTGCGCGCGATCGCGTCCTCCTCGGCACCCGGCACACCAGCCCGCTCGCGCCCGGCGAGCTCGCCACCGTCGCCGTCCACGAGGCCGGCCACGCGCTGGTCGCCGTCCTGTCTCCACACGCCGATCCGGTCAGCCGGGTCACGGTTCTCGGCGCCGGGCAGGCCCTCGGGCTCACCGAGATGCTGCCCGTCGATGACCGGCGGCTGTACGGCGAGAACTACCTCGCCGACACCCTCGCTGTGCGGCTGGGCGGCCGAGCAGCGGAGCGGCTGGTCCGCGGCGAGGCATCCACGGGCGCAGCCGACGACCTGGCCTCTGCCACCGTCCTGGCGACTCAGATGGTGTGCGAGTTCGGTCTGAGCGACAAGGTCGGGCCCGTCAGCTACAACATCCCGCCAGGTGGCTACCCCGCCATGGCGCCAGGCCGGCCTTACTCCGAGCACACCCAGTGGCTGGTCGACCAGGAAGTCGCCGCGCTCCTAGCTAGTGCCGAGGCCCGCGCTCGGGAGCTGCTCACTCGCCACCGCGAGGCTCTCACTCAGCTCACGGCCGCATTGCTCGCCCAGGAAACCGTCACGGGCGACGAGGTTCGCGCGCTCGCGGCCGCGGGCAACGTGTCTGCCCAGCGGATATGACACTCACCGGAAGCGCATCAGCGGGCGGGGCCTACAGACGGCCCGCCAGGGCCGCATTGGCCATCATCGCAGTGGCTGCCATGGGCGCTGCGGTGGTTGTCGAGCGAGCCTCAATAGCCGCGTCGTTCGCGGTACTGGGTCATCTGCACTGGCTCTGGATACCAGCAGCGATCGCGGCGGAGGCGGCGTCCATGGGCGCCTTCGCCTTCATGCTGCGCAGGCTGCTGGCCACCGGGGGCGCCCGCGTGGGCGTCCGGCCCATGCTGGCCACATCCTTTGCCGCCAACGCACTGTCAGTGTCGATTCCCCTGGCCGGGCCGGAGCTCGCGACGGCCTACACATTCCGCCGCTTCACGGGGATGGGAGCCGACGCTCCGCTCGCCGGATGGTCGCTGCTGGCCGGCGGGATCGTCTCCTCAGTCGCTGGCGCGCTAGTCGTCGTTGGTGGCGGCCTGGTCTCCGGCAACGGGCTTGTAACCGGCTTCGCTGTGCCCGGCGGCGTGCTCGCCGTGGCTGCACTGCTCGCCCTCGCACTGGCCGCGCGCAGACCGCAGCTGCGCGATGGGCTCGAACAGCCAGCGACGTGGGCGCTGCGGCACGTGGCCCGGCTGCTACGCCGGCCGGCCGACGATCCGGGCGCGATCATCGGGGCCTGGGTAGAACGGCTGGGCTCGCTCCAGCTAGCGCCATCCGGCTGGCTGACGGTGACCGGCCTGGGCGTCGTCAACTGGCTCGCTGACGCGGCTGTGCTCGTCGTGAGCATCCGTGCCGCTGGCAGCCCCGTTCCCTGGAATGATCTCTTGCTTGTCTACGGCTCGGGAGTCGCCGCGCAGAGCCTCAACATCACTCCCGGTGGCCTCGGGGTGGCCGAGGGAGCCATGAGCCTGGCCCTCGTAGCAACCGGGTTGGGCGCCAGCCAGGCGCTGGCTGCGGTGCTCCTCTATCGCCTGGCCAGCTTCTGGCTAGTCGCGCTCACCGGCTGGCTAGTTCTCGTGCTCCTGCGGCGCCCCGAGCGCGGTCGGCGCGCCGGCGTGCCGCACGACACGCAAGCCGAGCAGGCACCCAGAAAGGATGTGGGGCTCGCCTCCCGCGCGGACTGCACGGACGCATCGCCTGCGCTTGGCGATCACGAACTGGTGCTGCTGCACGGTCAGCCAGGCTCAGCTGCCGACTGGGACCAAGTTGCCGAACGGCTCCCTGTGCGGCTCCACGCAGTCGCGACAGACCGGCCGGGATACGGCTCCAGCCAGCTTCCGGCCGGCGGATTCGCCGCCAACGCCCGCGCTGTCATCGACGACCTGGACGCGCGCGGCATCGACCGCGCCGTGCTGGTCGGGCATTCGTTCGGAGGCGGAGTCGCGTTGGCGGCGGCGAACCTGACCCCGGAGCGCGTGGAGGCGGTGGTCCTGCTCGCGAGCGTCGGACCGGGGTGCGCGAACAAATGGGACAGTGTACTGGCCGCACCTGCCGCCGGACCACTGTGCGCCCTGGTGGCGTGGAAGCTGACACCGTGGATCGCACGTACCCGGCTCGCCGCGGCCGGCCGCTCGTCCGGCCGCAATCTGCGCCCGGATGAGCACGTGAACTGGCAGGTCTGGGGTCTGGGAGATAACGCACATGGCACGCTCTGGCGCACGTTCCTCACGGAGCAGCGCGCCCTGCTGCGCGAGCTCGACGAGCTGGAACGTGCCCTCCCCTCGGTTGAGGTGCCGGTGCTCGTCCTAGCCGACCCGCGGGACACACTGGTCCCCGTCGAGACCGCTCGCTGTCTGGCGCAGTCGCTGCCGGACGCTCGCCTCCAGCTGATCAGCGGCGCCGGCCATCACTTGCCCAGGCGGGCGCCCACCGCAGTCACCGACGCCATAGGTGCCTTCCTCGCGGCGATGGACGCCGAGCGGCCGGACAGCGCTCGCTCCGCTGCTGACGGCCCGATGGCTCCGGCACTGGTGGCGTGAACATCGCGGCCCTCCTAGCCGTGATAGTAGACAGGCGACGACATCTCGCCGGGGCCGCGGTACCTGCGAGCCGAGAGGGAGAATCACGTGCCCAGGACCCGTCGTGGGACTGCGGGTGGCAAGTCAGCCAGGTCTGCCGGAAGCGCGAGCGCCAAGGCGCGCGCCCGCGAGCGGATCTCAGCAGAGCGCGTCGCGCGTAAGCGCGCGGAGACACGCACGCGGCTCTTGCTATCGGGAGCGGCGGTCGTCGCTGTGCTGGCCGTCGTGGGAGCGCTCGTCGGCGTCAGCCTCTCCACAGCGCATCCCGCTGCGCAGGAGTCTCGAGCAGCGTCCGTCGTCGTTCGGCAGGCCACTGCCGTCCCGCTCGGGGTTCTCACGCGGGTGAGCGCAGGCCAGGCGGCCACGCCGCTGCAGCAGGTTGCGTCGCCAGGTCCGCCGCTGACCGTCGACGGCAAGCCGGCGATCGTCTTCGTCAGCGAGGAATCCTGTCCGTTCTGTGCAGCTGAGCGCTGGCCGCTGGTCGTGGCGCTCTCCCACTTCGGCACCTGGAGCGACCTCGGGTCCACCAAGTCGTCGGCCACCGACGTTTATCCGAACACCGCAACGTTCTCGTTCCGCACGGCCCACTACAACAGCACCCAGATCACGCTGCGCACGACCGAGCTAGCTGACAACGTGGGCCACCGCTTGCAGCCCGAGACGGCGCTGGACGCCAAGCTCATTGGCACCTACGACGTGCCGCCGTTCGTCAACAGCGCCGACCAGTCCGGAGCAGTCCCGTTCCTCGACATCGCAAATCACTACATCCTGGCCGGCGCGCAGTACAACCCGCAGGTCCTCGCCGGACTTTCCCCGGCTCAGATAGCCAGTCAGCTCCGCAACCCGTCGAGCCCCGTCGCCCAGGCTATCGACGGATCCGCCAGGCTCATCGTCGCAGCCATCGACCAGGTCCTGCACGCCGCTTCCCCGCAGGGTGGGCAGGGTTAAGGTCATGCTCGACCGCGAATCACCAGGATGCCGCCGCGCCCGTCATCGAGAAGTACGCCGCGTGCTTGGGAAGGCATGCCTGGGCGCCCGGCCCGCCGACGTCGGCAGCCCCCATTAGCTCGCAATCATGCCTGGCTCGGACGCTCTAGGTAGACAAGGCGATCAACGAGCAGATCAGCAGCTACTGCCGCGACTGCGGTCGCGATCGCGGCACAGCGGGCGCGAGATATCGTGCTCGGCCGCCAGTACCGTTGCCGGGTCGTCCTCGTCGCCGAGATCCTCCAGCCACATGACGATCTCCCACACGTCCGGGCCTCCGACGACGGCGGCCCGGCGGCCGGCAGCCCCGTCCCGGAATGTGATCAGCGGGTGCTCGTCCCGGCGCAATCCTTCCTCCGCATAGCGGCGCAGCCTGTCTGACAGGCTCTCTCCTGCCGCTCGCGCACGCAGCCGGCGGCCGGCTGCTCTTTGGTCCGCCCCGCTACCCGAGCTGAGCTTGCAGGCTTCGAGAGCGAATGACGATATGAGTCACATCTTCTACCCGGCACTCGAGCATGCCGATACTTCCGTCATCGCGCATCACGGCTGAAAAGATGGCGGTCCAATAATGCTCCTCGAGCACGGCTGGGTTTCGACTGTCAGGCAGGTCGTAGCGCGTGAGCTCCAGGACATCTTGCAGGCCGCTGGACAGCACGGCACGTAGCGACGTGAGAGCCGGACGCGGGTCGGTGCCCGGCTCGCGCGGCATCGCTGGGAATACGTCGAAGATGTTCCGCCCGATCAGCTCATCCCTCGGACGGCGTGCCATCGTCTCCAGGAACTTCTCGTTGACGTCGATGACGACGAAGCTTGGGGTCAGGAGCGCCATGGCGCTGGGTTGGGTCCGGAAAACGCGCTGATAATCGATCTCTTCGCTCGTCATGGTTTCCCCCCATATCAAACGTGACTCCGCGCTGGTGTCTTAACACATTTGCACATGGGTACCTCACATCTATAGGCAGGACCGCTCCGCGGTCTGAGGCGCTCCGCGCGTGGCCACCGAATTGCCAGAGGGCATTCCCGCCATCTGCCGCTTAAGTGAGTAAGAAGGGACTAACCATGTCCGACGTGAAAGTGGAGCGCAAAGAGTCGGTTAGCCGGGACGAGGCAGCCACCTGGCTGTTGCTGCTGTCCAAGGCGTTCATCACCGGGGAGAATGGCGAATTCCCGTTCGGGCCGGGCACCGTCAGCCTGCACATCCCCGATCGCGTCCGCGCCGAACTCGAGGTCGAGGTCGAGGGCGACGAGGTTGAGGTCGAGCTCGAGTTCAAGTGGACGATGGCCAGGCAGGAGGCAGCGCCCGCTGAAGATGGCGCGGATCGGGTGGTCAGGGCACGGCAGGCCAATGGCGCCCGCAGAGCTACCCGGAGCCCGGCCACCCGGAGCGCGGCCACCCGGAGCGCGGCTACCCGGAGCCCGCGATCGCGTGCGGCGGTCAGCAAGGCGCGCTGATCAGCCTCCGGTGCGCGGCGCTCCAGCGCTGGCCGGAGCGCCTGCTGACGGCCTCCCGATCAGCTCGATAAGGCCGAGCACGACTAGGAGCAGCACGGCTATCCCGATGACCACCGCGCCAGTAGGCCTGCCCCAGAATACGAAGACCAGGACCGCGACCGTGGTCGCGCCGATCCGCAGCGCCTTTCGATGAGCGTACGTCCACTGGCCGACCGGGCCAGTGCGGACGCCGGCGAGCTCACCACGTTCGCGTAGCCAGCGCAGGGCAGACGAGATCGACTCGCGGATCCGGGCAGCGGTGATCGACGGCCCGGTGAGGAACGCTCCCGCGGCGACGACGAGCCCGATCACCAGCAGCGTGCGCAGTCCGGCTCGGATGAAACGGACGAGCGTGTCGAACAGCACAGCGGCAGCATCTGCGGGCAGCTTGGAGTTCGGCACGCTGTTCAGGTAGAGGCCGCGGAAGATCAGCAGCCCTACTGCCAGGACGAACATGGAGACCGCGAGGCCGAGCCCGGCACCGACCAGGGCGCGCCGGTGACTCCGCGCGACGTAAATGCCGATGCCGAACAGCAGAAAGGCAGAGATCGGCAGAATGATCTTCAGGTCGTTGAGCACCCGGTACCCTGTCTGCGCCTTCACCAGGTACTTCGCCGAGAACAGCGGGAACGCGGGGTTGATCGACGGCAGCTTTTCCACGATTGTCAGGCCGCGGGCCTCGAGGCGCTGCTTAGCCTTGTCGATCAGCGGGCCAAGGCTGAGGGTGACCTGACCGTTCTTGATCGTGACCGAGCTACTCCCCTGGCCGGACAGCACCTTGACCACCTGGGCATGCCCAACGGTGTTAAGCCGGACCCACAGGTTGGCAAACGCCGCGCTTGCGACCACGTTGTGCACTTGCGCGTGAATGAAGCCGCCAACCGCGCTGGCAATCGACGGCGCGAAGCTATTCAGCGCGGTCCCAGCCCGGGTCAGGCCGTTGCTCGACAATTGGGTTGCCGCGGCGTCGACAAGACCGGTGACATTGAGACGGGTGGTGATCTGGGCCGTGATCTTGTCCGTTAGCGCGTTCTGGATAGCCGGATCGTGTACCAGCGGCGCCATGTTCTCGACGTAGCGGCTGGTGTCAGACACCTGGTTAGCAGTCCAGACGCTCACCACGGACAGCGGCGCCAGCAAGCACGCGATCACGATCAGCAGCGTCGCGACCGGGGTACGCCAGCCGATCCGCCGCCGCTTTCGGCCAGTCGCCTGCCCAGGGGGCGGCCCGGCGCCAGGCGGCCCCGCCCGCAGCTCTGTCACCTCAGCGCGCAGCCGCTCCAGCTCGGCTCGCTGGCCAGCGTCAAGGGTGTCCCCGCCAGGCATCGGCAGGGAGGTCCCGTCGGTCGCAGACACGCGGACGATCCTCCAGCGTTAATCCACCCAAGCGTGGGCCGGTCCACCCAAGCGTGGGCCGGCTGCGCCACCTGGCACATCACCCCAGGCGGGTGACCTGCGGTGGAGCCAGAGGAACGGCGCGGGCAAGAGCTCGCCATGGACCCGCGTCGATTCCCGGCAGTGACCGCCCGTTCTTCCCGGGTACGGCGGGGACTCGCCCTCTACCGGCTGGGAACGGGCGACCCGGAGGCTGGGCCCTGTCAGCTCACCCGATCGAAAGGACAGCTCCATGAAACGCTTGTGGCGCACCGCGGGAGCATTCTGCATTGCCTACGTCGTCCTGCTGCTGGCCGGTTACTCGCAGCAGCGCTCGCCGGCCTTCGGCGCCTCGCCCAGGTCCATCGTCAGCCTTTACTCGAGCGTGCCGGCTGGCAAAATGTACGCGGGCGCCGTGCTCGTCACCGCGGCATCACTGGCGCTGCTCACCGCGTTCACGCTCATCGCCCGCCTGTTGCGAGGCCAGACCGACACGTCGGGCTGGTTCTCGGCGCTGATCATCGCGGCGACTACTGCCGCTGCCGCTGTCACACTCGTGGGCTCCTACGGCGGTGCCTTCGCTGCCTACTACGGGGCCACCCATGGTTTCGGCGCCGACACCGTCGCCGGACTCAACATGATCAGCAAGTTCTCCGACCTCATCGCGATGGGTGCGAGCGGGCTGAGCGCCCTGGCCGTGGGCGGGGCTGGCCTGGCCAGCGGTCGGCTGCCGCGCTGGACGGCGTGGATCAGCATCGTAGTCGGCCTCGTCGGAATCGTCTCGGGGACCGGGCCAGCTCAGCTCAACTTGGGCACGCTGGTCTGGTTCGCGTGGGTGATCATGCTCGGCGTGGTTCTGCTGCGAGGCAAGGCACGCCGCGCGCCGGCCGTCGGCGACGGCCCCAGCGAGGACCTGGCCACATACAGGGTGGCAGCAGACCTGTCATGAACAGGGGCGTTAGTGGCACCATCAGCCAGATGCAGCCACTTCGTCCGCAGACCGTGGCCGTCGCGACTCCGATCGCGGCGGCCACTGTCGCGGTGGCTGGCGCCGCACTGGCGGCGTGGGCACGGGCGGGCGGCACCGGAGGCCTCGTGGCCGCGATCTCGTTGCCCGCTACCATCGCGCTGCTCGCTGCGGCTGGATGCGTGCTGGCACTGGCGAGGCCGGATAACCGCGTGGGCTGGCTCATGCTGGCTGCAGCGGCCGCGTGGGGCCTGGGCGAAGGGATGTTCGATCTGGCTGTGCGGGGAATCGTGACAGCCCCGGGCACGGTGCCAGGAGCGGGCTGGCTAGCCGTTGCGGGGTCGTGTGTCCGCGCGGCCGGATGGGGAGCCGCCGCGGTGGGAGTGCCCGTGCTCTTCCCCGACGGCCGCCTGCCGGGGCCTCGATGGCGCTGGCTGGGCTGGACACTGACCGGAAGTCTCGTCACTGCCTTTCTCGGCACGGCGCTCGATCCGCATGTGCAGAACTTCCAACTTCAGGCCGCAGGCTGGAGCAGCCCGATTCACCTGCCAGGGATAGTCGGGTCCCTGGCCAACGTGCTCGGGACCTTCAGCCTGCCGCTGACGGCGGCCACTGTTGCGGGGTCAGTGACCGGAATGGTCTTCCGGTGGCGCCGGGGAGGAGGCCCGCTACGGCGCCAGCTACTGACCTTCGCCTTCGCCGCCTCGCTTCCGGCCATCGTGATCCCGACTGCGTTCGGGTCTGGCTGGCCGACGTGGGTCTTCGCGGCCAGCACGCTCCCACTGCCGATCGCGACCGCGGTTGCGATCCTCACCGGCGGTGTGTTCGACCTCGCGACCGTCGCCAACCGGTCGGTGGTCTGGGGCACGCTCGCGGTGTCGATCGTCTCGATCTACGCGCTGATTGTCGTCGGGGTCGGCGCGATGCTGGACACAACCGGAGCCCGCTGGCTGCCATGGCTTGGAACAGCCGCCGTCGCGGTGTCATTCGCCCCGCTGCGGCGGGCGCTGGCTGATGCCGCCGACCGGGTCACCTACGGGCGATGGCGCGCGCCTTACGAGGTCCTGGCCGGCTTGAGCCCGCGCATCGCTGCTGCCTCAGGCACCGATCGCCTGCTGGCCGACATCGTGGCCGAGCTGCAGGATACGCTCGGACTCGGCAGTGCAGCGCTGCGTGACGCTGCTGGCACGACAATCGCGGGCACGCCAGGCCCAGCCCCGACGGTGCTCCCTCTGGTGGCGTACGGCCGTCGTGCTGGGGACCTGCTCTATGCCAAGCCAGCAACCCCGCTTCGCGTAGCCGACCTGCGCGTACTGGGTGACGTCGGGGCCCAGCTTGCGCTCCTGCTGCACGCACGCGCCCTGACCGATGACGTCCGCATCGCGCGTGAGCGCCTTGTGCTCGCGCGGGAAGAGGAGCGCCGGCGCATTCGCCGGGATTTGCATGACGGCCTCGGTCCGGCTCTCGCCGGGCTCATGCTGAAGGTCGAGAACGCAACGGCACTCGTGGCCGCTGAGCCGCAGGCTGCTATCGAGGACCTGCATGTCCTGCGAGACGACATCAAGTCCGCGGTCGCAGACGTGCGGCGACTCGTCGAAGGCCTGCGGCCGCCCGCACTCGACGATCTCGGCCTCGGACCGGCCGTCGTGCAGGCAGTCAGCAGCCTCGCGACGCCAGCGGGCATTCGCATCGATGTCGCGGTTCCCGAGCCGCTGCCCGAGGTGCCCGCCGCGGTCGAGGTGGCGATCTATCGGATCATCTCCGAGGCAGTTACCAACGTCGTCCGGCACGCTGGCGCCACGTCTTGCCGGGTTTCGATCGGGCTGCGTGACAACCTCGTCGTAGCCAGTGTCGGCGACGACGGCGGTGGCTTCCCGGTCGCCGAACCTGGCCGGATCTCCGCCAGCGGGCAGGCGAGCGGTCACGGCCTGATAAGCATGCGGGAGCGAGCGGAGGAGCTTGGCGGGTCGCTGCAGATCCGCACCGGCAGCGGCGGCACAACGGTGACCGCGACGCTGCCGCTGCCGGAGCGACCGACCCAGATGAGCCTGCACCCAGCGGACGCTCGTCACGCGGATGTGCTGCCGGGGCGCGGCGCGTGATCACGATCCTTGTTGTTGATGATCACCCAGTGTTCCTGGACGGGGTAGCGGCCTCACTAGCGCGGGTGCCTGACTTCACCGTGGTCGGCGTGGCCCGGACCGGTGAGGAGGCGGTGCAGATGGCGCAGGCCCTGCGACCGGATATTGTCCTCATGGACCTGAACCTGCCGGGCATCTCCGGGGTAGAGGCGACCCGTCGCCTCACTGCCGCAGACTCTGGGCCCAGGGTGCTCGCCCTCACGATGGTCGACGACGACGATACTGTCCTCGCTGCCATCCGCGCCGGCGCGGCTGGATACCTGCTCAAGGGATCCACCGGCGAAGAGATCGCGGCGGCGACGCGTACGGCCGCGAGCGGTGGCGCGGTCTTCGGCCCGGGCATCGCCGCGCGCATTCTTGCCGGCGCCACCGGCAGAAGGCCTGTCGCGCGCGAGGGCTCGCTGACTGACCGGGAGCGTGATGTCCTGACAATGATCGCCGAAGGCTCGAGTAACGCTCAGATCGCGCGCGCTCTCGGTCTCTCGCTCAAGACCGTGCAGAACTACGTTTCCCGCGTGCTCGACAAGCTCCAGGTCACCGACAGGACGCAGGCGGCGATCCGGGCCCGAGAGGGCCGGACTGGTCCCGACGGGCCCGCTGGCGGCAAGGCGTAAGACGGGTTACTTGCCGCCCGAGGTGGGCACGAAGCTACATGGCCAGGACCGGTCTCAGGTTCGGAGGTGAGGGGACGTTATGAGTAGTGCGGCTCCAGCGAACAACGTGGTCCTCGTTCATGGCGGCTTCGTAGACGGATCCGGCTGGCAGGGGGTGTACAACATCCTGACCGCGGATGGCTACAACGTCAGTGTGGTGCAGAATCCCACACTGACGCTGGAAGGCGACGTCGCAGCAACCCGCCAGATCATCGACGAGCAGCCCGGCCCGGTCGTGCTGGTCGGCCACTCCTACGGCGGCGCGGTTATCACCGAGGCAGGCAGGCACGACAAGGTGGCCGCCCTGGGCTATATCTGCGCTTTCGCGCCGGACACCGGCGAGTCGGTGAACACGCTGATCGCCGACCCGCCTGCCGGCGCACCGGTACCGCCCATCCTGCCGCCCAAAGACGGCTTCCTGTTCCTGGACCGCGACAAGTTCCACGCCTCGTTCGCTGGGGACCTTCCCGCCGATCAGGCCGCGTTCATGGCTAACTCGCAGGTGCCCTGGGGCGTGGGCGCGCTCGCCGGGACGATCAGCGAGCCGGCCTGGCGTACCAGGCCGGCCTGGTACCTCATCACGACAGAAGACAAGATGATCCCGCCGGCCGCGCAGCGGGCCATGTGCCAGCGGGCGGGGGCTACCGTTACCGAGGTGGCCGCCAGCCACTCCGTCTACCTGTCGCAGCCGAATGCGGTAGCCAACCTCATCGAGCAGGCCGCCACTGCATGACCTGTTGCTGAGGGGTTCCCGGGCAGCCCGGCTCACATGCCGGCCGAGCCGTCGATGGCCTCGCGGAGCAGGTCGGCGTGTCCGTTGTGGCGCGCGTACTCCTCCACGAGGTGCTGCCACATCCACCGCACCGAGGTGGTCTTCTCCCGGAACGTGAAAGTGTCGTCCAGTAGTGCGCCCTCCAGCGCAGCATCGACGGCGCGGCACTCGGCCTGGTAGCGCTCGAAATCCTCCTCGGCGCCGGCCGGATCTGCCTCTTCGAAGTCCGCGTCCGGAGCATCGGAGCAGTAGTAGAGGTCGGGTACCTGCTGAGCGCGGAAGACCTGCCTCACCCAGCCGCGCTCGGTGTCGCTCATGTGGCGGACCAGGCCAAGCAGGGAGAGGTTCGACGGCGGCACGGCACGCTTGGTCAGCTGCGCGGCATCCAGTCCCGCGCATTTGCGCAGCAGCGTGGCCCGGTGCCAGTCGAGCCAGTCGCGGAGCATCTCCCGTTCGGGTTCGTTGCGGCGCGCCGGATAGTCCTCCGAACGCTCGACGTCGGGTGCGATCCAGCCCATCCCGGCAACCTATGCCTAAGTTTGTCCCGGACGCCAGCCAATTCTTACCGGCAGCGGCTTCCACGCTGCAGGTCGTCGAGGGCATCCTTGGCTGCCCGCAGGTACCGGCTGCCGGGATCCCGAGGCTCCTCGCTGACCTGTCCCGTGGTCGGCTCGCCGCATGGCTTTGCGTCACAAAGTTCTTCGGCCAGGGTCGTTGACTTTGTGCCATAAAGCAG
>DASXKI010000369.1:0-10948 GCA_036496945.1 Streptosporangiaceae bacterium | reverse complement strand
ACTAGGCCGGCGTCCTCTAGCACGGTGAGGTGCCTGGATAGGTTGCCTGGGGTCAGGTCGAGGGCCGCCCGGATGTAGCCGAACTCGGCCCGTTTCGCCTCGGCAGTGATCGTGAGAATGCCGAGCCGGTGCCGCTGGTGAACGATCTCGTCCAGCCCGTTGGTCGGGTGGTCGGTCACGACGCCTGCTCGGCTGTGGCCGCGCTCTCCGCGTCAGCCGGGCCGGTCGGCCGTGCCAGCCATCGATGCTGCACAACCCAGGCGCCCGCCCCCGACAGCAAGAGCACCAGGGCCGGCAGCAGCACGTTCGGCAGACCGCTGTTGTCCGGGCTGATATTCCAGCCCAGGTCGTAGAACACGTTCTCGATGTCGTACAAGCTCGCGACCAGTGACAAGGCGAGGTAGCCAGCGGCGATCACGGCTAGCGCGATGCTCCGCTCAGCCCAGGCAAGTACACAGAGCCCAACGCCGAGGAGCACGAACGGGAACGTTCCCCGGACCAGCAGGTCGCCTGGCATCAGAATCCTTAGCGGGCCGGCACCGGCGCGGGCGGCAAGGACAGGGATAAGCAGAGCAAGAACGAGCAGCACCAGGCCCGTTACCACGAAGCCGCGGGATGCAGTGCGCAGCCCGACCCGGTCGCCGCGCAGCCGGTACCACACGGCCGTTGCAGCGAGGCCGAGCAGAATTGCGGCAAGCCAGTAGTACGCATTGCCGACGCCGGTCACGGGCCTCAAACCACCGAGGTATCCACTGTGGAGGAATGTCGCAGCAGCTACGCGGCCGGAATGAACCCCTCGCACCGTCGACGGGCGGGAGCCACTGCCAACGGGTATGGGCCCGACATGAATCCCGCGCCCGGAGGGGAAACGCTGAAGGTAAAACGGCACCGACGCGCACGTGAGCAGGCCGAACAGCACCAGCGGGAACCAGTAAGCGTGGCGTGCGCGCCTCGCCTGCCGTCGGATAGTCCGAACGTCGCCCAGCATCTGCTCGGGAGTCGCGCGCGCGTACGCCCCGTGGTCGGCGAGGACATCGGCGGGATCGCTATCTCCCGATCCTTCGCCGCTGCTCGGATCCATGCCCGAGCCTTCGGCATGACGGCGCCCGGCGGCGGCACTCTTCGCGCCTGCGGCACCAGCGCCCCCGACACCTTCCGGCTCGCGTGCGCCGCCCGATCCCGGTTCCTGAGCCCCGTCTGTCATTCCCCGCCTCCTACTTTGGGTCGCCGCTAGCTTTGCACAGCAAACTAGTTGGCGGCAACCCGATCGGACCGTCCAGCCATTTTGTTTTCCTCGCGTTCGCGATGAGCTGCACGCCCGATTCGCGGGGTTTGAGTAAGCGGCTCGCCATCATTTCACCGCCAACGTGCGCGCAAATCGGTCATATCGACCCGCTGAGCGCACGCCCGACGTGAAACGTCAGCCGCGCGCCATCCCTGGCCCTCAAGAACGGCGAACTAGTGCCGCGAATACGCCGTTTAGCGAGGATTACGACAACCGCTGACCCCTCGGTACAGTCGGTGGCAAGAGTCATCAGCATCTCCGGGGGCGAGGCAGCGTGACAGAGGCGCGAGCGCCGGGCACTGCCGCGGACGGGACGTCGGGCACTGCCGCGGACGGGACGTCGGGCACTGCCGCGGACGGGACGTCGGGCCCGGCTCGCTGGATGAACGGCGTGAGGCGGGTAGCCGTTCTCACCGGGGCCGGCATCTCCACGGACTCCGGCATCCCGGATTTCCGCGGCCCGTCCGGCCTGTGGACACGGGATCCCGCCGCCGAGAAGATGTCGACCTACCAGGTCTACGTCGCCGATCCTGAGGTGAGGCAGCGGTCCTGGCAGGCACGACTGGCGCACCCCGCGTGGGCGGCCGAGCCCAACGCAGCGCACCTGGCCCTCGCCCGGCTGGCCGCCAGCGGCATCGACACCCGCGTCATCACGCAGAACATCGACGGCCTGCACCAGCGCGCCGGCCTCGCTGCTGACCGCGTCCTGGAACTGCACGGCACTATGTACGCCGTCGTCTGCGTCGGCTGCGGCGTCCGCACCACCATGGAAGACGCGCTGACCCGGGTCCGCGCCGGGGAGGCGGACCCGCCGTGCGCCGACTGCGGCGGCGTCCTGAAGTCGGCGACCGTCATGTTCGGCCAGTCGCTGGACACCGAGGTCCTGACCCGCGCGGCCGCCGCCGCGCAGGCTGCCGACCTGTTCCTGGCGATCGGCAGCACGCTGACCGTCGAACCGGCCGCGTCGCTCTGTGCTGTCGCGGTCCGCGGCGGCGCTCCGCTGGTGATCGTGAACCGGGACCCGACGCCCTACGACCAGATCGCGACGGCCACCATTAGGGAGCCGATCAGCGAGGCGGTCCCAGCGATCATCGACAGTCTCATCGCGCGGCGCCAATCTCGGGACGAGCCAGCTTGACCGGCCGGCTGGTCACGGGACGACGGTGACCGGCCACTTCCCGGCGCGCACCAACCGCACCGCCAGCGAGCCGACGAACCGGTGGCCAGCATGCGCCGACGCTCCCACCACGATCGCGTCGGCGCGGACCTCGTCGGCGATACGGCAGATTTCGGTGTATGGGTCGCCTCGCGCCACCCGGACCGTGATCGAGATGCCCAGTTCGGACTCCATCGTCCGCGCCCGCCGTTCCATGTCCTCAGCGATGTTGCGGAACGCCTCCTCCTTGGCGACCGTCAGCCCCGCACCGCCGGGGCCCGCCGCGCCAAACGTCGCCATCGGCGCCACGAACACCCCGACGATCCGCGCTCGCTGCCGGCGCGCCAGGCCCGCCGCGTACCAGCCGGCCCGGGTGGACGTCGTCGAGTCATCGACGCCGACGAGGATGACCGAGGGCCCGTCGGTGCCAAGCTCGAAGGTGCCGTCCTCGGCCGGCTTCCACGACGCCTCACCAGTGCCCATACTCCCGCAGTCTAGGACGCCCGGACTGGGCAGCGCCCTGGCATGATCGGCGGGTGATCTCGCCACGGCAGCCTGACGCGACGGCCGCCTGCTTCGCGAGGTCGATCCGGACCGGACGCTAGTGCAGGCGCGATCCCTGGCCGGCGGATCTCGTGCGGCTGCGGGCCGGGCACCGGGAGTTCACGGCAGTGGCACTTGCCGAGATCGGCGACGAACGGGGCCAGGCTGGCGGTTAGCCCAGCCCGACGCCAGAATGACCTGGTGTGTGCCCCGGTGCGGGCGCTCACCGCAGGACCGCGGAAGGATGAGTCGGCTACGTGAGCACGTCTTGGCCCGAACCTCAGTCTGTGTCGGCCGCTGCCCCGCTGCCGGCCTGGCGGGTGCTCGACATGTCGCAGGCGATCTCCGGGCCCTACGCCGCCCGGATCCTGAGCGATCTCGGGGCCGACGTCGTCCGGATCGAGGGCCCGCGCACGGACATCACCGAGCTGTTCGGCATCGTCACCGACGGGCGCGCCGGGATGTATGCGCAGATGAACGCAGGCAAGCGGAGCGTCGGCGTCGACCTGACGGCGGCCGGCGGCGCCGATCTCGTCCGGGATCTCGCGGCTCAGGCCGACGTCCTGATCGAGAACTTCCGGCCAGGTGTCATGGACCGGCTTGGCCTCGCCTACGAGCGGCTGACCGCAGCCAACCCGCGGCTGATCATGCTGTCGGTCTCCGGCTTCGGCGCGACCGGCCCCGACGCTGCCCGGCGTGCGCTGGCCCCAGTCATCCATGCCGAATCCGGCCTGCTCGCACGACAGGCCGAGCTAGACGGCCGTGAGCCGTCGGACCTGCCGGTGGCGCTCGCGGATACAGTGACCGGCCTGCACGCCGCCATCGCCGTGCTGGCCGCACTCCATCAGCGGATCGTCACCGGTCGCGGCCAGCACATCGGCCTCAGCATGCTCGGGGCGGTCGCGGCAAGCGACGACCACGCGCACGCGGCTATCGATGGCAGCCCGGAGCCATACACATCGCGCGGCACGATCTGGCAGGCGCCCGGCGGGCCGATGCTGATCGCGGCGCCGCCCAAGCACGCCTGGGTCATGCTCGCGCGGCGCGGGCTGATCGCCGATCCTGCTCCGCCCGGCTGCGACCTGGACACCAAGGTGGCGCTGCGGCAGCAGGCCATCCAGGACTGGATGACCGGGTTCGCCGATCGCGCGAGCCTCATCACCGAACTGGAAGGCGCCGGGATCGCCTGGGCCGACCTAGCCGACAGCACGGATGTCTTCGCTGGCGGCGCCCACTCGGTGGGCGTTCCCGGCAGCCAGCGGCGTGTCGTCGCGCTGCCCTATGACTTCTCCGCCGCGTCGGCTGCCGTCCGGCGCGGCGTGGCCCGGCGCGGCGAGCACAACGCCGAGGCACTCGCCGACTGGCTGGGCCTCGACCCGGACGCGGTCGCCGCCATGACCGCCGCCGGAGTCTTGATCACCGGCTAACTTGATTGCCGGCCAAGCAGCAGCCCGCCGCCGCGTCCTTCCAGTGACCTTGCCGTACTAGCTTGCGCCTCGCGGGAGTTCCTTGGCCGCCTTGCGCGCCTTCGAGAGTGGCAGACCCTGCAATTCTGGCGGCAGCCGCCTGACGGTATAGCCCCCGATGAGCCCGTAGGAGCGGACTTTGACGACCGGGGCGCCCGGCGGCGGCACCCGGGCGCTTCCTTTCTCCTCGTCGCCGCCCATGAGCGTGAAGCCGCTGATCTCCAGGCCGACCGAGTCTGGTACGTAGATGTCGGGCCACCCCCACAGCACGAATCCCTTGACGATGATCTCGTCGCCGTCGAGCTCGGCGTGGCACAGGTCGATGTCCGGACTCGCCAGGACCGCGACCGACAGGATCCGGCGCACGCGATGCCTGATCCGGCGATTGGAGCTGCCGAGGACCGAGACGAGCCACCGCCGGCGCTTGACGCCATCAGCGGGCTGGACCTGATGAGGCAAGTCGCCGAGCACCTCGGCCAGCTCGGACCCCGTGGTGGCCGAGTAAGCGCGCTCGGCGCGCTGATCTAGCTCGGTGAAGGTCAGCCGCCCGACAGCCGCATGCTCGCGCAGCAGGCCTACGACGTACTCACGATCGGCGTCTGAGACGCGCAGCTCCATCTGACCGCTTGGGTCAGCTCCGTCTGCGAATATGGACTGGTCCGGCACGCGAGCCTCCTGTCCGGCATTTTACGGGCAGGAGAGCTTGCCGGCGAAGCCAATTGTGACGGCGACCACGCGAGTGTCAGGACGGATCATGCGATCTGAGGTGGATGGTTGTGTCACCGAGTTTGAGGTGGTCGGTGCAGGCCGGCCTGTCGTGCTCCTGCACGGATTCCCCGATAGCGGCAACCTCTGGCGCCACCAGGTGCCTGTACTTGCGGTCGCTGGCTACCAGCTGATCGTGCCGGACCTGCGCGGCTACGGGCACTCGGACAAGCCGGCCGACGTCGAGTCCTACGGCCTGCTGCAGGTCGCCGGTGACGTCATCGGGATACTCGACCTGCTCGGCATCGACCGCGCGCACGTCGTGGGCCACGACTGGGGTGCCGCGCTGGCCTGGGTGCTCGCCACCCTCAAGCCGGAGCGGGTCGATCATCTCGTGGCCCTGTCGGTCGGTCACCCTTCCGCGTTCGCGGCCGCCGGGCTGCCGCAGCGGGAGAAGTCCTGGTACATGCTGCTGTTCCAGTTCCAGGGCATCGCGGAGAAGTGGCTAAGCGACGACGACTGGGCGAACTTCCGGGCCTGGTCGCACCACCCCGATGCGGCGGCCGCCATCGCCGAGCTCGAGGCGGGCGACTCGCTGACGCCCGCGCTGAACTGGTACCGGGCGAACGTCCCGCCCGAGTCCCTGATCGGACCGCGGCTGGAGCTGCCGCCCGTTCAGGCGCCCGCGATGGGCGTCTGGAGCGACGGCGACCCGTTCCTGACCGAGGCGCAGATGACGGGATCGCAGGCGCACGTGCAAGGGCAGTGGCGATACGAGCGGCTGCACGGGCCGGGCCACTGGATGCAGCTCGAGGCGCCGGAAGTGGTGTCCGCGCTGCTCACCGACTTCCTGCCGGCCTGACGAGCTGGCGGCCGGAGCTGTCAGGCCGCCGCAGTCAGCTCGCAGCCGGATGCCAGCGGACGACCCGGAACCCGTACCGGATGGCTTGCTCCAGCCTAGCCCGGTCGAAGTGCCCGTCGCCGTCGCGGGCGATGCCGATGTAGGCGGCCGCACGGGGATTGGCCGTGGTAATCGTTGTGAGCAGACTGTCAATCTCGGCCGGTTCGCTGACCAGCTCCGGTGCGGCCATGATGTCCTTGCCGCGCAGCCGGATCCGTACCGGCACCTCGGGCCTCAGGTTGAGCTTCCACTTCCCGCCGCCTGGGGTCAGCAGCGTGTCACCATCCCGGACGTAGCTGATCGGCTGGCGGTAGAGCTTGCCGGTCTTGCGGCCCCGGATCTCCGCGAGCATCAGGCTGCCGCCTAGCGGAGTCGCGAACGGCAGACCGAGCATCAGGCGCATCGGCACGTTGATAACGCGGAACGCGCGGACCTGAATTCTTCGGCGCAGGGGCGGCTTCTCGGTTACGGGCATGGCACTAGCTCCTTCGGTTTCGGCGGGGTCGGTCATGGGGTGTGCTCCGCGAACCCTGCCCACGGGGCAGCACCGTCGTCGGCGCCCGCGTTGGCTGCGAGCCGGCCGAGCACCTCGCTCAGGTTCGTGGCCTCCTCATCGGTGATGCCGCGGCGTATCTGGCGATCGAAGGCGATCGCAGCGCCGCGCAGGCGCACGAACGCATCTTCTCCGGCCGCCGTCAGGGCAACGACGTGCACGCGCCGGTTGGCCGGGTCCCGCTGCCGCGTGACCAGACCGCTCGCTTCCATGGCGTTGAGGTGGTGGGTCAGGGTGGCCTCGCGGATGCCCATGGCTTCGGCGAGCTCGCGCTGATTAGCCAGGCTGCGCGTCTTCAGGTTCAGCACCACCAGCCAGACCGGCAGCGAACCGCCCGCCGCAGCGAGCGCCTCGTCAAACGCACGGCTGACCGCACGGGAGACCTGGGTCAGCCGGAGTCCGATCGGAGTCGTTGCTGGTCGCATGGAATCAAGGCTAGCACAACTCATTGACATCTAATGCTTTGACTTCGAACTCTTAGCTATCTATGCTTCTGGTTATGACCGCACAGACTCAGCCAGGAAGTGCCAGTCCGCCGGTGCCCGCCGGCGCCCGGCCAGCCCGCCGCGGGCTCGCTCTGACGTGTATCGCGATAGCGCAGCTGATGGTCGCGCTCGATGCGACCGTCATCAACATCGCACTCCCGTCGGCCCAGCACGCGCTGGGGATCTCCGACCCGCAGCGTCAATGGGTAGTCACCGCGTACACGCTCGCGTTCGGCGGCCTCGTCATACTCGGCGGCCGGATCGCCGACACCATCGGCCGTCGTCGGGCGTTCCTCATCGGCCTCGCTGGATTTGCGCTCGCCTCGGCCGCTGGCGGCGCCGCGCCGACGTTCGGTGCGCTGGTCGCCGCGCGCGCCGCGCAGGGCGCCTGCGCGGCGCTGCTCGCGCCTACGGCGCTGTCGTTGCTGGCGGTGACCTTTACCGAAGCGCGCGAGCGGGCCAAGGCGTTCGCGGTGTTCGGCGCTATCGCCGGCATGGGCGGCGCCCTCGGCCTGCTGCTTGGCGGCGCCCTGACCCAATACCTGGACTGGCGCTGGTGCATGTTCGTCAACGTGCCGATCGCGGCCATCGCGCTGGTCGCAGGCCGCCGGGTACTGCCTTCCATGCCCGCGCAGCACGCCCAGCGAATCGATGTCCCAGGCGCGATCCTGATCTCGGCCGGGCTGGTCGGCGTCGTGTACGGCCTATCCAGCGCGGCGTCGGCAGGATGGGCAGCGCCCAGAACTCTGGGCACACTCGCGGCCGGCCTGGCGCTCATCGGCGCGTTCGCGCTGACGGAGTCGCGGGTGACGGCGCCGCTGCTGCCGCTGCGCATCGTGGCCGACCGCAATCGTGGCGGCTCCTACCTGGGCATCGGGCTGGCAGTCGTGGCGCTGTATGGGCTTTTCCTGCTGCTCACCTACGACTTCCAGGTCGTGCTCCGGTATTCGCCACTACGGGCGGGCCTGGCGTTCCTCCCATTGTCGGCTGCCGTCCTCGCGAGCTCGACGCTGATCTCACGCGCGCTGCTGCCCCGGCTGGCGCCGCGGTGGCTGATGGCGCCTGGCCTGGCCGTCGGCGCTATCGGGATGGCCACGCTCACGGGCCTGCACGCCGGGGCCGCCTACGCAGCGCACATCCTGCCTGCCGAGATCCTGCTGGGCCTGGGCATGGGCGCGGTGTTCGTGCCTGCCTTCTCGACGGCGACGCTCGGTGTCATGGCGCGTGATGCTGGCGTGGCCTCGGCGGTCGCCGGCTCGGCTCAGCAAATTGGCGCCTCGGTCGGCACGGCCCTGCTCAACACCATCGCCGCGGCCGCGACAGCGAGTTACCTGGCCGCCAATTCGCATGCTCCGCTGGCAGTTGCTCTCGTGCACGGCTACGCGCGCGCGGCCGGCTGGGCTGCCGTCGTGCTGCTCGTCGCGGCCGCGGCCGTCGGCCTGCTGGTGACCGCAGGGCCGCCCGAACGGCACGAGTGAGAGCGGCCGCCGCGCGGTCAGGGCTCGGGCATGGTCTCGCGCAGGACCGCGCACAGCCGGGCGACCGCCGCACTGAACGCGTGTCCGGGCGGCGTCGCGTAGCCGACGATCAAGGCGGGGCCGAGTTCCTGCTCCCCTGCGCGGCAGCTGGCGAGACCGCTGAGCGCGAGCCCGCGAGCGGCAGCGCGAGTGACCACATCGTCCTCGGCCTGGCCCGGTGGCAGGCGGACGAGCACGTGCAGGCCGCCCGCGATGCCGGTGACCTGGATACCGGGCACCTCGCGCGCGAGCGCGCTGACCAGCCGGTCGCGACGCTGGCGGTAGACGAGCCTGGCCCGTCGTACCTGGCGGTCATAGCCGCCGGAGCGAATGAACTCCGCGAGCGCGAGCTGGTCAAGGCTGCTGCTCAGCCGGGTAGTTGCCTGCTTGCGGGCCACGAGCTCGTCGCCCAGGCCAGCGGGAACCGCGAGCCAGCCAAGCCGTAGACCGGGCATGAGGCTCTTGCTCGCGGTGCCGCCGTAGACGACGTGCTCGGGCGCGAGCGACTGGAGCGCGCCGACAGCCTGCCGGTCGTACCGGAACTCACCGTCATAGTCGTCCTCGATCACCAGAGCCCCGGTCTGCATGGCCCAGTCGGCGACCTGCCGCCGCCGCGCCGGGGCGAGCGCCACGCCGAGCGGGAACTGATGTGCGGGCGTCAGCAGCACGGCGCTTGCGCGGGCACCGGCCGGGCCGCGAGCACCCGCCCCGCGCCCGCCTAGTCCAGACGCGGCAGACCCAGACGTGGCCGACCCAGACGCGGCCGACCCAGACGTGGCCGACCCAGACGCGGCCAGTTTAGGTACGGCCCGCCCAGACGCGGGCGACCCAGGCACTGACAATCTCAGCGCCACCACGTTGGCGCCGTGATCGTCGACCGGGAGCGGGGTCAGCCGCAACCCGGCGCTGGTCGCGATCTGCCGGTGGCCGGAGTGGCCGTAGGCCTCGACCGCGAGCGAGCGGGTGCCGCGCGCGCGCAGCGTCTCGCACAGCAACTCCAGCCCCTGTGCGAAGCCGGCGCAGACCACGATGCGGTCCGGCGTAGTGATGACACCGCGGGCGCGCGCGACGTACTCGGCGATCGCGACGCGCAAGACCTCCAGACCACGCGGGTCGGCGTAGGCGAGATCGCGGGCCGGCGCCGCCGCCAGCGCCCGGCGAGCAGCCGCGAGCCAGGCCGGACGCGGGAACAAGGCCAGATCAGGCACGCCAGCCCGCAGGTCGTAGCGGACACCGCGATCGGCCCGGCGAACCGCTGGCCGTGTACGCGACGGCGGCGGCCCGGCGCGCTCGGCGACCCACGTGCCGGAGCCATGCCGCGCTGCCAGCCAGCCCTCGGCGACGAGCTGGCCGTAGGCCTCGGCGACGGTGTTGCGCGCGATGCCCAGATCCTGTGCGAGCGCCCGCGATGACGGCAGGGTGGTCCCCGGCGCCAGCCTGCCGCTGCGCACCGCCTCGCGCAGTGCGCCTTCCAGCGCGGCTCGGCGCCGAGTGCCGGACAGCTCGAGGTGGAGGTCGAGACTGGCAGAAGTGGACCACGTTCCTTGCATGGAATTGGATCTTAGGCCTGCGCCTCTTGGCTCGTAGGGTGGAACTACACCGAAACAAACGAGGAGAACGCAGATGACCACGCAGACCATCCCGGTCAGGCTCGACTTTGACGCACACGCGGCGGGGTTCGCCCGCGCGATGTCGCACCTGGACCAGACGGCGACCAAGGAGCTGGACAAGGTCGACTTCGACGTGCGGCTGCGGGAGCTGGTGCGGATCCGCGCGTCACAGCTGAACGGGTGCGCGTACTGCATCGACATGCACACCAAGGACGCGCGGGCGGCCGGCGAGACCGAGCAGCGGATCTACGCGCTCCCCGCTTGGCGGGAAACACCCTTCTTCACAAGCCGGGAACGGGCTGCGCTTGCCCTCACCGAGTCCGTCACGCTGATGCCGCAGACGCACGTGCCGGATACCGACTTCGCGCAGGCGGCCGAGCAGTTCAGCGCGGACGAACTCGGCGCGCTAATCTCCCTGATTGTGACGATCAACGCGTGGAACGCGATCGGCGTCAGCACAAGGGCCTGGGTGCCGGGCTCCTACCAGCCATGACCACCGGCCCAGCTATGAGCACTGCCGCGGCGCGGTTGCGGGCCATGCACTCCGGCCCGCGGCCGCTGATCCTGCCGAACGTCTGGGACCCGGTGAGCGCGCGGGCCTTCGCCGCGGCCGGGTTCGCCGCGCTGGCGACATCGAGCTCGGCGGTGGCCGCCACGCTCGGCTACGAGGATGGTCAGACTCCGGCCGACGAGATGTTCGCCGCCATCGCGCGAATCGCGCGCAGCG
>DASXKI010000368.1:0-1909 GCA_036496945.1 Streptosporangiaceae bacterium | reverse complement strand
CCCCTCGTCCACGATCAGCCGGTCAGGGATCAGCGCGACCGCGGTGGTGCCGCCGTACGGCGACTGCCGCAGCGTCACGCTGATGCCGTGCCGCCGGGCCAGCTGCCCCACGACGAACAGGCCGAGCTGCTCGGTGTTGGTGGGGTTGATCTCCGGCGGCTGGGCGAGCCGCTCGTTCAGCTCGGCCATCCGCTGCGGTGTCATCCCGAGCCCGCGGTCCTCGATCTCGATCGCGAACCCGCTGGCGACCGTCTCGCCGGAGACGCGGACCTGGGTGAACGGCGGGGACAGGGTGGTCGCGTTCTCGATCAGCTCGGCGAGCAGGTGGATCACGTCGGTGACCGCAGAGCCCGACAGCGCCGCCCGCGACTGCGTGGAAACGGTGACCCGCGCGTAGTCCTCGACCTCGGAGATGGCGCCGCGCATCACGTCGATGAGCTTGACCGGCGCGGACCAGCCCGGCCGGGCGGAGCCCCGGAGAGGATGATCAGCCCTTCCGCGTGCCGCCGCATGCGGGTGGTCAGGTGGTCCATCTTGAACAGGTCTTCGAGTACGTCCGGGTCGGTGGCCTTCCGCTCCATGCTGTCGAGCACGGTGAGCTGGCGCTGCAGCAGCGACTGGCTGCGCCGCGCCAGGTTGCGGAACATGTCGTTGACACCCTGCCGCAGCCGCGCCTCGTCGACCGCGGACCTGATGGCGGTCTGCCGCACGGTGTCGATCGCCTGGCCGACCTGGCCGATTTCGTCGCTGCCGACCCG
This sequence comes from Streptosporangiaceae bacterium, assembly GCA_036496945.1. Lineage (GTDB taxonomy): Bacteria > Actinomycetota > Actinomycetes > Streptosporangiales > Streptosporangiaceae > JAJYUU01. Next base: position 1,151 of record DASXKI010000368.1, on the reverse strand, counting down.
CAGCGGGGGCGCCTCGGCCGCGACGTCCACGCTCTCGCCGCGGCGCAGCCTGCTCACCACCGCGGGCAGCTGCTCTTCGGCCAGCGTGAGCGCGGAGCGACGAAGCGCGGTGAGCCGCCGGTTGATGGACCGGCCGAGCAGGATCGAGACGAGCAGCGTCAGGATGAGGCCGGCCAGGCCGAACACGGCCACCTCCCACACGCGCCTCTTGGCGTCGATCGCTATCTGCTGGTTGGCGTCAAGCACCACGCTCGCGGTGGCGGTGCCCGCCGTGCTGGCGGCGCCTAGCCAGGTCTTGGTCATGGACTGCCAGGCCGGGGCCGACAGGCCCTGCTGTTCCGGCGCCGCGAGCGGCAGCCCGGCCTCGACGGCCTGCTGGACCTTGGTCAGGTTGTTCTGCAGCGACATCGGCGCCAGCTTGTTCATGGTGCCGGTGTAGACCTTGACCTCGGCCGGGGTGAGCAGCTGCTGAGAGGTCAGCGTGTCGTCTTCCTGCCGCCCCGCGGCCTGGCTGAAGGCCACCCGGTCCGGGCCGGTCAGCGATCCGCCGGCAAGCGCGCCGGCCAGCACCGTGTCCTGCTCGGACATGTCTTCCTGGGTGTTGACGACGGAGATCAGCCCCAGGCCCTGGATCACGGGAGCCGAGGCCTGGATGCTGTTCGCCTCGGCGATCAGCACGGCCCCCTGGCTCGCGATGACGTTCGTGTACGCCTCGAGGGCGCCGAGCGGGGCCAGCTTCCTGGCGGTGACCGAGGCGCGCAGCGGGCCCATGTTGCCGAGCTGCGCGGTCATCTTGTTGATGGCGGCGGTCTCCGCCGGCGTCGTGCTGCTCCTGGTGCCCGGTGAGTCGAGCGCCGCCGCCAGCTGGATCGCGCCGTTCTTCGTCACCATGACGGCGCCCTGGTAGGCGTTGAGATTTGTGGCGTCCGGGTGGGACAGGTACACGACCGCGGCTCGCCGCTCGGCTTGCAGGAGGTTGACGAAGTTCGTCAACGGCTCGGACGTCGCTCTGATCAGGCTCGGTGCGCGGTCCTGATTGAGCCAGCTCGAAACTGATGTATACGCTACGTAGCCAAAGAGGCCGAGCATCGTGATCAGCGGGATGGCCACCAGGAAGTAGATTCTGAGCCGGATGGATCGTCCGCGCGATC
>DASXKI010000367.1:0-3801 GCA_036496945.1 Streptosporangiaceae bacterium | reverse complement strand
ACACCCAGGGCCTCATCTACAACAGGAAGCTCTTCACCGAGGCGGGCCTCAACCCCGACCAGCCGCCGACTACCTGGGCGCAGGTCGAGACGGACGCCACCGCCATCGCCAAGCTCGGCAACGGCATCGAGGGCTGGGGCGACTACAGCGCGGGCAACAACGGCGGCTGGCACTTCTCCTCTTACATGGACGCCCTCGGCGGCACCACGGTCAACAACAGCGGCGCCGCCCCGACGGCGGCCTTCGATAACGCCAACGGCATGGCGATCCTGACGGCACTGCACAACCTGCGGTTCACCGACAAGGCGATGAGCCCCACGCAGGGCCTGGCCTGGGGCACGCTGCAGCAGCAGTTCGCCGCGGGCAAGCTCGGCATGTACATCGGCGCGCCGGACGACATCTACAACGTGATCGTGCCAACCGACAAGGGCAACCTGAGTGACATCGGGATGGGCGCGCTGCCCAGCCTGACCGGCACCCCGGCGGGCTCGCTGTCGGGTGGCAACAGCTTCATGTTCTCCCCGAAGGACACCCCGGCGCAGATCGCGGCCGGCATCAAGTGGCTCAACTTCGAGAGCCTCACACCCGGCTCCGGTTACACGTTCAATTTCCAGCGGCAGAAGGCAGACGGCTTCCCGGTCGGCTTCCCCGAGCCCCAACTGTTCGACGGCGCGACCGGCACCAAGGTCAACCAGCTGCGTACTCAGTACGCGACGATTCCGGTTTCGCAGTACTCGTCGTTCGTCAACGCGCAGGAGAAGGGCGACGGAGAGCCGACCGATGCCCAGGCCGTCTACAAGACGCTTGACCCGGTCATGCTCGCCGTGCTGACCGAGCCGAACGTCGACATCCCGGCCCTGCTCAAGACCGCCTCTGCCAACGTCAACACGATCCTGGCGAATTCGGGGGCGTAGGACAGGAAGCCGAATTCGTTCGGACGACTCCTTATTGATCCCCCTCAGCCGAGCGCGGGGCGGGCGGCGACCTCAGCCGCCCGCCCCGCGCCCGGCCCGGCCATCACTGCAACGGACAGGAGAAGCGATGGCAAACGTTCTCACCGGTGTCGCGCGGCGTACCGCGGCCGCGCCCGCCGCGCGCGGACGGCGGCCCAGGTCGCTGCTGCCCAGGGCCCGGCGCAACGGCGCCGCCTGGGGGTTCCTGATAGGGGCCGTGCTCTGCTTCTCGTTCTTCTCCTGGTACCCGATCGTCCGCGAAGTCATCATGAGCTTCCAGAAGCCGGTATACGGGGGCGGCTACGCGTTTGCGGGGTGGTCGAACTACCTCCGGATATTCCGTGACCCGACCTTCTGGCAGGCCTGGCGGAACACGCTGGAGTTCACTCTGCTCGCGCTGGTCCTCGGGTACGCGGTCCCGTTCGTCGTGGCGATCGTGCTCAACGAGCTGCGGCACGCGCGCGGCTACCTGCGGGCGCTCGTCTACCTGCCGGTGATGCTGACGCCGGCCGCGGCGCTGCTGCTGTTCGCCTACTTCTACAACCCGCAGTACGGGCTCTTCGACGACATCCTCCACTTCCTGCACCTGCCGACGTCGCAGTGGGTGTTCCAGCCGGGCAACGGGTTCATCAGCACCGCGATGGTGTCGGTGGTGATCGCGTCGACCTGGATGAACATGGGCAGCGCCACGCTCATCTACCTGGCCGCGCTGCAGAACATCCCCGGCGAGCTGTACGAGGCGGCCGAGCTTGAGGGGGCGGGCATCTTCCGCCGGATCAGGCACGTCACGATCCCGCAGACCAGGCTGATCCTGACGCTCCTGCTGCTGCTGCAGGTCGTCGCCACCATGCAGATGTTCATCGAGTCCTTCGTGCTGACCAACGGCGGCGGCGGCGTGGGGGACAACACGCAATCCGTGGTGATGCTCATCTATCAGTACGCATTCGCGTTGAGCGGCGCGAGCAACTACAACAGCGCCTCGGCCCTCGGCGTGGTCCTCATGCTGGTGCTCGCCGTGTTCTCCGGCGGGTTCCTGTGGGCCACCCGTGAGCGCGGCTAGGGGGAATGGTCAATGGCTGCCACCGCCACCGTCAGCACCCGAGCCCAGGTGAACAAGCGCCGCGACACGACGTCCACACGGACGCTGATCTCTAGCGTCGCGCTGAACCGCCGACGCGGGAAGATCACGTACCGGATCGTGCTCATCCTTGTGATCGTGCTGTTCACGCTGGTGTTCATCGGGCCGCTGTATTTCCTGTTCACCGACGGGCTCAAGTCGACTCAGGAAGCGATCGCTACCCCTCCCACGCTCTACCCGCATAACGTGCACCCCAGCAACTACACGCAGGCGTGGAACCGGCTCGACGTCGGACGGATGCTGTGGAACTCCGTCTACTACGCGGCCGGCGCGCTCGTGTTCCAGCTCGTGTTCGACGTGGCCGCCGCCTACTCGCTGTCCAAGCTGCGCCCGGTGTTTGGCAACATCGTGCTGTTCCTCATGCTCGCCACGCTGATGATCCCGGCTACCGTGCTCGTGGTGCCGCAGTACGTGACCATCGTGAACCTGCCGTTGGTGCACTGGAACCTGGTCGGCTCGCCGGAGGCGATCTGGCTGCCGTCGGTGGCCAACGCGTTCAACATCTTCCTGCTCAAGCGGTTCTTCGACTCCATACCGACGGACTACATCGACGCCGCTGCCGTGGATGGCGCGTCCCGGCTGATGATCCTGTGGAGGATCGTGCTGCCCATGTCGCGGCCGATCATCGGCGTGGTCTCGATCTTCGCCACGGTCGCGGTGTGGAAGGACTTCCTCTGGCCGCTGCTCGTCGAGTACGGCTACACCCCGACCAGGGAGGGGCTGAACGTCGGCATCTGGCAGGCGACATACGGGACGCCGGAGAACCTCATCATCGCCGCGTCGGCGATGGCCGCCATCCCGACGATCGTGTTCTTCCTGATCTTCCAGCGCAACATCATGGCCGGCCTCACCGCGGGCGGCATCAGGGGCTGAATTCCCGATATCGGGGCACCCTCCTAGTGGAGAAAGCAGGTTTCACTGTGCACGAAACTGGATCTTGCGTGCCGTCCGGCGGCGGCGGCTCGTGGTGGCGCAGCGCCGCGATCTACCAGCTTTACGTGCGCAGCTTCGCGGACGGCAACGGGGACGGGGTGGGCGACCTGGCCGGGGTCCGGTCCTGCCTCGCCTATCTCGCCGACCTCGGCGTGGACGCGATCTGGTTCAATCCCTGGTACCCGTCGCCGATGTCCGACGCCGGCTACGACATCTCGGACTACCGGGGGATCGAGCCGGTGTTCGGCACGCTGGCGGACGCGGACGCGCTGATCTCCGAGGCGCACGCGATGGACATCAGGATCATCATCGACGTGGTGCCCAACCACGCGTCCGACCAGCATCCGTGGTTCACCGCGGCGCTGGCGGCCGGGCCGGGGTCGGCGGAGCGGAACCGGTTCTGGTTCCGGCCGGGCCGGGGTCCGTCTGGCGATGAGCCGCCGAACAACTGGCAGTCGATCTTCGGCGGTCCCGCCTGGACCCGGGTCACCGAGCCGGACGGCTCGCCCGGCGAGTGGTACCTGCACCTGTTCGCGCCGCAGCAGCCGGACTACAACTGGGGCAATCCGGATGTGCGGCGCGAATTCGAGGACGTGCTGCGGTTCTGGTTCGGCCGCGGGGCGGACGGCATCAGGATCGACTCGGGGGCGCTACTGGCCAAGGACCCGTTGCTGCCGGATGTGGCCCTCGACGAGCCGCCGGGTCCCAGGCACCCGTTTACCGACCGCGACGACGTGCACGACGTCTACCGGTCCTGGCGGGCGGTCGCCGACGAAT
>DASXKI010000366.1:0-2291 GCA_036496945.1 Streptosporangiaceae bacterium | reverse complement strand
GCAGGTGGACCTGGTGAAGGGCATCTGCCTGCACGAGCACAAGATCGACCACATCGCGCACCTCGGCCCGTCGGTCGCCGCGGGCATCGGAGCGCTGCTCGGGCTTGACACGGAGACGGTGTACCAGGCGATCGGGCAGGCACTGCACTGCGCGACCCAGACCCGGCAGTCCCGCAAGGGCGAGATCTCCAGCTGGAAGGCCTATGCTCCTGCGTTCGCCGGGAAGACCGCCATCGAGGCGGTCGACCGGGCGATGCGCGGACAGGGCGCGCCAAGCCCGATCTACGAGGGCGAGGACGGTGTGATCGCCTGGCTGCTCGGCGGTCCGGAGGCCAGATACACGGTGCCGCTACCCGTACCCGGCGAGCCGAAGCAGGCAATCCTGGAAACCTACACGAAAGAACACTCGGCCGAGTACCAGGCCCAGGCGCTGATCGACCTGGCACGGCGAATGCGCCCCCGCAACGGGGATACGTCGAAGATCGAGAAGATCGTCATCCGCACCAGCCACCACACCCACCACGTGATCGGTTCCGGGGCGAACGACCCGCAGAAGTACGATCCGGCCGCCAGTCGCGAGACGCTTGATCACTCGCTGCCGTACATTTTCGCGGTCGCGCTGCAGGACGGCGGCTGGCACCACGTCCGGTCCTACGCGCCCGAACGCGCGGCCAGGCCGGACACCATCCAGCTGTGGCGCAAGATCAGCACGGCCGAGGACCCGGAATGGACCCGCCGCTACCACGACCCCGACCCGGCCAAGCGGTCGTTCGGCGGCCGGGTCGAGATCACCCTGCTGGACGGGACCGTGATCACAGAAGAGATCACGGTGGCGGATGCCTATCCCGCGGGCTCCCGCCCGTTCGCGCGCGAGGAGTACATCGCCAAATTTCGCACGCTGGCCGACGGGGTCATCGCGGCAACCGTCCAGGACCAGTTCCTCGACGCTGTAATCCGGCTGCCAGAGCTTGACGCGGCCACGCTGGCTGACCTCGCACTCCCCGGTGTCGCCGAGGCAGGCGAGCAGCCGCAAACCTGGGGAATCTTCTGATGCTGCACGACGCCACCCCGGCCACGCAGAAAAGGGCCTCATTCCGCGCGGGGCTGGCCTCCGGGAGACTGCTGCGGTTCCCTGGCGCCTTCAATCCGCTGTCGGCGATGCTCATCGCCCGGCACCGGTTCGAGGGCGTGTACGTCTCCGGCGCGGTGATCTCAGCCGACCTCGGCCTGCCCGACATCGGGCTGACCACCGCGAGCGAGGTCGCCGGACGGGCGGAGCAGATCGCCCGGGTTACCGCCTTGCCCGTCCTCGTCGATGCCGACACCGGATTCGGCGAGCCGATGAACGCCGCGCGGACCGTCCAACTGCTCGAGGACGCGGGGGTTGCTGGGTTGCACATCGAGGACCAGGTCAATCCCAAGCGCTGCGGGCACCTAGACGGCAAGGACGTCGTCGACCGCGACACCGCAGTCAAGCGGATCAAGGCGGCGGTGAGCGCCCGCAGGGATCCGGGCTTCGTCATCGCCGCGCGCACCGACGCCGCCGCTGTCAACGGACTGGACGACGCGATCGACCGGGCCAAGGCCTACGCTGACGCCGGCGCCGACCTGATCTTCCCCGAGGCGATGACCGGCGAGGCCGACTTCGAGCGGCTGCGCACCGCGATCGACGTGCCGCTCCTGGCCAACATGACCGAGTTCGGCAAGAGCCCGTTGCTGACCGCCCAGGCGCTGGAGAACCTCGGCGTAAACGTGGTCATCTACCCGGTCACGCTGCTGCGCCTCGCCATGCAGGCCGCCGACGCCGGGCTGGCCGCAATCGCGGCGCTCGGCACCCAGGAAGGGCTGCTCGACCAGATGCAGCACCGCCGCGACCTGTACGACCTGCTCGACTACCAGGCCTACAACGCCTTCGACGTTTCTGTCTTCAACTTCAACCTCTAGGAGGTATCCGGTGACGGTCACGGAAACCGAGATCCGCAAGGGCCTGGCCGGCGTCTATGCCGATACCACGGCCATCTCCATGGTCAACCCGGAAACCAACTCGCTTACCTACCGCGGCTATCCTGTCCAGGAACTCTGCCGGAGGTGCAGCTTCGAGGAGGTCGCTTACCTCCTCTGGCACGGCAAACTCCCCACCCGCGACCAAATCGCCGTCCAGAACCGGGCCGAGCGCGCCCAACGCGCCGTGGACCCGGTCATCGCCGCAACCCTGGCCGGGCTGCCGCTCACCGCCCACCCGATGGACACGCTGCGCACCGCAGTCAGCCTGCTCGGCGCCGCCGACCCAG
>DASXKI010000365.1:0-12519 GCA_036496945.1 Streptosporangiaceae bacterium | reverse complement strand
TACGGTCACGATCACGCTGACCGCCACGAACAAGATCTGGTTCAGCTTCCACAGCAACGGGCCGATCGCGTCCGGCACGCTCGTCCGCGGCTAAGCTGACCGGCCCACAGGGCTAGGCGGGCGACCGCCCGGCGCCCAGGGACGCGAGCAGGTCATGCAGGGCGCCGAACAGCGCCGGATCCGCGGCAATGGTCATGGCCTCACCCGCCGCCTGGCCGTCGAGGCCGCCCATGACGGCCCCGGCCTCGCGCGCGATCAGGCCTCCGGCGGCGACGTCCCACTCGTGGACGCCCTGCTCGTAATAGCCATCCACGCGGCCGGCCGCGACCGAGCAGAGATCGTTCGCAGCCGACCCGCTTCGCCTGACGTCCCGCACCTGCGGCAGCACGGCGGCAATGACCTTGCCCTGAGCTGCCCGCTGTCCCGCCTGGTAGCTGAAGCCGGTCGCGACGAGGGCGCTGGCCAGCGAGGCGCCGGAGTTGCAGGCCAGCCGCTGCGGGCCGTCGTGCCAGGCAGACTCCAGCCACGCCCCGCCCCCGAGCGTCGCGGTGAACATGCTGCGCTGCAGCGGCACGCAGACCGCCGCGGCGACGACGTCGCCGTCGACCTCCGCCGCGATGCTCACCGCCCAGTCCGGGAGCCCGTACAGGTAGTTCACAGTGCCGTCGAGCGGGTCGACGATCCAACGCACGTTGCCGTGGCCGGTCTGGCCGCCTTCCTCGCCCAGGATCGCGTCAGCCGGCCGGGCCGCCAGGAGCCGGTCCCTGATCAGCTGCTCGGCTGCCCTGTCCAGCTGCGTCACAACGTCAGTCGGGCTCGACTTGACCTGCACGACAGCAGCCTGGCCGTGGCTGGCTAGCAGCAGGTCACCAGCCTCGCGCGCCACGGACCTGGCCAGGTCGGCCAGCGTCTGCGGATCGGGCTGCTGCTGGCCAGCCGACCCTGGCTCGCTCACCGGTGCGCCGGCCGGCCAGGGACTGCTCCGCAGCAGCCAGCCGGGCAGGAGTCCGGGCCCGCGCCGAGCGCGCCGAGCACTAGCGGAGCCGTGTCATCCAGCCGCTCGCAGACCAGATCCGTGATCATCGACACGAACGAGTGATCCGTGCCCGGCGTCGCCGCCCTGGCAAACGCCAGCCCGAGGCGATCCGCTGTGTGCGCGGCCTCGACGTCGAGGTCGAACTTGACCTCCATGTGGTCGCTCACAAACCCGATCGGCACGACGACGACTGCCCTCGACCCGGCGGCCGCGCGCTCGGCCAGCAGGTCATTGATGTCGGGTTCGAGCCAGGGCTGCGACGGCGGGCCGCTGCGGCTTGAGTACGCCAGCACCCACGGCCGGTCGAAGCCGATCTCGGCCGCGACCAGCCTGCCTGCCTCGGCCAGCTGGGCCTGGTAGGCGCCGCCAGCCGGCCCGCTGGCATCCGCCATGCTGACAGGGATGCTGTGCGCCGTGAAGATCAGGTCGAAGTCGTCCCTGGTGCCGTCCGGGAGCGACCTGACCGCCTCGGTCGCGGCGGCGGCAAAGGAGGCGATGTAGCCGGGGTGATTGAAGTACTGCCGGATCTTGTCTACCTGCGGCGCGCCGGCGCCGACCTGTCGCCGCGCGGCCTCGATGTCGCCAAGGTACTGCCGGCAGCTCGAGAACGAGCTGTACCCCGAGGTCACGAACGCAAGCGCGCGGGTGACGCCGCCCGCAGCCATGGTGGCCAGCGTGTCGGCCAGGTAGGGGTCCCAGTTGCGGTTGCCCCAGTACACAGGCAGCTGCACGCCCCGGGCAGCGAAGTCTTTCTCGACCGCAGCGATCAGGTCGCGGCACTGCTGGTTGATCGGGCTCACGCCGCCGAACTGGTAGTAGTGCTCGGCGACGTGCTCCAGCCGCTCGGCCGGGATGTTGCGCCCGGCGGTCACGTTCTGCAGGAACGGGATCACGTCGGCCGGCCGCTCAGGGCCGCCGAAGGAGACGAGCAGGAACGCGTCGTAGGGGGCCATGCCTCTATCCAACCAAGCCTGCCGCGCCGCCGCGCCCCTTGGTCCTAGCGCTAGCGATCACCGGATCCCGCTAGGGGTAGTCGGCCGCGTACTGGGCCGCGAGCGCGAGCACCTCGCTGACGTACCAGTTCGCATGGTTGTAGTCGAAGATCGCGTTGGACAGCGACGTGCCGCCAGCCGCGGCGCCGTCCGCGCACAGGAGCCTGGCCGCGGACGGCACGGCGTCGTACGGGTTCATCACATCGGGGGGGCCGGTCTGACCGAAGCCGTCGATGCCCCACGCGGCCCAGGTGGCAGGCATAAACTGCATGGGCCCGAGCGCGCCCGCCGTGGACGGGCCCATGTTGGTCCCGTCCGCGCTCTCGATCTGGCCGATGGCGGCCAGCACGGTCCAGGACAGGCCAGGGCAGTACTGAGCTGCCGAGGCCTTGAAAAGCCCGATGTAGCTGGTCGGCCGCGTTCCGGACGGCACTGAAGCCAGGGACAGCTGGCTACGCAGCACCTCGATCCGGCCGCTCGGCCCGAGCACCTTCGAGACCTTTCTGGTCAGCGTGGCCAGGCTCACGCCTGGCGCGCTGACGAGCCCAGCTACCTGGCGCACCAGGCCGAGCCGGGCGGAGGTCGCCTGGTTGACGAGCAGGTCCACGCCAGACAGGCCCAGGCCGGCCGCCATGCCGAACCTGATGATCTGGGCAGACGAGCCCACGAGCCGGTAGTCGGCGCCCGGCTTGAGCGCCAGGGTCGTGGCAGCGGCGGACGCGGCGACGAATTCGCCGCTGGCCAGGGCCGTCCAGTACGCCTGGTGCGACGCCGTCGCCAGCGGCACCCAGGACCGGAACGAGTCCGGATTAACGCCGATCACGCTCACCGACCGGCCGCCCGCAGTGATCTCGGCGCCGTCAAACGTGATCACGTTCCGCATGCCAGTGATCGAGCGGAGACTGGCGATCTGCCGGCTACTGACTCCGGTCGGCGAGACGATGAGCAGGTCAGGCAGGATGATCTGGCGGAACGCGCTGACCGCCGCCGCAGCGCGGCCCGGGCCTGCGGCGGGCGGGCCGGACTGCGCGACCTGGCTCGCGCCCATGCGGCCGGCCGACCCCGTGGTTCCCGCTGAAGCCGTGGTTCCTGGTGAACCCGTGTGCCCGCCCGCCGGTGACCCGCCGGTCCCGGCCGGGCCAGCCATTCGTGGCGTCGCCGGATGAGCGGCGGTAGCGCGGCCGCTGGCCGGCTTGATGCCGTGCCGGGAGATGAGGAACGCGTCGGCCGGGTCGCCGGTGTGCAGCAGCAATCCGAGCACGGCGACTGCCGTGAGGGCAGCGACGCGGCGGCCGGCGCGGGTGGCATTGGCCCGAGGGCCGGCCGCAGGCAGGCTTGCGCCCGCTGACTGGCCGGCAGGCGTAACCCCCCTGTGAGCTCGCCCCAGGAAGCGTCCCATAGCGCATCTACCCTAACTGCCGGGCCCCGTCGGGCACAGCAGGCCGGGGCGCGAACATGCAGCGAACAGATGTAGCACACAGCAGCCTGCTGACCCGGTCAGCACCGTGTCCAGTGAACGGCTGGCCGGATGCCCTGGCCGATCAGGGAACAGGGTCGTGCCACGCGGCCTGTCCTAGCCGCACGGTACGGTCAACTCGGAGGTTCGCGCATCCCATGACCCAAGTACCCGCCGGGCTCGACGCTGGTCAGCTTGAGCCGAGCGAGCCGGCACCGGGTGCGCGGCAGCAGCCGGGCACCGGATACCTCGCCCTCCTGCGCACCCCTGGCGCAGCGCGGTTCTGCCTGACGGCCATGATCGGCCGCGCCCCGATGGCCATGTTCGGAATCGGCACGGTGCTGCTCGTCGCCGCTGGCACCGGCCGCTACGGCCTGGCCGGGCTGGTGTCCGGGGCCGGATCTGTCGGCTACGCCGTCACGGCACCCCAGGTCGCAAGAATCGCCGACAAGTTCGGGCAGCGGCGGGTGCTCCGGCCGCTCGTGATTATCTTCGCCGTCAGCTGCGTCGTGTTCGTCGCCTGCGTCGAACTACGGGCACCGGTCTGGGTGCTGATGGTCACCGGCTGCGTCGCCGGCTCCTCGATGCCCTCGCTCGGGTCGATGGTCCGCGCCCGCTGGAGCGCCCTGCTCGACGGCACGCCGCAGCTGCACTCGGCGTTCGCCCTGGAGTCAGTCGTCGACGAAATGATCTTCGTGGTCGGTCCCGCGCTGGTGACGGTGCTGGCCACCCAGCTGCCGCCCGCCGGGATCTTGCTGTGCGTGGTGCTATCGGTGACCGGGACGCTCCTGTTCGCCGCGCAGCGCGCGACGGAGCCCCCGACTCGGCCGCCGGGCGAGCACGGCAGGCGTGCCGCCTCGGGCGGCCGACTGCCCTCGCCGGGCCTGCTGACTATGGCACCGCTCTACCTCTTCCTGGGCGCCATGTTCGCCTCCGTCGACCTCAGCACCATCGATTTTGCCCAGCGTCAGGGGCATAAGCCACTGGCAGGCTTCATCCTCGGTACGTATGCGTTCGGCAGCGCCATCGGCGGCCTCTGGTACGGGTCCCGGGCCTGGCACGCGCCGGTCCAGCGCCGGTTCGCGCTCACGCTGATACTGACAGTCGGGGGGGTTGCCACGTTCTGGGCCCAGCCTTCGCTCATCACGCTCGCCGCCGGGATGCTCGTCGCCGGTCTCACGATCTCCCCCACCCTCATCGCGGGCTACAGCCTGATCGAGCGGCAGTCCCACGCGTCGCGCCGGACTGAGGCGATGACGTGGCTGTCGTCAGCGATTTCGGTCGGCGTGGCGCTGGGCTCGTCCGTGTGCGGCCGGATCATCGATGACGCAGGGCCACGATGGGGTTACGGATTCGCTGCCTGCTGCGGGGTGATCACTGTCACCATATGCCTCGTGGGGCTGAGGAGGTTGGGTGCGACGTCTGATGCCGAAGCGGCACAATGGGTCGATGCGTAGTCATAGCGGATCCGCAGGATCGGACTGGCGCAACTGGGCGGGTAATGTCACGGCCAGCCCGCGACGCATCGCCTCGCCTGGCTCGGCTGCCGAGGTAGCCGACGAGGTCCGGCGGGCCGCCAGCGACGGCCAGACGATCCGCATGACAGGCAGCGGGCACTCGTTCACGCCGACAGCGGTCACCGACGGCGTCCTGCTGCGCCCGGACCGGCTGACCGCGATCCGGTCGATTGACGCTGCCGCGGGGACCGTGACGGTCGAGGCCGGCTGCCCGCTGCACGTACTCAACGCGGAACTCCTGGCACGCGGCCTGTCGCTGGCCAACATGGGCGACATCCAGGTGCAGACGGTGGCCGGCGCGACCCAGACCGGCACTCACGGCACCGGCCGTGACGTCGGCGGCATGGCTGCCCAGGTGGCCGGGCTAGAGCTGGTGCTGGCCGACGGTCGCATCGTCACCTGCTCAGCGGACTCCCCCGACGGCGGGCTGACGGGTCCGGACGGTTCGCCAGCCAACCTGCTCGACGCGGCCCGGGTCGGGCTCGGCGCGCTGGGAATCGTGACCGCGGTCACATTCGGCGTCGTTCCCGCATTCTTGCTCGAGGCCCGCGAAGAGCCGATGAGCTGGACCCAGGTGATCAGCCACCTCGACGAGCTCACCACTGACAACGAGCACTTCGAGTTCTACTGGTTCCCGCACAGCGAGGGCTGTCTGACCAAGCGGAACAATCGCAGTGACGGGCCGGCCCGGCCGCTGCCGCGGTGGCGCTACCTGGTTGACGATGAGTTCTTGTCCAATTCGGTATTCGGCCTGACAAACCAGGTCGCTCGGCGGGTGCCGGCCGCGATCCCGGCGATCAACTCGGTCGCGGCCAAGGCGCTCGGCTCCCGCACGTACACCGATGCCGCCTACAAGGTCTTCACCAGCCCACGTCGAGTGCGGTTCAAGGAGGAGGAATACGCCGTCCCGCGCGCGGCGCTATCCGACGTGCTGGCCGAGGTGCGCTCGCTGTTCCAGCGCCGGGACTGGCGGATCAGCTTCCCGATCGAGGTTCGGGTCACGCCGTCCGACGACGTCTGGCTGTCCACGGCCTACGGCCGCGACAGTGCCTACGTCGCCATCCACGTCTTCCACTCCGCCCCGCACGAGCAGTACTTCACCGACGTCGAGGCCGTGATGACGTCTGTCGGCGGCCGGCCGCACTGGGGCAAGATGCACACGCGTGACGCCGACTACTTCCGCGGCGCCTACCCCCGGATGGCCGAGTTCGTTGCGCTGCGGGATCACCTCGACCCGGACCGCCGGTTCGGCAACGCCTACTTGCGCCAGGTCCTCGGCTCCTGACCGCTCGGCCGGTGCCCTGGACCGCCCCCCGGGGCAGGCGCGTGACCGCAGCAGGTGAGAGACAATCGAGTACGTGCGATTCCTCAGCGAGCCAGTCCACGATCTGACCTACAGCGACGTCTTCCTCGTCCCGAGCCTGTCCGCCGTCGGGTCCCGGCTTGATGTCGACCTGACGACCAGGGACGGCAGCGGTGCCACGATCCCGGTCGTCGTGGCCAACATGACGGCCGTCGCCGGCCGCCGGATGGCGGAGACCGTCGCCCGGCGCGGCGGCATTACGGTGCTGCCACAGGACATTCCCGTCGATGTCGTAGCTGAGGTTATTTCCTGGGTCAAGTCACGCGATCTCGTGCACGACACGCCCCTCACCCTCGGGCCGACCGCGACGACAGGCCATGCGCTCAGCCTGCTGCCCAAGCGCGCGCACGGCGCCATCGTCGTAGTCGACGACGAGGGCAGGCCGATGGGGGTGGTGACCGAGTCTGACTGCACTGGCGTCGACCGGTTCACCCAGCTTGGCCAGGTGATGTCGGCAGAGGTGCTGACGCTGCCCGCCGGGACCGATCCAGAGCGCGCCTTCGGGCTGCTCCACGATGGCCGCCACCGCGTCGCGCCGGTCGTCGACTCGGCCGGCCACTGCGTGGGCATCCTGACTCGTACCGGCGCGCTACGAGCCACGCTGTACCAGCCGGCCGTCGACAGCCGGGGCCGGCTCCGGATCGGCGCGGCGCTCGGCATCAACGGCGACGTGGCCGGGAAGGCCAAGTTGCTCCTGGACGCCGGCGCGGACCTGCTGGTTGTCGACACCGCGCACGGTCACCAGGACAAGATGATCCAGGCGCTGCGCGCCGTCAAGGAGATCAGCCCGCCGGTGCCGGTCGTGGCCGGGAACGTCGTCACCGCAGCAGGTGTCGCCGACCTGGTCGAGGCAGGCGCCGACATCATCAAGGTCGGCGTCGGACCCGGCGCCATGTGCACGACGCGGATGATGACCGCCGTCGGGAGGCCGCAGTTCAGCGCGGTGCTCGAGTGCGCGGACGAGGCTCGCCGTCTCGGCCGGCATGTGTGGGCCGACGGCGGCGTCCGGTACCCGCGTGACGTCGCCCTGGCGCTGGCCGCGGGCGCCGCGAGCGTCATGATCGGCTCCTGGTTCGCCGGCACCTGCGAGTCGCCTGGCGATGTCTTCCGTGACGCTGACGGCCGCCTGTACAAAGAGAGCTTCGGGATGGCGTCGGCGCGCGCGGTCCGCCTCCGCGCCGCTGCTGACTCGCCATTCGAGCGAGCCCGGAAGGAATTGTTCGAGGAAGGGATCTCCTCGTCGCGTATGTACCTCGACCAGCAGCGGCCCGGCGTCGAGGATCTGCTGGACACCATCACGGCCGGCCTGCGCAGCGCCTGCACCTACGCGGGCGCCGACAACCTCGACACCCTGCACGAGCGCGCGGTGGTCGGGATCCAGGGCGCCGCCGGGTACGCGGAGGGCATGCCGATGCCGACCGGCTGGTAGTCCCGTTCGCCGAAACCTGGCCCATTTCGCTGAAGTCGTGAGGGAATTGACAATGATTTATGCAGCCATAGCAGTTTAGGCTGTACTAATCCCGACTAGAACTGTCAATGCCCCGCACTGGAGCGAGATGCGCCGCGCCCTCCGCCTCGCCGCCGTAATCCCGGCCGCCGCGTGCATTACAGCCGCGGCCCCCATCGGCCGCCTCGCCTCCGCGCAGGCCTCGCCCATCGCGCGTGCGGCCGCGCCAGCGGGCGTCGTGGCCATAGCTGGTGACCTGGTGAACGCCAGATCGGGCACGAGGATGTGGAGCAGGGGACTGAATACCACGCTCCCGATCGCCAGCCTGACCAAGGTCATGACGGCGATGGTGGTACTGGCGCACGGCGACCTGAACCGGAAGATCAAGGTCACCGAGGCGGCCGTCCGGTACGCGGCGCAGAATTCGGCCGGGAAGGCCGGGCTGCACGTCGGCGATGTCCTGACCACCCTGCAGCTGCTCGTCGGCATGCTGCTGCCGTCGGGCGCTGATGCTGCCTACCTGCTGGCGAACTCCTACGGTCCCGGCTGGCACGCGTTCGTGCGCGCGATGAACGCCACGGCCGGCAAGCTCGGCATGACGCACACCCATTTCGCGAACTTCGACGGCTTGCCCTGGCCTACGCCTGGGGCTACCTACTCCACCCCTCGCGACCTGATCATCATGGGTGAGGCTGCTATGAAGCGGCCGGTCTTCGCGGCGATCGTCAGCCAGCGCAGCCACCTCATCCGGGCCACCAGTGAGCACCATCGTTACTACTGGCAGAACAGCGACCTGCTGCTGACCCAGTATCGCGGCGCGATCGGTATCAAGACTGGCTTCACCACGGCGGCGGGCTATTGCCTGCTGTTCGAGGCCGACCGCGGCGGTACCCATCTGATGGGCGTCGTGCTGGACAGCACCAGAACCGACGCCGCCATGCGCTTCACTGCGGCCAGCCGGCTACTGAACTGGGGCTTCGCCGGCGGCTAGGCGACAGCGTTGGGGCTCGCTGCGACCGTTGTCGCTGCCCGCGCCCAGCTGGCGATCCGGTCGAGCAGCTCGGCGCTCACTGCGGACTCTGCGTGCCCCAGACCAGCGATGATCCACAGTTCCTTGGGCTGGCTGGCAGCTTCGAACAGCTGCTCGGCGTGGTCAGCCGGGAAATACTCATCCCGGTCTCCGTGCACGATGAGCAGCGGGGTCGGCGAGATCCGCGCCGCTGCCTCCGCTGGCGGCAAGGGGACCGGATCCCACCGGCCCTGGTTGATCCGCGTATTCATGAACCGCTTCGCCAGGATTCGTCCGAGTCTGTGCTCCACTGCCCAGTGCACCCGGCGCATCGACGGCGTGCCGCGGTAGTACCAGCGCCCGGGCCCGCTGACAGATACGGCCGCGTCGACACCGCCGATCAGGCCAGCGTGGCGAAGCACGATCGAGGCACCCATGGAGAAGCCGACGGTCACGACCCGCTGATAGCCAAGGTCTCGCATGTACCGGACGGCCACGTCGACATCGCTGATCTCCTTGTCCCCGAGCGTCGTTGCTCCGCCGGAGCGGCCGTGCCCACGGAAGTCGAAGGCCACGACGCCGCCATGCAGGTTCAGCCGGTTGGCCACACGCCAGACATGCGGGTGCCGCCAGTTAAGAGTGAAGCCATGCGCGACCACAAAGCCCAGGCCACGATCGCCGTCGAGGTGGACGGCCTCGATCGGCACGCCATCGTCGGTTACGAGGATCTCGGCCTTAGCTACGGGCTTCGTCATGCCCCTATTGTGCGTGACGATTCTCCTGGCGTTACGACGAGGTCTTCCCCGGCCGCTCCTGGCTGCGGCAGGCTGGTGCCTGCCCGTCATGCCCGCCCGCCGTACTGGAGATGATCATGGGAGTGCTCGACCAGCTCATCGCTGCCATCCGGTCCACCGCGATCGAGGTCATCGACCTGACCGCCAGACTGGAGTCCACCACCCCGGTGATCCAGCTGCCGCCGCCGTTCGCCAACACCGTGCCCTTCACGTTGCACGAGGTCAGCCGGTATGACGAGCGCGGGCCGGCGTGGTACTGGAACGACATCAGCATGGGCGAGCACACCGGCACGCATTTCGACGCGCCGGTGCACTGGATTAGCGGCCGCGACCGCGATGACATTTCCGGCGTCCCGGTGACC
Organism: Streptosporangiaceae bacterium; assembly: GCA_036496945.1. Lineage (GTDB taxonomy): Bacteria > Actinomycetota > Actinomycetes > Streptosporangiales > Streptosporangiaceae > JAJYUU01. The sequence goes on along the minus strand of DASXKI010000365.1, from coordinate 2,543 downwards.
AGCCTGATCGCGCCCGCCGTGGTGCTGGACTTCAGCACCGAGGCAGCGGCGGACCCGGACTTCCTGCTGGAGCCTGACCACATCAGGCAGTGGGAGTCGCAGCACGGGCCGCTGCCGGCGGGCGGCTGGCTGCTGTACCGGACGGGCTGGGACGCCAGGTCGCAGAGTCAGCAGGAGTTTCTCAACGCCAGCGAGACCGGCCCGCACACGCCCGGCGTTTCCGTCGAGTGCGCGCGCTGGCTAGCACAGGAGGCGCCCGTTATTGGCATCGGCGTCGAGACGGTCGGCACCGATGCTGGCGCCGCGCACTCCTTCGACCCGCCATTCCCCTGCCACTCTGCCTTGCTCGGCGCCGGCAAGTACGGGCTGACGCAGCTGCAGAATCTCGCGGCATTGCCGCCCACCGGAGCCGTGCTGCTCGCCGGGCCGCTGCCGATCGTCGGCGGCTCGGGCAGCCCGGCGCGTGTGCTGGCGCTCGTTGAGAGGTCCTGATGCTCGTCACCGACGCGATCGCCAAAGCGCTCACGAACCTTGGCGCAGACACGGTGTTCGGCGTCGTCGGCAGCGGCAACTTCCACGTCACCAATGCGCTGATCGCGCATGGCGCCAGGTTCGTGGCAGCGCGACACGAATGCGGAGCGGCGAGCATGGCCGACGCCTGGGCCAGGCTCAGCGGCCGACCCGGCGTCCTCAGCGTGCACCAGGGACCCGGCCTGACGAACGCCCTGACCGGGATCACGGAGGCCGCCAAGGCCCGGACACCACTGCTGGTGCTGGCCGCGGACGTCAGCGCGAGCGCCGTCACGTCGAACTTCAGGATCGACGTCGCTGCCCTCACCGCGGCGACCGGGGCGACACCGGCCCGGCTGCTGTCGCCGGGTCTTGCCATCGACGACGCGGTGCGGGCGTACCGGCTGGCCCGGGACGAAAGGCGGACAGTCGTGCTCGCCCTCCCCCTGGACGTCCAGGCGGGCCAGTGCACGTGGCCCGGTGCGCCGATGCCCGGCGGCGTCGCTGCCCGGCCGCCGTCGGACCGGCACGCCGCCGATCTAGCGGCTGCGCTGGCGGCGGCTGCCCGGCCGGTGTTCATCGCCGGGCGAGGCGCCCGGAGTGCCGCCGCCGGGGCCGCCCTGGAGCAGCTGGCCGACGGCTGCGGCGCGCTGCTGGCAACCTCGGCCGCAGCCAAGGGCTTGTTCCACGGTAGTCCGTGGGACCTGGATGTCAGCGGCGGCTTCGCGTCACCGATCACGGCCGAGCTGATCGGCGCCGCCGACCTGATCGTGGCGTGGGGCTGCTCGCTGACCACGTGGACGACTCGGCATGGCAGCCTCATCGGGCCGGGCACCCGCGTGATCCAGGTCGACTGCGACGCAAAGGCATTCGGCAGGCACCGGCGGGTGCAGCTCGGCGTCGTGGGCGACGTCGAGCTGACAGCGAACGGGGTCGCCGCCCTGCTCGCGCACGAGCCGCGGGCCGGCGGCCCTCTTCCGAACGGCACCGGCACAGCAGAACTGCCTGGCACGGGCTACCGGTCGGCTGGCTTGCGGGACCGGCTGGCTGCGGAGGTCCGCTGGCGCGATGTCCCGTTCGACGATACGAGCGACGGAGAACGAATCGATCCCCGTTCCCTGACTATTGCGCTGGATGACATGCTGCCGGCCGAACGGATCGTGGCCGTGGACTCCGGCAACTTCATGGGTTACCCGAGCATGTTCCTGTCCGTGCCCGACCAGGACGGCTTCTGCTTTACCCAGGCCTACCAGTCCATCGGGCTCGGCCTTGCGTCCGCGATCGGCTCCTCCATCGCCAGGCCGGACCGGCTCACGGTCGCGGCGCTTGGTGACGGCGGCGCACTGATGGGCATCAGCGAACTGGAGACTGCCGTGCGGCTGTCGCTGCCCATGGTCATCGTGGTCTACGACGACGAGGCCTACGGCGCTGAGGTCCACCACTTCGGACCTGGCGGGTATCCGCTTGACACCGTGCGGTTCCCGCCGGCGGACATTGCCGCCATCGCGCGCGGCTATGGCTGCACGGGGGTGACCGTACGCGCGCCCGGTGACCTTGAGCCTGTTCGCGAGTGGCTGACGTCGGAGCCGACGCGGCCCATCGTGATCGACGCGAAGGTCACCGCGGAGCACGGCTCCTGGTGGCTCGAGGAGGCTTTCCGCGGCCACTGAGGTAGCGCGGGGACCGAGGTAGCGCGGCCACTGAGGTAGCGCGGTCACCGAGGTAGCAGAGTGCCGGGCAGCCACGAAGCGCGACGGCTCCGCGGCTGCCCGGCTGGGGTCGGATAGCTACCCCCTCTGCAGCCCTGCGTCAGTCATTGACCATCTGGTCGTGATGCACCTGCCCGTCGGGTGTGCCATCGCCCACCATGGCCGGGACCTCGTCCGGCTCCTCCTCCGGGTACGCGACCTCGCCGTGCACCATGGCGTCCCCGGCCTGCAGCTCAGCGTCCGTCATGCGCAGCGGCGTGAAGAACTTGATCACGCGCAGGATGACGTAGGTGACGAAGGCATCCCAGATGATGACCGTCAGTG
>DASXKI010000364.1:0-6935 GCA_036496945.1 Streptosporangiaceae bacterium | reverse complement strand
GCGCGGCTGAACGGCCGCGACCCGAAGAATCCTCGATCAGCCGACATCGGGCTCGGATGTGCCGACTGAATGCTCGGCGTACTGCCCAGCAGCGGCGCGAGGTTGCGCGCGTCGTTGCCCCACAGGATGGCCACGAGCGGCCCGCCGCGAGCGGCGAGGGCCTTGATCGCCTGCTCGGTGACCTGCTCCCAGCCTTTGCCTCGATGCGATCCTGGCTTCCCGGGTTGCACGGTGAGGACCCGGTTGAGGAGCATGACGCCGCGCTCGCTCCACGGCGTGAGGTCACCGGTGCTCGGCCGCGGCTGCCTGAGATCGGCGGTGTACTCCCTGAAGATGTTGACCAGGCTGCCGGGCAGCCGCTGCACATCGGGCGCGACCGAGAAGCTGAGACCGACGGGATTGCCCGGCGTCGGGTACGGATCCTGGCCGACGATCAGCACGCGCACGTCGGCCAGCGGCTGCCGGAACGCGCGCAGGATCTTGTCGCCAGCCGGCAGGTAGCTGCGGTCAGCGGCGATCTCGCTCCGCAAGAAGGCACCTAGCTCGCCGATCGTCGGCTCGACCGGCGCGAGGGCTTCGGCCCAGTCCGGGGCTACCAGTTCGCTCAGGGACCGTGCCGCCATGGCAGCCCACTGTAGATCAGATCAGGCGGCCCGACGCCCGCCTTTGGCCGCATCTGGCGAGGCAACCGCTAAGAGTCAGTTGCCGGGACCAGTGAGTAAAGCAGCCGCTGCACGTCCTGCTCGAGCACGTCGGCCGCATCGGGATCGTCGGCCAGGTGACGGCTGAGCGCATGCTGGAACAGCCCGTCGTAGACCGCGTAGGCGGCGCTGCGCGACAGCGTAACCGGAGCGCCGGATAGCTCGGCGAACTTGCTGACGATCCGCCAGATCATCCGCTCCAGGCTCTGGTCGATCTCGTCGACATCAGCCCGGTAGGCGCTATCGAACATGCTCTGGTTGCGCAGGTCGTACCAGAGGCGGTGCATCTTTTCCTCGTCGCGCAGTGTGCCGGCCATGACGGCGCCGAAGTCCCGCCCGAGTTCCTCGGGTGACGCTGCCGAGGCCACGATGCCGTCGTAGCGCCGCACGCACTCGGCCTTGTACTGCCGCACGCAGCACATGATGAGCTCGGTCTTGTCGCTGAAGTAGTAGTGCAGCACGCCATGAGAAAACTCTGAGTTCTGCGCGATGTCCCGCAGGCTCGTCCGGGCGTAGCCAAGCTCGGCCAGAGTCTGCAAGGCTGCGGCAGCAAGCTGGGATCGGCGCTCGGCGAACTTGTCGACCTGCCGGCGCGCGACCTTGTCCCGGTTCCGCGCGGCTACCTCAGTCATGTCCGTCAGCCACGGTCTACCTCGGTGTCTCCACTCGAGCGTCCAGCTCAAGCGATCCCGCTCGCCGTGACGTCCGCCCGGCTGCGCTGCTTGCTGAGTGTAACCCCCGCGCTGGCCAGCCCGATTCCCGGTGATCTTGACAGATGACCCCGAATTATTTAGCCAATCGTCACGATATCTCTTGACAGTTGTCAAGCGGGCGACATAGGCATGACGCACGATCAGGCGATCGGATGCCATATCGCCGGGGAGAAGTGCCCGTCCCTGACCGTGCAGCACTGATTCCGTCGAGCGCGTAGCCGGCCACAGGCCGGCCGTGGGGGGCATAAGTTCGATGCGGCTGACCGACTACCTGGATAAAGGCGCGTCCCTGAATCCGGCTGCGCCTTGCCTGACCATGACGGGGCGCACCCGCAGCTATGCCGAGGTACAGCGGCTGTCGTGGCTGGTCGGCCGGGCGCTGGCTCGCTCCGGCGTCAGGCCAGGCGACAAGGTGGCCGTGTTGTCCGGCAACGATCCGGTGGCGTTCAGCTGCGTATTCGGCATCGCGCGGGCCGGGGCGATCTGGTGCCCTGTTAATCCCGGGAACGAGGCCGCTGACAACCGGGAGTTGCTTGACCTGCTGGACTGCTCGTGCCTGATCTTCCAGCGAGCTTTCGCCCCGCTCGTCGAGCGCATCGCGGGTGACCTGCCCCAGCTCACCACCATCGTCTGCCTGGACGGGGAGGCCCCGATAGCGACCAGCCTCCGGGACTGGCTCGGTGGCCTGGACGCCGACCCGTTCCAGCCTGGTCCCGGCCCGGCCGGCGAGGTCGTGATGATCGCCGGCACCGGCGGCACTACCGGACGGCCCAAGGGGGTTCAGCTTACCGGCCGCAACATCGAGACCATGACCGCGCTGGCACTGATGAGCTACCCCTTCGACGGCAGTCCGGTCTACCTCGCGCTCGCCCCGCTGACGCATGCCGCTGGCATCCTGTGCTTCCCGATTATGGCGCTTGGCGGCGAGATCGTCATCATGCCCGCACCGGACCTGGGTGAGTTCCTCGAGCTTGTCGGGCAGCATCAGGTGACCCACGCGTTCCTGCCGCCAACTCTGATCTACATGCTGCTCGACCACCCGGCGCTGCCGGACGCTGACCTGTCCTCGCTTCAGTGCCTGTGGTACGGCGCAGCTCCGATGTCACCCGACCGGCTGGAGGAAGCCATGCGGCGGGTCGGCCCCGTGCTGGGGCAGATGTTCGGGCAGACCGAGGCGCCGATGATGATCTCGACGATGGCACCGAAGGACCATCTGCGCCCCGACGGCTCGCTCGCGCTGGAGCGCTACGCCTCCGCTGGCCGGCCTACGCCGCTCACCACGGTCGCGATCATGGACGATCACGGCATGCTGCTGCCGCCTGGCGAGCGCGGCGAGATCGTGGTGCGCGGCCCGCTCGTTATGGCGGGCTACTACCGGGACGAGGCCGCGACTGCCGAGGCGTCGCGATCCGGCTGGCATCACACTGGCGACATCGGCTACCTGGACGCAGACAACTACCTGTACATCGTGGACCGCGCCAAGGACATGATCGTCACGGGCGGGTTCAACGTCTACTCGGCCGAGGTGGAGCAGGCCTTGCTCCAGCATCCGGCCGTGCTGGACTGCGCGGTCGTCGGGCTGCCGGATCCGGAGTGGGGCGAGCGCGTCGTGGCGGTCATCCAGTCACGCCCGGGCCGCGTGATCTCAGCGGACGACATGCTCGCGTTCGCCAACGGCCGGCTTGGCAGCGTCAAGGCGCCCAAGCAGGTGGAGGTCTGGCCTGACCTGCCCAGGTCCAGGATCGGAAAGGTACTCAAGAATCAGGTCAAGGCACGGCTGTTCGGCGGCGCCGGCTAATCCGCGGCACCCGTGCTGAAACGCCGCGCCGGCCGCGCCACTCGGCTGCTGCCGCGGGGCGCGTCGCCCCCGACCGTCCGTACCCGTCAGGTGCTGCCGTCGGGCGCGTCGCCCTCCGCCCGCGCCGTCTTCCAGGTGCTCGCCCGAGCGTTGATGTAGTTCTCGAAGTCCGCAGGGCTGTGCTGGTTGGCCAGCAGCGGCGCGTTGCGCAGGCGCCCGTCTGGCACCTGGAGGTTGGAGATCTGCAGCGCGTGCAGTTGCAGGAGATGAGACACCTCGGCCGCTGCCGGGTTCGCGCCGGTCGAGGTGGGGGCGACCACGCCGGCGAGCGGATCATCGGTGCGCGGCGTTGTCAGCGTCAGCGCTCCGCCCAGGTCGGGTGCGGCGGCGTCGCGTGCGGTCAGAGCGGGCAGGCCCCAGCGGGTCTCGATGGTTTTGAGCACCGAGGTGTGGTCGATGGGCGTGCTCCCGGCCGGGCGGTAGACGGTCCCCGCCGGGATCAGCGGCGACACGAGCACCCCCGGCACTCGGACGCCGAAGCGGGTGAAGTCGAACCCGAACTCGCCGACGCTGTTATCCGGCGGCGTAGCCCCCGACGGCGGCGGTACGTGGTCGTACAAGCCGCCGTGCTCGTCGTAGGTAATGATCAGCAGAGTCTGGTTCCAGCCGGGTCCGCCGCGCAGCGCCTCGTACACCTGCTGGATCAGGACCTCGCCGAGTGCTACGTCGTAGTTGGGGTGCTGACTGTTGCCGGTTGATCCCCAGTCCGGCTCGAGGAACGAGTAGGCGGGCAGCGTCCCGGCCGCAGCGTCCGCCTGGAAATCCTTGAACTTGCCGAAGCACGTTTCGGGCGCGCTAGTTGTGTCTGGGTAGTTGGCGCGGGTCAGCGGCTCAGCGTTGTAGCCGTAGATCTTCCAGGCCAGGTTGTGCGCCGTCATCAGGCCGAAGATGCTCTGCACCGTGTACGACGACGTGCCATCGTTCATGTGGCCCTGGCTGGTGCCCGCACAGGCGAAAGCGCGATTCGGGAACGTCTCCGTCGGCACCGAGCTGTACCAGTGATCGCACACCGCGAACCCCTTGGCCAGCCCGGACAGGACTGGCAAGGCCGACGGAGGGTAGATCCCCATGATGTCGCTGGGTGTCGTGCCCGCCAGGACCGTACGACCGGATCGCTGATCGTAGGCGATGGCGGCATCGAAATTCGTGACGAACCCGCCGTTCGTCGCGACCGGCGGACTCGGCGCGCTACCCCTGCCGAACAGCTGGGAGTTGGTGTTGGCGTAGCCCTCGCCCGGGTTAGCGCCCGGCATGAAATAGGCGTTCTGGCTGGTGGCGTCGATCTGGAAGACCGTGACTGGCTTGCCGTCGGTGCCGTTATTCGACTCGGTGCCGAGCAATCCTTCGAATGGCTGCCCGTTCGGTCCTGCCTTGCCGGGATAAAGGAATCCCAGCATGTGGTCGAACGACCGGTTCTCGAGCATGAGCTGGACGATGTGCTGAACCTGAGGCAACTGATGTGGCTGCGGCTGACCCGATAGGGGCGGGACGGACGAAGGCGGCGCAGGAGTCGACATGTGCACATGCTGACCGACGCTGCGCCCGCCTTCAAGGCAAACGGAGTGGTCCGCCGCTTATTGCTGCGATAACGAAGAAAAGGCCTGGTACCGGCAGCTATGGCAATTGCCGCCGCGGCCAGCCGGCTGATCCGGCTACTCGCAGTAGGGGCCTGCTCGGTGCCGTTCAGGCCCTTGGCGACGCGCGCACCGAGGGCAGGAAGAGGCCGCGCCGGCCGGGAGGTGGAAGCCCGGCCGGCGCAGCCCGTCTGGCGGGGGTCGTGTTCGCCCCGCGGTCTTCGACCGCGCTCAGGCAGTGGCGAGCAGGCCGGACAGATCATCCGCTGCCGCTGCCGCTCCGCGGCTCCGCAGCTCGGCGAGGACGCCTTCGCCGAACCAGTACGCCTCTTCCAGGTGCGGGTACCCCGACAGGACGAACTCCTCGATGCCAAGCGACGCGTAACTGAGCGCTGCTCATGTCCTCATTCTGAAAGATAATTCCTATAAAGTCAATTGGTCAACTCAGGTTTACGGTCGGCCGACGCCGGTGCCCACGTTAGTTGCGCAGCTGGATACCCTAAGGGGGTATGCGCTGATGCCTGGTCGCGCACCGCCGATGCGGAGGAGACTGTCAGGATGCACGCAATCGGCCATGCGCTAGCCGTCGCCGGGTCGATGACCTGGCAGATCACCTGGGCGCTGATACTCGGCTTCACGCTGTCCGCCATCATCCAGGCCCTCGTGCCTAAGGTTGCCGTGGCGCGCCTGCTCGGGAACGACAGGCCGCGGACCCTGGCGGTCGCGGCCGGCCTCGGCGCGGCCTCCTCCTCTTGCTCGTATGCGGCCGTCGCGCTGGCCAGGTCACTGTTTCGCAAGGGTGCCAGCTTCGTGGCCGCGATGGCCTTCGAGATCGCCTCGACGAACCTCGTCATCGAGCTTGGCATCCTGCTCGCGCTGCTGATGGGCTGGCAGTTCACGGCAGCCGAGTTCGTGGGCGGGCCCATCATGATCGTCGTGGTGGCCGTGCTGTTCCGGATGTTCGTCCGGCAGCGGGTGCTGACCGCCGCGCGCGAGCAGGCTGACCGCGGTCTCAGCGGGTCGATGGAGGGGCACGCGGCGATGGACATGTCGGTGGCCATGGGCCGGCCGCTACATCGCAGGCTGCTGTCCGGCGACGGGCTGACGTCGGTGTCGCACGTGTTCGTCATGGAGTGGACGGCGATCATCCGGGACGTCGTCGTCGGCCTGCTGATCGCGGGCTGTGTCGGTGCGTGGGTGCCAGACAGCTTCTGGCGCGTGTTTTTCCTGGCCGGGCATCCGCTGGCAGCTAAGTTGTGGGGTCCGGTGATCGGTCCGATCGTGGCGATCCTGAGCTTTGTCTGCTCGGTGGGTAATGTGCCGCTCGCCGCCGTGCTGTGGCGGGCGGGTATCAGCTTCGGCGGCGTGACGGCGTTCATCTTCGCCGATCTGCTGATCCTGCCCATCCTGAACATCTACCGGAAGTACTACGGCACCAGGATGACACTGATCATCCTGGGGACGTTTTACGCCGCCATGGTGGCGGCCGGCTACCTGGTCGAGATCATTTTCGGCGGTCTTGGGCTGGTCCCGAGCCGCGCCACCGCCCGGGTGGCAGTGACGGGCGCAGGCGTGTCGCTGAACTACACGACCTGGCTCAACATCGTCTTCCTGCTGATAGCGGCGATCCTGGTGGTCCGCTTCCTGCGCACAGGCGGCGTGCCTATGCTGCGGATGATGAACGGTCCGGCCGACGCCCACGGCGGGCATGACCAGCACGGGCATGACCAGCACGGGCACCACGGGGTCGCTACTGCGGAACCTGGCCAAGCGCCGGACTAAATACGTCACATAACAGGCAAAGTTGGCGAGTGTGAGTGTGGATAGATCACGTAGCTGGGTAAACTGCCCTCGCCAACACTGAGGCTTGATGACAAACTCTTTGCAGCAGAGCGGGCCGTGCCGGTCGGCCTGCACGCATACCGGAGGTAGAGACACGGTATGGCCCTACGGGAACGTGCCATGATCGGGCACGCGGTCGAGCTGCCCGAGCCCTGGTGCTCGGCTGCGCTGACCGTTGTACTGCCGACGTACAACGAGGCCGCCAACCTGCCCATCATCGTGGCCGAGCTGTTCGGCCTGCCGCTGC